>JAOXSH010000029.1 GCA_025800145.1 Cohaesibacter sp.
GGGTGGGGATCGCAATGACCGTGGTGGCCGTCCTCCTCGCTCCGGTGATCGTCCGGGTGGGGATCGCAATGACCGTGGTGGCCGTCCTCCTCGCTCCGGTGATCGTCCGGGTGGGGATCGCAATGACCGCGGTGGCCGTCCTCCGCGTTCTGGTGATCGTCCCGGTGGGGATCGTGGGCCTCGTCCAGGTGGTGCAGGCCGTCCCGGTGGTCCGGGTCGTCCCGGTGGTGGCTTTGTTGCTCCAGCACCAGATCTCAATGCAGAGGGCAAGCCCGGTGCAAAGACTCTTAAGCCTGCACCAAAGCGCACGCGCCCTGATGACAACAAGGCCAATCAGCCAGCCAAGCCACGCACCGATGAGCGTCGCCGTGGTAAACTGACCCTGTCCAATGCGCTGAATGAGAATGAGCGCCAGCGCTCTTTGGCATCCATGCGTCGCCGTCGTGCCAAACAGCAAAAAGGTGGACAGGACGTTGCGCGTGAAAAGGTCTTCCGTGAAGTGGTCATTCCAGAAACCATCACGGTTCAGGAATTGGCACAGCGTATGACCGAGCGGGCCGTTGACGTGATCAAGATCCTCATGAAACAGGGTCAGATGGTCAAAACTGTCGATATTCTCGATGCTGATACTGCGCAATTGGTGGCCGAAGAACTGGGTCATACTGTCAAGCGTGTTTCGGAAGCGGATGTGGAAGAAGGCCTGTTTGACAAGAAAGATTCAGATGAAAGCCTTGAGAAGCGTCCTCCGGTCGTGACCATTATGGGTCACGTTGACCATGGTAAGACCTCGCTTTTGGATGCCATCCGTCAAGCTAATGTGGTCAAAGGCGAAGCAGGCGGCATCACCCAGCATATCGGGGCTTATCAGGTCGAGCAAAATGGTGAGAAAGTTACCTTCATCGATACGCCGGGCCACGCTGCCTTTACAGAAATGCGTGCCCGTGGTGCCAAATCCACCGATATCGTGGTGTTGGTTGTGGCGGCCGATGACGGTGTGATGCCTCAAACCATTGAAGCCATCAACCATGCCCGTGCCGCTCAAGTGCCAATCATTGTTGCGGTCAACAAAATGGATTTGCCAGCGGCTGATCCATCCCGCGTTCGCAATGAATTGCTCCAGCATGAAGTCTTTGTCGAAAGCATGGGCGGTGAAGTTCTGGAAGTGGAAGTCTCTGCTCTTAAACGTCAGAATCTCGATGGCCTGCTTGAAGCCATTCTGATGCAGACCGAGCTACTCGAGCTGCGTGCCAACGCAGATCGCGAAGCAGACGGCATCGTTGTCGAAGCCAAGCTCGACAAAGGCCGCGGTCCGGTCGCAACTGTTCTGGTGCAGGGCGGTACATTGAGCGTTGGTGACATTGTTGTTGCTGGCGAGCAATGGGGTAAAGTCCGTGCTCTGATCGATGATCATGGCAAGAAAGTGGACACTGCCGAGCCATCCAAACCGGTTGAAATTCTCGGCTTCCAGTCTGCACCAGATGCTGGTGACTTGGTTGCCGTGGTCGAGACCGAAGGCCGTGCACGCGAAATCACCGATTATCGCATTCGCAAAAACAAGGATCTGGCCGCAGCCAAAGCCAACCGTGGGTCACTGGAGCAAATGCTCTCCAACCTCAAGGCCTCTGACGCCAAAACCTTCCCGATTGTCATCAAAGGCGACGTGAAAGGTTCGGTTGAAGCCATTATTGGAGCGTTGGACAAAATCGGCAACGAGGAAGTCTCTGCCCAGATTCTGCATTCCGGGGTTGGTGGTGTCACCGAATCCGATGTCACATTGGCCGAGGCCTCTGGCGCTCCGATCATTGCCTTTAACGTGCGTGCAAACCAGCAGGCCAAACAGGCAGCCGAGCAAAAAGGCGTCGAGATCCGCTATTACAACATTATCTATGATCTGACAGATGATGTGAAAGCGGGTATGTCCGGTATGCTCAGCCCGGAAGTGCGCGAAACCTTTATTGGTTACGCCGAAATTCTGGAAGTCTTCAACATTACCAAGGTCGGCAAGGTTGCCGGTTGCCGCGTGACAGAAGGCACCGTGGAGCGTGGAACTGGCGTGCGCTTGCTGCGTGACAATGTGGTCATTCACACTGGCAAACTCTCAACCCTCAAACGCTTCAAGGATGAAGTCAAAGAGGTTGTGGTCGGTCAGGAATGCGGTATGGCCTTTGAAAAATACGAAGATATCCGCGTCGGTGATCAAATCGAATGCTTCCGCGTCGAAGAGATTGCCCGGTCTCTGTAAATCAGAGACTTGTGGAAGAATTGATCTGGCCTTTGGCCATCAAAAAAGTGCGGCGGTCGGTCCAATCCCGGCCGCTGCCTTGCTGTTTATAGGATAAACAATGAGCCGAAAGACAAGCGGCGGCAAAGGGATGCCGTCTCAGCGCCAGTTGCGCGTGGGCGAATTGGTGCGCAAATCCATTTCCGAATGCCTGACCCGTGGCGAGGTTCAGGATGATCTGCTGCAAAATCATGTGATTTCCATTCCCGAAGTGCGTGTCACACCGGATATGAAATTGGCAACGGCCTTTGTCATGCCATTGGGTGTACCGGGCATAGAAAAAGAGATTGTCGATGCCCTCAATCACCATAAGAAATATTTGCGGGGCCGTCTGGGCCGCGATCTGGGCATGAAACATACGCCAGAATTGCGCTTTCGCTATGACGAAACGTTCGACGAAGCCGCCCGCATTGATGCGCTGCTGAGCTCGCCCAAGGTTGTGCAGGATCTGCAAGCCAAAGATGATCAGACAGATGATGAATAGAGGCGGGCATGTCAGACAATGAAAACACGCTGGCAGATCAGGACCGACAGCCTGCAAAGCCAAAAAAACAGAAAAAGCAGCAATTCCGCGCTAAACGCCGCACCGATATCCATGGCTGGGTGGCTTTGGACAAGCCTTTGGAAATGACCTCCACCCAAGCTGTGGGTGCCATCAAGCGCATTTTCAATGTCAAAAAAGCCGGTCATGCCGGCACACTGGATCCGTTGGCCACTGGCTGTCTGCCCATTGCCTTGGGCGAAGCCACCAAGACGGTTTCTTATGTCATGGATGGCGTAAAATTATATGAATTCACCGTGCGCTGGGGCGAGGAAACCAGCACCGATGATGCCGAGGGCGAATTGATTGACAGCTCTGCCCATCGCCCCAGTGAAGAAGAGATCGAAGCCTGCCTTGATCATTTCACCGGAGAGATCATGCAGGTGCCCCCGGCTTTTTCCGCCATCAAGGTCAATGGCGAGCGCGCCTATGATCTGGCCCGCGATGGCGAAGAGGTCAAATTGGCTGCACGCCCTATCACCATTCACGATCTGGAACTGGTTGAAGTCCCGGACGAAGATACTGCAATTTTTGTCGCCGAATGTTCCAAGGGCACCTATGTGCGCTCGTTAGCGCGTGATATTGGGCGACAACTCGGTACGCGAGGTCATGTCATTGGCCTGCGTCGGCTCTGCTCTGGACCATTTCACGAAGACATGTTGATTTCGCTGGAAAATCTGGAAGCTTTGAGCCATAGTGCGCCCGGCGAGCCCGGGCTTGCCAATGCTTTGCTTCCTGTTGAGACCGCGCTGGACGACATCCCGGCACTGGCCATAAACAGGAATGCCGTAGCAAGATTACGCCGAGGTCAATCGGTTTTGCTACGTGGAAATGAAGCTCCAATCGATGGTTTTGCACTGGCCATGAATGCGGGGAAACCCGTTGCCATCTGCGAAATTGTTGCCGGAGAATTATGTCCAAAGCGTGTTTTCAATCTGCCTGAGAGCTCAGTGGATCTGTCCACGCCTCAGCCAAACCAATAAGGAGATCCCGATGTCGATTTCTGCTGAACGCAAACAAGAACTGATCAAAGAATATGCCACCAATGACGGTGACACCGGTTCCCCAGAGGTACAGGTTGCTGTTCTGTCCGAGCGTATTGCCAATCTGACTGAGCATTTCAAGTCTCACAAGAAAGACAATCACTCTCGTCGTGGCCTTCTGAAGCTGGTGTCCCAGCGTCGTAAGCTTCTTGACTATGTCAAGGGCAAAGACGAAGCCCGCTATCAGGACCTGATCAAGCGTCTTGGTCTGCGTCGCTAACTCCAGAGAAAACGCGGTGGTTCATGCCACCGCGTTTTCTCTTGTCAGCGATTGTGTCTGATGCAGAGGATCGGGTGTAACCTGCTCCTCGCTATTTTGTTTTAAGACTTTATAGAGCAAGTCATGAAACAACCACTACGAGCCTGCATAGGGTAGGCTCGCGATAAGGTCACAGGCAGGATTGCAAGCGGTTTTGGCTTGTATGAAAGACATGCAAAAGCCTCTCGTTGTCTTGCCCGTGGCATATATGCCGAACATGCCCCGTTGAAAATGTATGTATGGGGGCATCTATGAAAGGACATTTGAATGTTCGATATTCAACGTGAAGAAATTGAATGGGGCGGCCAACAGCTCGTCCTGGAAACCGGTAAAGTGGCTCGTCAGGCTGATGGTGCCGTTGTCGCATCATTGGGCGGCACCACCGTCTTGGCAACCGTTGTGTCTGCCAAACAGCCAAAGCCGGGTCTCGATTTCTTCCCCCTGACTGTCAATTATCAGGAAAAAGCTTACGCTGCCGGTAAAATTCCAGGCGGTTATTTCAAGCGCGAAGGCCGTCCAAGCGAAAAGGAAACGCTGGTTTCCCGCCTGATCGACCGTCCGATCCGCCCTCTCTTTGTGGATGGCTATAAGTGCGAAACTCAGGTCATCATCACCGTGATGAGCCATGACATGGAAAATGACCCGGACATTCTGGGCATGGTTGCAGCCTCTGCTGCTCTGACCCTGTCTGGCGTTCCGTTCATGGGGCCAATTGGCGGCGCACGCGTTGGTCTGATCAATGACGAATTTGTGCTCAACCCAGCTGTTGACCAGATGGAAGACAGCAAGCTGGATTTGATTGTTGCCGGGACATCTGATGCTGTTCTGATGGTGGAATCAGAAGCTCAGAATCTGCCAGAAGAAACCATGCTTGACGCTGTTATGTTCGGTCACAAGGCATTCCAGCCTGTGCTTGGCGCCATCATCCGTCTGGCAGAAAAAGCCGCCAAAGAGCCTCGCGAATTTGTCACCCCTGACAATTCCGAGCTGAAAGCCAAAGTTCTGGAAATCGTTGGCTCCGAGCTGGCTGATGCTTACAAAATCACCTCCAAGACCGAACGCCGCGATGCGGTTGATGTGGTCAAGGCCAAAGTGATTGAAGCCTTGTGCGATGAGGAAAATGAAGACGCGCCAGCAACCTCTCTGGTGGGCGATGTTTTCAAAAAAGTTGAAGCTGGCATCGTGCGTGGTCAGATCATCGAAACCGGCTCCCGTATCGATGGCCGTGATCTCTCCACCGTGCGTCAGATCGTCTCTGAGGTTGGCACATTGCCACGCACCCATGGCTCTGCTCTGTTCACCCGCGGAGAAACGCAGGCTCTGGTTGTTGCAACCCTTGGTACTGGGGATGATGAGCAATTTGTCGATGCTTTGGAAGGCACTTATAAAGAAACCTTCCTACTGCATTATAACTTCCCTCCATATTCTGTTGGTGAAGCAGGCCGCATGGGCTCTCCTGGCCGCCGTGAAATCGGTCATGGCAAGCTGGCATGGCGCGCTGTTCGTCCGGTTCTGCCTGCCCATCATGACTTCCCATACACCTTGCGTGTTGTCTCTGAAGTGACCGAATCCAACGGTTCTTCTTCCATGGCAACCGTCTGTGGTACATCCCTGTCTCTGATGGATGCTGGTGTGCCACTGAAATCTCCAGTTGCGGGGATCGCTATGGGCCTGATCAAGGAAGGCGAGAAATTTGCAGTTCTCTCTGACATTCTGGGTGATGAGGATCATCTGGGTGACATGGACTTCAAAGTCGCTGGTACCTCGGATGGCATCACCTCTTTGCAAATGGACATTAAGATTGATGGCATCACCGAAGAGATCATGAAAGTTGCGCTGGAACAGGCCAAAGGCGGTCGTCTGCATATTCTCGATGAGATGGCAAACGCTCTGTCAGAAGCCCGCCCGGAAGTTGGCGAACATGCACCACGCATCGAGACCTTCAAGATCCCAACCGACAAGATCCGTGAAGTTATCGGCTCTGGTGGTAAAGTGATACGTGAAATCACCGAAAAAACCGGCGCTAAAGTCGATATCGCAGATGATGGCACCATCAAAGTGGCATCTTCTGATGGCGCAGCCATCACCGCCGCGGTCAATTGGATCAAATCCATTGCAGCCGAGCCGGAAGTTGGTGAAATCTACAAAGGCAAAGTGGTCAAGACCGTTGACTTTGGCGCATTTGTGAATTTCTTTGGTGCCCGCGATGGTCTGGTCCATATCTCTCAATTGACCCCACAGCGCACCAACAAGGTGACAGATGTGGTCAAGGAAGGCGACAGCGTTTTTGTCAAGCTGTTGGGCTTTGATGAGCGCGGCAAGGTACGCCTGTCCATGAAAGTGGTGGATCAGGAAACCGGCGAAGAAATCAAGCGCGAAGAAAAAGCTGACTAAGTCCGGTCCAGCCAATCTTTGTCACAAAAGAAACCCCGCAAGGTCGCAAACCTTGCGGGGTTTTTCTATTGAAAATGACAATCCGTTTGGATTAAGCGGCTTCCTTTTGTGCGGGCAAGCCCATCTCCACGCCCGGTAACAGCGCAATATCGCGCGGTTTACCCAGCAAGAAGCCCTGTGCTTCATGACAGCCAGCAAGTTTTAAAATTTCGAGCACTTCTTTATTATCAATGCCCTCAGCCGTGATGCGCATATCAAGACTTTGTGCCATACCGATCACAGCAGAAATAATTGCCATAGCGCCTTTGTCATGGGACAGATCCTTGACAAAACTGCGATCAATCTTGAGCTTATCAAAGGGGAAGTTGCTAAGATAATTCAAGCCGGAATAACCAGTGCCAAAATCATCCAGAGCAATGGTAACACCTATATCCTGTAGGCGTTTGAGCGTGCTGGCGGCCTGATCGGACATATCAATGAACAGGCTTTCCGTGACTTCCAGTTCCAGACGAGAAGGCTCAAGCCCGGTTTCCTGCAAGGCCCGCTCGGCCAAATCTGCGACATCAACATGTTGCATCTGGATGGGAGACAAATTCACGGCAACTCGCAATGGATTGACCCAACTAGTCGCAGCCTTGCAGGCCTCCATCAAAGCAAATTCTGACAAGGGAATGATAAAGCCATTTTGCTCGGCAATTGGAATAAAATCAGCAGGCGAAATAAGACCCCGCTCAGGATGATCCCAGCGGATCAGGGCTTCAAAGCCAACCTGCTCACCCGTTGAAAAGCTGAATTGTGGCTGGAAAAACAGTTTAAATTCATCATTCTTCAACGCCCGGTCCATGTCTTGCGAGAGCAATTGCAAGTCATGAAGTTTCTCATCGGCCCCTTCTTCATAGCAAAAAATCCGGTTATGTCCCTGTTGCTTGGCGCGCTGCAAAGCAAAGTGTGCATATTGCATCAGGCAGGGAGCGCTTTGGCTATCGTCAGGATAGAGAGAGACGCCACCAGATAAGGAAAGCTCAATCGAGCGGCCTTCGCTGGAAAAGGGGTGGTAAAGATCGGTCAGCAATGCTTGCATGCGCGCTTGTAATGTTTCGCCACTGCCATCATAGCGGATCAGCAGCGCAAATTCATTGCTGGACAGGCGGGCACAATCGCTGCGATGATCTGCAAAATGCACAAGACGCTTGCTGAATGCTTTGAGCAAATCATCAGCCGCCGCATAACCAAGGCTTGTATTGACTTCTTTAAAGCGGTCGATATCGAGCAATATCAAGGCAAAGGGCTGGGTCTTTCGCGAATTTTCCAGATATTTGCCAATGGTCTGGGCAAATTTTGTGCGTGTACTCAGACCGGTCAATTTGTCATTGGTTGACAATTCTTCAAAGGCTTTGCGCATTTCAATTTCGCGTTTGTTAAAGCGATAGAAAATGCTGAAAGACAGGGCAGAAATCAGCGCAATCATGGCAATTTGCACAAGACCCAGCATTGGGCTGTCATCACCCAAAAGCCAGAATAGCAAAATAGCATAAAAGAGATTGAACAACGCCAATCCGCCCATCAGGAGCCATTGCTTTTTATTGATAGAAAATTTGCGCTCGGCAGTCACCAACATCCCCACGCCTCTTGGCTGTTGCATATGCATCATCACACTTTAAAGCAGAGGAAATAAATTTGACGCTAAGAGAGATAGTTAACAAAGTCTGAGCAATTGATACCAGCGGTATGAATGAGCCATAATACCAACGGTATAACGGGGCAGCTCGATAAAAGTCCAATAAAAAAGGAGAACCATCTGGTCCTCCTTCATCCTGTTATCAAAATTCAGCTCGCACCGACTATCGTTTATCCAGATAACCCAATGTGTCCAGAGTGGGCATGGATACGGTATTATAACCGGCATCCACATAATGGGTTTCTCCGGTCACAGAAGAGGACAGATCAGAAAGCAGATAAAGCGCTGTGCCTCCGACATCTTCGATGCTGGTGGATTTGCGCAATGGGCTGTTATCACGCTGATAATTGAACATCTGGCGTGCATCCGAAATTCCAGCCCCAGCAAGGGTGCGCACAGGGCCAGCAGAGATCGCATTAACACGAATGCCATCGGGTCCAAAATCAGTGGCCAGATAGCGTACAGAGCTTTCCAGAGCCGCTTTGGCAACACCCATCACATTATAGTTGGGCATCACCCGTACAGAACCGGCATATGTCAGGGTGATCATGGATCCCCCTTCATTCATCATCGCCGCAGCACGCTTGGCAATCTCAGTGAAAGAGAAGCAGGAAATCACCATAGTGCGGGTAAAATTTTCCCGGCTGGTATCCGCATAACGCCCTTTCAGCTCATTCTTGTCAGAAAAGCCAATGGCATGAACAATGAAGTCAATCGAACCCCATTTGTCTTTCAAGCCGTCAAACACAGCATCAACAGAGGCCAGGTCTTCCACATCACAGGGCATGACAAAATCAGAGCCGATGCTCTCTGCCAGCGGTTTCACCCGCTTGCCAAGGGCTTCTCCTTGATAGGTGAAAGCAAGCTCCGCACCCTGATCTGCCAATGTTGTGGCAATGCCCCAGGCAATGGAATGATTGTTCGCGACCCCCATAACGAGGCCGCGCTTGCCAGTCATCAAACCAGTCATCAATACAAGACCCCTTAGCCGTTATAACGCTGGAAAACCAGCGTTGCATTGGTGCCGCCAAAGCCAAAGGAATTGGACAAAACGGTATCGATCTTGGCATTGTCAATGCGTTCGCGCACAATCGGAACCCCGTCAAATTCAGGATCCAGCTCACTGATATGAGCGGATGCGCCAATGAAGCCCGCTTGCAGCATCAACAAAGAATAAATGGATTCCTGAACGCCAGCAGCGCCCAAAGAGTGACCGGTCAGGGATTTGGTAGAAGCAATATGAGGCATGGCCTCGCCAAAGACTTCGCGAATGGCGCCAATTTCCTGCTTGTCACCAACCGGCGTCGATGTGCCATGACAATTGATATAATCAACGGACCCATTGACCGTAGCAAGAGCCTGCTTCATGCAGCGAACAGCGCCTTCCCCGGACGGGGCCACCATGTCATAGCCATCAGAGGTCGCGCCATAGCCAACAATCTCGGCATATATTTTTGCACCACGGGCCAAAGCATGCTCCAGCTCTTCAACCACCAAAACACCTGCACCGCCAGCAATCACAAAGCCGTCGCGGGTTGCGTCATATGCGCGAGAAGCCGTTGAAGGGGTGTCGTTATATTTGGAAGACATCGCCCCCATGGCATCAAACAGATTGGACATGGACCAGTCCAGATCTTCATGGCCACCGGCAAAAACAATATCCTGCTTGCCCATCTGGATCAGCTCATAGGCATTGCCGATACAATGGGCGGATGTGGAACAAGCAGATGAGATGGAATAATTCACCCCGTGAATCTTGAAATAGGTTGCCAGAGTTGCAGAGGCCGTTGAAGACATGGCCTTTGGCACAGCAAAGGGGCCAATGCGCTTGGGCGAGCCATTTTTGCGGGTAATGTCAGCCGCTTGCACAACGGTCTGGGTGGAGGGACCACCAGAACCCATGACAATGCCAGTGCGCTCATTGGTGATATTATCCTGCTCAAGCCCTGAATCGGCAATGGCCTGTTTCATGGCCACATGATTCCACTCGCCCCCTTGGGAGAGAAAGCGTTTGGCACGGCGATCAACCAGCTCGCTGGTATCAATATCGGGTGCGCCCCAAACCTGACATTTGAAGCCATGGTCGGCAAAATCCTGGGAAAAAGTAATGCCGGATTTTGCATCACGCAAGGAAGCGGTGACCTGATCGGCATCGTTACCAATGGAGGAAACAATACCCAAACCGGAAATGACTACTCGTCTCATACTGGGCCTCACTATCAATCTTGGGGCTCTTGATTTCAGGCAAAACAGAAAAGATTAAACCGGATCTGATCGGCAGATCCAAATTTTTATGATCCATCCTGCCAATAAATATGCAACGTTATTGATCTTTAAACAGACCAACACGCAAATCTTTTGCAGTGAAGACGGTCTCGCCATCTGCCTTGACCCAGCCATCGCCAATGCCAAGGATCAAACGGCCCTTCATGACACGTTTAAAATCAACACCAAATTCAACCAGCTTGGTTTCCGGTGTAATCTGACCGGCAAAGCGAATGTCACCAACGGAAATCGCGCGGCCTTTGCCTTCCAGACCCAGCCAGCCCAGATAAAAACCGGTCATCTGCCACAGCGCATCAAGCCCCAGACAGCCGGGCATCACAGGATCGCCAGCAAAATGGCAATCAAAGAACCAGCGTTCTGCGGTGATGTCATATTCTGCGCGAATATGGCCTTTGCCATGCTCGCCGCCATCTTCAGAAACCTCGGTAATCCGATCCAGCATCAACATTGGTGGCAAAGGCAATTGCGGATTGCCCGGCCCAAACATTTCCCCGCGGCTACAGGTCAGAATTTCTTCATAGGTAAAGCTGGATTGGCGCTGTTCCATAAGGTGTCCATTTCTCTTGTTTGCCAGCTGTTCTTTTCACCGCATCAAGCAAAGCAAAAAGGGTCCAGATTGGCTAAAGTCTTGTCCTGCAAGCGCCAGCGCGCTTTGCAAGGCCTTCCATAGTCATTCCATAATCGTGGGATCAAAGGCAATGCAACGCTCCACTTGATCCGCTTAAAAGTCAATTTGCTTATAACCTGTTCTGAACGCTTGCACTAGGCTTACCTTACGAAATTTTCTTGGCCCACAGCTTTTCTTGACTTATGTGCTGCAAAGCAGACAGAGCCTGCCTGTTTGGCTAAAGAGCTTGCCGAATTTGCAAAAAAGCCTTATATCACGCATACTATAAACTGAAATGGACCAAATAGTGACCGCAAGACCAAATGGGATGGGCCTGAATGAAGCCTTCTTTGACATCTTTTGACAGACGTTCAGCACGTGACATGTTGGTCGAGGCAGGCCTGCGGCCAACCCGGCAGAGATTGTCTTTGGCTGAATTGCTGTTCGCAAAAGGCGATCGTCACGTCTCGGCCGAATTGTTGCAGCAAGAAGCAGAAAAAGTAAATGTCTCTGTCTCCCTTGCGACAATTTACAACACCTTGCACCAATTCACCCAAGCCGGTCTCTTGCGCGAAGTTGCCGTTGAAGGCAATAAAGCCTATTTCGATACCAATACATCCGACCACCATCATTTCTTCTTTGAAGAGGACAATCGCGTGGTCGATATTCCCGGCGGCATGAGCGTTAATGCCCTGCCAGAAGTGCCCGAAGGCATGGAAATTACCCGTGTTGATGTTGTGGTGCGGCTGCGTCGCAAGAAAAGTTGATCACATTTTGCTATCAGACGGTTCTAATCTTTTAAATTAGGCACTTAGGCAAAATTGATCAGAACACAAGCATCAGAGCAAGCACAACACCGCCCAAAAGCAAAAGGGTTTCCAGCACGACCACAAACAAATGCTTGGCCCCCAAGGCTACAATTGATTGTAAGGTTGTCATTACGCCCAGAGCTGAAATGGCGATAATAAGGCTCCATCGTGAGGCATCGACAAGCGCATGATGGGCAAATTCTGGCATCCAACCAAAAGAATTAAGCAACACACAAAAGACAAATCCAAACGCAAAGAACGGAATTTGTGCGGATGTGATGCCCGATTCGGTTGGCTCGGATAAGGAAGACTGACAGTCTTGATTTGGCTGGTTTGTATTCTTCTGGCCTGTATTCTTCTGGCCTGTATTCTTTTTGGCCTGACGACAGAGATAGCCCATAATCACGGCCACAAGCACCATGACCGGCAACAGCATCATGACCCGCACCAGTTTGACAATGGTTGCCACATCGCCTGCTTCATCCGACACCCCATAGCCAGCGCCCACCACTTGCGCCACATCATGAATAGTCGCCCCAAGCATGATGCCCATTTGTTGATCGCTTAATCCCAAAAGCGAGCCAAGGGTGGGATAGAGCACCATTGCAATGGTTGACAGAGAGGTGACTGCAATCACGGTAAAAAGCGTATCATGTTCAATGCGTTTTTCTGTGCTCGGATCTTTGGGAAGGACAGAACTGATTGCCAGAGCTGCCGATGCCCCACAAATCCCGACCGCTCCTCCGGTCAGCAAACCAAAGACAAGATCTTTTTTCAGGAAACGGGCAATGACCAATCCGGCAAAGAGACAGCCCAAGACAGCAAACAAAATCAGTAAAAGCGTTTCAAACCCCAAAAGCAGGATCTGATCAAAGGAAATACGCAGACCGAGCAGCGCCACACCGATACGCAAAAGTCGTTTGCTGGCAAAGCCAAGCCCTGCCGTGCAACGGGCATCTTTTGAGAGAAAATGAAAGGCCATGCCAATCAGCAAGGCATAAAGCATCACCGGCCCGCCATGATGTTCCGACAAATAACTGGCAGTGATGGCAATCACACCGGCCATGAGCAAACCCGGCCACAAATCTATGGCTCGCTTGACAATGCGATTGGAAAAAAGAGAAATATCAGGAGAAGAAAACAATGCAGGTCTCTTGCATGGAAGGAAGGCAGCAAGAGAATTTAAGCAAATTTCACGGCGATGGTCATCTAATTTTTAATGCCTCTTGGCTTGCAAAATGTAAAATTGCTTTGCCATAGCCTTCGCCACGGTGATGTTCGTGTGTAACGACATTTTCAATCAGAGCAAAAAGGCACCCATCTCGCGTCAGATTGGCAACAATGATAAGAGAACAGGTTGCAACGGCTTGCTTGCCAAGCCAGACAATATAAATGTTACCACTCATTATAAGTAAGAAATTGCCCAAAAATATCTTTTGCTTCTTCCAAATCCAATTCTGGATCATCTGGAATGAGAAAGGACTATAAGTCTAAGTGCCCGATTTAAAGCAGGAAGGCCACTCTCTGTTGCCGGTTTGATAAGCATGATATGTTTCCATGATGCAATTGGCGAAAAGCATCTATCCTATTCCTTGATCACCTCGTCCGGGTAAATGCCCCACAGCATATTGGCGCGAATCCAGCCTTGGCGATCCTGTGCTGAAACCTGACACCAATTATCCTTGCATTGCAAAACATCAACCAGAACATTGATTTGCGCCTTCACCACTTCTGTTGCGTCATTTTGTGGCTCTTGTCGCAAACTAAGCAATGTGCCTGCTTTTTGCCAAGGGCTGATCAGGGCTGTGCGCCGACCGGACAAAAGAGAATGAAACACCCAGCCCTCTTCGCCCTCTGAGTCGCGAACCCGGCGCCAATGTTCAAATTCCTGTATAATTTCAACAGGAAGACCCGCCCGCCGAAAAATCCACTTCACTTTGTGATCCGTGCTTGGCCCGCCGCGGACATTGACCCGGTCAGATTTCAGGCTGACAAATCGCGGAACCTTGTAACCGGACGGACCAACAGAAGTGCCTTGCGCCAAAACCTGAGACTGGCCTGCCCATGAAAGCCAAAAGGCAAGCATTGAAAAGATCAACAAGGATTTTAACGAGAGAATATGTGTCTGGGCCATCTGATTTTTGGTATTTCGTCGCATGAGGACAGTATGAAGCAAACCCTTAAACCTTTATTTAAAGCAGGGCGACTTTCCCTCAATTGTCTTGCCATAAAGAATGGTCTCTTTGACCAAGGAACAATCCGATCAGACCTTACCTTTCGCCTCAGCATTTGCTAGACATAGAATGTGGCGCACATTCTGTGTCCTGCAAGACAAGAGAGCTCATCAAAGATCGGGCCTTGCGGTTTAAGCCTGTCCTTGTAATCCGTCAAGATCAAAGACAGCCAAACAGCATAAGGCCAGAGATTTGGGGCATGATTAGGGCGAACCTATGGCCAAAAACAAGCCGACCGTTGTTGTCACCCGCAAGCTTCCCGATAGTGTGGAAACCCGTATGCGGGAATTATTTGATACTCGTTTGAATCTTGAAGACAAGCCGATGAATCAGGCCGATCTGGTCGAAGCAATGAAAACGGCTGATGTTCTGGTTCCCACTGTCACCGATCGCATTGATGCCTCTGTCCTGTCTCAGGCAGGGGAGCGCTTGAAGCTGATTGCCAATTTCGGCAATGGTGTGGACAATATTGATGTGGCAACCGCCAACAAACGCGGCATCGTGGTGACCAATACCCCCGGTGTTTTGACCGAAGATACCGCAGATATGGCAATGGCGCTGATTCTGGCCGTGCCCCGCCGCCTCATGGAAGGCATTTCCGTCATGGAAAAAGGCGGCTGGCAGGGATGGTCGCCTACATGGATGCTGGGTAACCGCATCTGGGGCAAGCGTCTTGGCATCATTGGTATGGGCCGCATTGGTCAGGCCGTTGCGCGCCGTGCCAAAGCTTTTGGCATGCAAATTCATTATCACAATCGTCGCCGGTTGCCTGCAAATATCGAAGCAGAGTATGAAGCAACCTATTGGGAAAGTCTCGATCAGATGTTGGCGCGCATGGATGTCATCTCCATCCATTGTCCCCATACGCCGGGCACCTATCATTTGCTCTCGGCCCGTCGCCTGAAACTGATCAGACCCGATGCCTATATCGTCAACACTGCCCGCGGTGAAGTGATTGACGAAAATTCTCTGGCACGAATGTTGCTAAATGGCGAAATTGCCGGAGCGGGTCTTGATGTCTTTGAGCATGAACCTGCGGTCAATCCAAAGCTGGCGCAATCAAACCGGGTTGTGCTCATTCCGCATATGGGCTCTGCTACTTTGGAAGGGCGCAGCGATATGGGCGAGAAGGTGATCATCAATATCAAGACCTTCATGGATGGCCACCGTCCACCCGATCGCGTCTTGCCATCTATGTTGTAAGGGTTGCTTTTTATCTCTCACGGCAATTCCTCGCTGCCGCTCGGGCCTGCGAGGGCGCGGGCCATTCGGCCCGATCAGCTATCGGTTCCCGGTGAAAGCGCGATGCTTTCACCGTTTTCTTTTCCCCTTAACGATCTGGGGCCAAGAATCCACGAAGGAAAATCCTTTCCTTCGTGACGGCCGATAGGCAAGTGCGAAGCGCCCTGTCCGGAGCCCTGATCATTAGATCAGGAATAGCGTGAAGACATATCAATTCACGAGATAGCCGTGAGAGAGAATGTATAAACCCCTTTCTTATCTCCGGCGATATTTGATTGTTTCAAACCGGGCCGCACGGGAATCATAGAGCATCAAGCGCCCGACCAGTCCTTCACCTATCCCGACAATCTCTTTGATCACTTCCACCGCTTGCAAAGAGCCAATAACACCGGTCAAGGCCCCCAGAACGCCCGCTTCGGCGCAAGTGGGAATGCTACCCGCTTCCGGCTTTTTGGGAAACAGATCCCGATAGCGCGGATTAAGCTGTCCCATGTCATTGTGCTCATAAGGTTTAAGAGTGGTAATGGAGCCATCAAACAGACCAACAGCCGCTGTGATCAAGGGCACTTTGGCAGTCTCGCATAAATCGGCCACCAGATAGCGCGTATCAAAATTATCCGATCCATCCACGACCAGATCATAGGCTCCAATCAGATCAGCGCCATTGCTTTCATCCAACCGGGTTTGATGTGCTTCCAGCGTCACATGCGGATTGATACGGGCAAGTGCCCGGCGCGCGCTTTCAACCTTTGCCACATCAATCGCATCACTGTCATGGATGATCTGGCGTTGCAGATTGGAAAGTGAGACATGATCATCATCCACCACCCCGAGCGTCCCAACACCCGCTGCGGCCAGATAAGCCAGAACGGGGGAGCCAAGGCCTCCCGCCCCAATGACCAAAACACGAGCAGCTTTTAGCTTTTGCTGACCCGCCCCCCCCACATCACGCAGCAAAATATGGCGGGCATAGCGGTCCAGTTCTTGTTCATCCAGCATGATAGGGCATGTCTCTTTTTAGCTTTTTAGCGGGGCCTGAATTGCTGTTACAATTTGATGGGAACGGCAATATAGCGAAGACTTGGTCCTTCAAATCCGCGCTGATAAACCCCGATCAAGGCAACAGCATAGTCTGAGCGATTATAACGAGAGGATGCATAAACAGCTATGAGTCGATAGGAAATCGGACAATTTCGCGATTTGGGCACCTCTTTATCCTCATATATTTCCAAAGGATCCCCAGCCTCTCCCTGCTTCATATCCAGCCCAAAGCCCATAACTCGGCCATTTTGGTTGCAGCCATGAAAATCCTGAGCATCTTCCTGCCATAATTGCAAAATGTAAGCTTTGCCCTGTTGGCCAAGGATTGGAACTTTCAAGAAGGAGAATGACAAAGACATGGGATCGGCGCCCCGCTCGGTCACGGGATTGGCAGCCAACAAGGCCCCGCTGATAGCAATATTATAGCGCTGCAACAAGGGCGAGACCTCGGAGAAAGCCTTGATCCTTGCCGCCAAAACCGGCTGAGTCTCATCCTTGATCAACACCCGAACAGGGCTTCCTTCCAGCCATTGATCCTTTTCCAGATCAATCAGATAAATGTTGGAATAGGCAAAGCCAGAGCCATCTTGTCGGCCAAATTCCTCAAAAGCAAAATAGCGGCCATTCTCAGAAAAGCCATGACTGCGAAATTCTGCAACATCGCCAGCAAAAGAAGAGGCTGTCATCAAGAAAATGCCGAAAACAGCCAGAACAAAGCGCCAGATAACGCTTGTCTGCAAAATATTTGTAAAAAGTCTGATCGGAGTCCGCATCATAATCCAACATCCTTTTTTGATTCCAATAGAACCAGTATGAAAGCGAAGTTGGAAAAAACAAAGGCAGAAACACCAAAGGCCAGAGCATTGTCTGGCCTTTGAGAGATTTGGATTGGCGCAAAAGAGGCTTAGACGCCTTCAAAAAGAGCGGTTGAGAGATAGCGCTCGGCAAAGCTTGGAATGATGATGACAATATTCTTGCCGGCCATATCATCACGTTTGCCAACCTCCAGAGCAGCCGCAATAGCAGCACCAGAAGAAATACCGGCAGGCACCCCTTCAAGGCGTGCCAATTCACGGCTATGGGCAAAGGCATCCTCATTGGCAATGGTGATCACTTCATCATAAATTTCGGTATTCAACACATCGGGCACAAAACCGGCGCCAATGCCCTGAATTTTATGAGGACCAGGCTGACCACCAGACAGAATGGGGCTGTCTGTTGGTTCAACCGCAACCACATGCAAAGCTTCATTGCGCTGTTTCAGCGCAGAGCCAACACCAGTAATCGTGCCCCCGGTACCAATGCCGGAAATCAGCGCATCCACTTTGCCATCTGTATCATTCCAGATTTCATTGGCAGTGGTATGGGTATGAATTTCCGGGTTTGCCGCATTCTGAAACTGTTGCGGGATAATGGCATCATCCAGCTCATTGACCAGCTCTTCAGCGCGCGCAATGGCTCCCTTCATGCCTTTGGGGCCTTCGGTCAATTCCAGCTCGGCACCAAGAAAGGCAAACATTTTGCGACGCTCAATCGACATGGTTTCCGGCATCACCAGAATAAGACGATAGCCTTTTGCGGCAGCCGTAAAAGCCAAAGCAACACCGGTATTGCCAGAGGTTGGCTCAATCAAAGTGGTTTTGCCCGGTATAATGGTACCTGCCGCTTCCATGCTTTCAATCATGGCCACACCAATGCGATCTTTCACGCTGGCCAGCGGATTGAAAAATTCAAGCTTGGCCAGCAAATTGGCTTTCACGCCATGAGCCTCTGCAAGCTTGTTCAAACGCACCAAAGGCGTATTGCCAATGGTATCAATGATGGAATCGTAAATCCGGCCGCGGCCTTCTGTGCTTCTGGGAGAGTGAGCCATGATCTATCCTTACAAAGTCAAAATATCTTTGAAGATAATGTAGATAGTCAGGGCCGGTCTTGCGAGGAATTGCGTTCCAACCTTCATGACAATAAAAGAAAATATGGCTTTATTTTTAGATTTTGAAGGTATGAAATTATAGAATAGAAAAGGTGAAGCTATTCGAATAGAAAATTATTCTACTATCTTTGCTCAAACGCCTTTGCAAGCTATCAATGCCGCCCGGTCGAGCCAAAGCCGCCAGCCCCGCGCACACTGTCTGGCAAAGCATCTACATCAACAACATCCGCTTGCAAAACCGGGGCAACAACCATCTGGGCGATCCGCATCCCCCGCTCAATGATAAAATCGTCTTCGCCATGATTGATCAACAGCACTTTCAGCTCGCCACGATAATCGCTGTCAATGGTTCCTGGTGCATTGAGGACCGTGACCCCATGCTTGTAAGCCAGCCCGGAGCGGGGGCGAATTTGTGCTTCAAAGCCAATCTCCAACGCCATAGCCAGACCGGTTGGCACAAGGGCACGCCCCCCTTTGGCAGCAAGACGGACAGGTGTATCCGCCTCATTGGCGGCGCGAAGATCTATGCCAGCAGCCTCTTCGCTTTCATAGCGGGGCAGGCTCAGGCCGTCAAAATGCGGCAGGGTTTTGAAAGCCAGTTTGGTCATGATGAAATCCTTAAAGGTGAGCGTCAAAATGTGCAGCAATCCGTGCAATGAGATGGCGCGCGACATCATGTTTGGGCATATCATCCCACGCTTCAATGCCGTCATGGCTGATCAGTTTGATCTGATTGCGATCCCCGCCCATGATGCCGGTTTCTGGCGAAACATCATTGGCGATGATCCAGTCAGTTTTCTTTTTGATCAATTTGGCCTTGGCATGGACATCCACATCAATGGTCTCTGCCGCAAAGCCAATCACCAAATCCGGGCGCAAGCTATCATGATGCCCAACAAAGCGGGCAATATCTGGATTTTCTGTAAATTCCAGATGCGGCAAACGACCATCAGCCTGTTTTTTGATCTTCTCAGCCCCCTGATTGGCGACCTTCCAGTCGGCAACAGCCGCCGCCATAATGGCAATATCGGCGGGCAATGCAGCGCAAACGGCCTCATGCATGTCTTGGGCTGTTTCCACCATGACGCGCTGCACACCATTTGGCGCCTCCAATGCCACCGGCCCGGAGACAAGTGTCACTCTGGCCCCGGCTTTGGTGGCTTGCTCTGCCAGCGCATAACCCTGTTTGCCAGAGGAACGATTGGCAATATAACGCACCGGATCAATCGGCTCATGGGTGGGGCCAGCCGTGATCAGTACATGCTTGCCGGCAAGAGGGCCTGTTTTTTGGCGCTCCAAAGGCAACATGCCGGTATTGATATGGGATTTGATGGCAGCCAAAATCTCATCCGGCTCGCTCAAGCGGCCAAAGCCTTCTTCATTGCAAGCCATAAGGCCATAATCCGGCCCCACAATCACATGGCCATCTTTTTGCAACAGGGCCAAATTGCGCTGGGTGGCAGGATGCTCCCACATGCGCACATTCATGGCAGGGGCAATCAAGACCCGCTTGTCGGTGGCAAGCAGGGTGGTCGATGCCAGATCATCGGCCAATCCATGGGCCATTTTGGCCATCAAATTGGCAGTGGCAGGCGCAACCACCACCAAATCCGCATCACGAGACACTTCAATATGCCCAATCTCGGCTTCGCGGGTTAAATCGAAAAGCTCGGTTAAAGCTGGCTCCCCACTAAGAGTAGAGAGGGTCAGAGGCGAGACAAATTCCGTTGCAGATTGGGTCAGAATGACTTTGACACTTGAGCCTTCTTTTTTCAAAAGCCGGATCAGATCAATGGCCTTAAAGGCTGCAATACCACCAGAAATGATCAATAAAATCCGTTTATTGGTCAGCATTCCAGCCTCCATTGGAAAGAAGTTTACGTCCAGACACCCACAGCAATTGCCACCATCGCCCCGGCAATAACCCAAAGCGCAACACGTCCCGAGCGGCTCTCACGCGCTTCTGCCTTGCCAATAGCGGCAACGGTTTGCGCATCCAGTTTCATACCATTGCGGCCCATGTCATCAAAACTGACAGAAAGGCGCTCGGCGCGCTTGGCCATGTCAGGAAGGCTGGCAGAAAGCTGCGCGAGAGAAGCAAGACCACTGGCCGCTTCCTTGAATTTCGCACCGGGACCAAAATTCTCTTCCATCCAGCTTTTCACAATCGACTCAGATGTATTCCAGAGGTTAAGCTCATGGTCCATCATGCGGGCGACGCCCTCAACCACCACCATGGTTTTTTGCAGCAAAATCAGCTGGGTCTGGGTATGCATGCCGAACACTTCGGTAAATTCAAACAATTGCCCCAGCAAATTGGCCATGGAGATTTCATCTGACGAGCGCCCCTGAATGGGTTCTCCAACCGAGCGCAAGGCCTGTGCAAAGGTGGCAACATCCTCGCTGGGAGGCACATAACCGGCATCAAAATGCACTTGCGCAACCCGCATATAATTGCGGGTGATGAAGCCATAGATAATCTCGGCCAGAAACAGACGCTCTGTTGGGCCAATCCGCCCCATAATACCAAAATCCACCGCCACAAGGCGGCCCTGATGATCCATGAACAAATTGCCCGGATGCATATCGGCATGGAAAAATCCATCACGCAAGGCATGGCGCAAAAAGCTTTGAATGACGCTGGCACCAAGCTTTTTCAAATCCTGACCGGACGCTTTCAAGGCCTCCATATCATTGAGCTTGATGCCGTCAATCCATTCCATGGTCATGACGCTTTTGGAAGATCGCTCCCAATGGATGGTGGGAACGCGAAAATCCTCATCATCCGCGCAATGTTCGGCCATTTCGCTCATGGCTGCCGCTTCCAGCCGAAAATCCATTTCCAGCTGAATGGACCGCGCCAATATATCAACCACCGCCACAGGGCGCAGGCGACGGGATGGGGCATGAATGCTTTCGATCAAACGGGCCGCCGCATAAAAGCCGCCCAAATCATTGGCAAAGCTTTCTGCAATATGGGGGCGCAACACCTTCACGGCCACCACTTGCTGAACACCATCACGATTAATGAAACTGGCTTTGTGAACCTGGGCAATAGAAGCGGCTGCAATCGGTTCGGAAAAGTCCTCAAACAAGGCATCAACCGGAGCGCCAAGAGCCTCTGCAACAGCTTTGCGGGCATCATCCATGCCAAAAGCTGGCACACGATCTTGCAAACTGGACAGTGCCTGAGCCAGCTCTGGCCCCACCACATCCGGGCGGGTGGCTAAAAATTGCCCCATCTTGATGTAAGATGGACCAAGGCGGTTGAGTGCAATGCTCAAGCGCTCACCTTTGCTTTTATCAGACAGGCCAGAGCGTTCAAACATTTTGGCAAGGGACAAAGCCAAACGGGCAGGGGCGGGAAGATCGGCAGGGGGCTGAACGATCGAAAACACCCCTTCACGCGCCAAAATGAAACCGGCACGGGCCAGACGCAACAGGGCAGACAAAGAGCCAATCATGATTATAATTTCCATCCGGAATGCATGGCAGAAATACCGCCTGATAAATTGCGGAAGGAGACTTGCGCAAAACCAGCCTCTTCAATCATGGCCTTGAAACGGGCCTGATTGGGAAATTTGCGAATGGATTCCACCAAATAGCTGTAACTGTCGGCATCACCCGTCACCAATCCGCCAATTTTGGGAATGGCATGGAAGGAAAATAGATCATAAACTTTGTCCAGAACGGGCATGTCCACATTGGAAAATTCCAGCACCATAATGCGCCCACCGCGTTTGAGCACCCGATGCGCTTCTGACAAAGCTTTGTCAATGCGGGGCACATTGCGAATGCCATAAGCAATGGTATAGGCATCAAAGCTGTTATCATCAAAGGGCAGATCCTCGGCATTGCCTTGCACAAAATCGAGATGATCCATCAAGCCTTTGTCTTTTGCCCGATCACGCCCAACGCCCAACATGGAGCCATTGATATCAAAAACGGTGGAATGGGCATTGCCTCTGGCCCGGTCCACAACGCGAAAAGAAATATCGCCAGTGCCCCCGGCCACATCAAGCAATTTGAAAGTCTGGCTGGCCCGTTGTGGCGGATTGAGCCAGGCAACAAAGGCATCCTTCCATAAACGATGCATACCAGCAGACATCAAGTCATTCATCAAATCATAGCGTTCTGCAACCTTGTGAAAGACATCATTGACCAACGGCTGCTTGTCTCCTTCTCTCACATCTTCAAAGCCAAAAGAGGTTGCCATATCAGAGACATCTTCGGTCCGTTTTGTGCTGCCTGTCGCCATTGCTTTTCTTCTGCTACTTTTTAAAGGCTTTTGCACCCGCCCTTTTGTGGGACAAAAGCATTGCAAACTTTGCTGGACCATAGCCTATTGCGTTTCAAATATCCATGATCTAACAAATATCAAAACCGCTTTTTAAAGAAGTGACATAGCCTTCAGAACATTGGCTTCATTCTTTGTGTTTGGGGCAATGGTCAATAAAGCGGGTTAATCTTTCATGCCGTTGGTATAAATCAGGCTCTGAGAAATCTGGACGGTGTGATACGTTTTAAGGGCCGTCTATTGACCAATGACTGGATCAGCGGCCAAATCTATGAAATTGATGAGAACGGGCAAGCGCGAGAATTGCTCTCCTTTCAAAAAGGCCTTGCCGACATTTCTCATGATGGCTCTGCCTTTCTCTGGCCATTCATGCTAGAGGGAAAGCTAAACGCCAAATGCACCAGATTTATGAGTCTACGTCCTAATCTAAAGGTGATGCCATCAATGCTGTTGTGAGATGGTGTAGAGGGCGTATGAAGAGGGAGATCAAAGTGCCAGAATTGCCAGAGGTAGAAACAGTCCGACAGGGTCTTGCGCCTTTCATGGAAGGGCAGAGAATTGAAAAGGCTGACATTCGCCGCCCCAATCTGCGCTTTGATTTTCCTGATAATTTGACGGAGCATTTGCAAGGCAGAAATGTCACAGCCTTGGGCCGACGCTCAAAATATCTGCTGGCAGATCTTGATGATGGGCAGGTTTTGGTCATGCATCTGGGCATGTCCGGCTCGTTTCGCGTTATAGAAGCGGACGAGACCCACCGAATTGCAGAGGAGGCTTTTCATCTGGAGCGTGGTAAAAATCCCAAACATGACCATGTTGCCTTATCCATGAGCAATGGTGCAGTCATCCTCTATAACGACCCGCGCCGGTTTGGCTTTTTTGATTTGATTGCCAGACCGGATCTGCCAGAGCATCCCTATTTTGCCAAAATGGGTGTGGAGCCAGTGGGCAATGCCTTGAGCGCCGACCATTTGGCCCCGCTTTTTGCCACACGCAAAGCCCCGCTCAAAGCGGTGCTTCTGGATCAGCGAGTCATCGCTGGCCTTGGCAATATTTATGTCTGTGAAGCCTTGCACCGCTCCGGGCTGGATCCGCGAAAGCCCGCCAAAGATTTGGTCACAAAAAGCGGCAAACCATCAAAAAATCTGCAAGTGCTGACAGAGGAAATCCGCACCACCATTGCAGAAGCCATCAAGGCCGGTGGCTCCACATTAAAAGACCATACCAAGGCCGATGGCACTTTGGGCTATTTTCAGCATTCCTTTAAAAGTTATGACAGAGAAGGTCAGCCATGCAAAAAGCCAAGCTGCAAGGGCCAGATTGAACGGATCACACAATCGGGCCGTTCAACCTTTTTCTGTCCCTCCTGCCAGACATAGCCGCGACAGGTTGGACACAAAAAAGGCTGCCCAAAGCAGCCTTTTGAAACAATCAGATTTTGCTCAATTATGCTTGATCAGGGTGCCTGCTCCCCCTGCGGTGAACAATTCCAGCAAAACCGCATGAGGCACTTTGCCATCTAAAATGACCACTCCTTGAACGCCCTTATTGAGCGCATCGATACAGGTTTCGACTTTGGGAATCATCCCACCGGAGATGGTGCCATCAGCAATCAGGGCATGAGCTTCCTTGATGGTTAGTTGCTTGATCAGGCTGCCATCCTTATCCAGAACGCCGGGCACATCGGTCAGGAAGAGCAGGCGCTTGGCATTGACCGATCCTGCAATGGCCCCGGCAAAAGTATCGGCGTTGATGTTATAAGTATGGCCATCTGCCCCCGGTGCAACCGGCGCAATGACGGGTATGAGAGCATCTTTCGCCACCATATCAATAACAGAGCGATCGACTTTCTTCGGCTCGCCCACAAATCCCAGATCCACCACTTCCTCAATGGCGCTATCAGGATCGCGAATGGTGCGGGTCAGTTTTTCGGCAACCACCATATTGCCATCCTTGCCGCACAAACCAACCGCACGCCCCCCTTCAGCATTGATATTGCGCACAATGCTTTTATTGATGGAACCTGCCAGAACCATCTCAACCACTTCCACCGTGCGGGCATCGGTCACCCGCAAGCCGCCTTTAAATTCGCTCTCAATGCCCAGGCGTGCCAGCATGGTCTTGATCTGGGGGCCACCCCCATGCACCACAACCGGCTGGACGCCAGATTGTTTAAGCAAAACAATATCGCGGGCAAAGGCTTGGGACAGCATTTCATCACCCATGGCATGGCCGCCATATTTCACCACAACAGACTGGCCGTCATAGCGCTGCATATAAGGCAAGGCTTCGGAAATGATCTTGGCACGGTTATGCGGTTTTTGGACTGGCTGATTTTCTGCTTCGGACATGGTCAAACTCAATGCTGAAAAGTAAGTCTCAGCTCTATAGACCTCAGTCTCCATAATTGCAATGGATTATAGGGTGAGGTATATATAATTCGGCATTTTATGCTGTTTTGTGTATAGGAAATCAGGCCGCCCTTTTTACAAACCTTCAGACAAAAGCAGCATTTCAGCCCGAATGCGGGCAATGCCGATTTTCTTGTCCGACGAGGTCAGCAAAACCTCTGGGTGCGCAGCAGGGCGTTTCTTTAAGCCAAACTCCACTTTGCCAATGATTTTTTTCAAATCAGTCAGTTTGGTTTTATCCACCTTGGTCAGCACCACCTGATAATTGACCGCGGCCTTATCGAGCGTGTCCATGACTTCAATATCATTGGGCTTGAGCCCATGGCGGCTGTCAATCAGCACATAAACGCGGCGCAGATTGGGACGACCACGCAAATAGTCGAGAATCAATTCATTCCAGGCCGCAACTTCCTTCTTGGACGCCCGCGCATAGCCATAGCCCGGCATATCGCAAATCACCAAAGTGGGATCCTGCTCGGGGCGGAAAAAATTCAACTCCTTGGTGCGGCCCGGTGTGTTAGAGGTCCGTGCCAGAGATTTGCGACCGGTAATGGCATTGAGCAGCGAGCTTTTTCCCACATTGGAGCGGCCAGCGAAGGCAATCTCGACCCCTTCAATCGGGGGCAATTGATGGAAGAATTTGGTGCCCCACATAAAATCCCAGCTTTGGGCAAAGAGCTTGCGGCCACGCTCCAGCAGGTCTGCTTCCAGCTCAGCCTCGCCAACAAGCGCCGCAAGGCTGCTCCGATCATCTTGATTGGCAGAAAAAGCAGGTTGATTGGGATCAGTCATCAAAGTCATCCAGTCCTGAAAGCCTCAAAGGGCAAGATTTATGGATCTTGGTTAGCCGGATTAAGCCCTGCTAGCAAGATCTATCTATCATTTGACAAAACAGCAAAACCTGAAAAGCAAGAGAATCTCATAAAAGGCGGCGCAAAAGCCTAATTAGAGTATATTTTTCGAAAAACGCACACATTTTTCGAAAAATATACTCTAGAGGATCGTGGTCAACCTTACATTCTGGCGATCCGTTCCAATCAACATTTGCGGCTTCTCACCGAGGAAGGTCTTGTTCAGACCGATCCGGCAGATTTGGCCAGTCAGGTTGAAGAGGAAGAGTGGCAGGCCCTGTCGGCGGGTGAAGGGGCGAAAGGACCACGGCTTTATTATTGGGCACGGATAATACCAACGGCATAAAACTCCCCTGGACTGCGCAGGAAGGAACTTCGCTTGCCCGACTGGTCGGAGCGGCCGGACTGCGCTGGACCATCGAGGAATGCTTCTTACGGGTCAAGGATGATCTGGGGCTTGATCATTGCGAAGCGCGCTCTTGGCACGGCTGGCACAGGCACATCACATTGGTTATGGCCGCAGCAGCCTTTCTGGCTAAAATCGCAGCCGATCAACGGCGAACGGCATGGAGAAAGGCTAAAAGTCAACCCGGTGATATCGGCAAACGGGACAAAAGGAGTCCAAAACAAAAAAATGCTCAATCGCTGAATGCCTGACCACACCAGAAATACGCCGTCTGTTTGCCAAACTCATCCTGACTGTTCAAGTGCAACCGGCTTTCGTCTGGGCATGGTCGCAATGGCGAAAAAAGCATCAAATCATCGCGGCCCTATGCCATAGA
>JAOXSH010000020.1 GCA_025800145.1 Cohaesibacter sp.
CATTGAATTGTCTTGACAATTCAATGCAAAAGGTTCGCATCAAAAAAGAAAATGCCCCGGCATTGTCCGATCGAGCCGACGCCTTGCCAGTAAACCATTTCAAATCCTCCTATGGGTCAATCTTTTATGCCGTTGGTATTAGCCATGCGCCTCGCAACACAATGCGGACAGTTAAATTGCAATCATAGGCGCTCTGCAATCGGGCGAAAGCTGGCCCGATGATAGGGGCAGGGGCCAAGGCGATCCAGAGCCGCCATATGGGCCTTGGTGCCATAGCCCATATGCGTCTCAAATCCATAACCGGGATAGAGAATGGCAAGCCGCTTCATCATCCGGTCACGGCTGACTTTGGCCACAATAGAGGCGGCGGCAATGGAGACAGAGCGGCTGTCTCCTTTAATCACCGCTTCCCCGCACACAGGGCTGTTTGAAGGCACATCCCGGCCATCAAACAGGCAATAACTGGGGCGAAGGGGAAGCGCACGAATGGCCGCACACATGGCCCAAAGGGTCGCGGCGCGAATATTCATCGCATCAATGCGCGCAGCACTGGCAGATGCAACACTCACATGAGCGGTACGGCAAATGGCATCAAACAGGGCGACACGTTTTTTCTCGCTGAGTTTTTTGGAATCATTCAATCCATCGGGAATAGCGTTGGAATCCAAAATCACAGCGGCCGTCACCACAGGGCCTGCCAGCGGTCCCCGGCCAACTTCGTCAATGCCGGCAACCAGACCACCGCTTAAACGAAAACCATGCTCTTCCAGCGCATAATCCGGGCCATCCTGATCAGGAAAAAAAAGATCGCTTTGCTTGGCTTTGGATTGTCCTTTTTTCGCGCGCGCCGATGACTTAGCGCCCCGAGCCATTGCCGCGCCCTCCAAGCTTCAAACCCGGTGCTGGGCGTTCGGCCAAAACATCGCGCCGAAAGCGAAACAAGGCCGCCGGTCGCCCGCCTGTTGTGGTGGAATGGGCACCGGTTGGTTCCACCAATTGCCCCTGTTCGACCAGACGGCGGAAATTTTGCTTGTGCAAATGACGGCCAGAAATGGCTTCGACGCTGGCTTGCAATTGCGTCAGGGTAAAGGTTTCAGGCATCAATTCAAAAACAATCGGACGATATTTGATTTTGCCCCGAAGACGCGAAATAGCAGTGGCCAGAATGCGCCGATGATCCATTTGCATGGCACGGCCCAATAAGACAGAGGCCTCTGCTTGTTGGCTGTTTCCTCGATCCGCATAAAATTCGGCAACAAGGCCAGCTTCATAGAGCAATTCATAGCGCTCCAAAACCCGCTCTTCATCCCAAGGGGTGCCATCCATGCCAAAGAACAGACGCAGCCTTTCTTCTCTGCTCAAAGAACGATGAGCATCCTCAGGATCAGCTGTGTCCAGCCATGTTTGTAAAGCTGGCAAAATCTGGCTATCCAACAGGGCAGGGCGGCCCTCGCGCCAATCTTCCCACGGGAAGTAATCATACCAATTACACCATTGAGCCCCAAGGGCTGCCAAGGCTTCGTTGGTCTCACAACTGTTCAGATCGGTTGAGACCCCTTCTTGGCGATGAGTGAGCGCCAGATAGCCAATGGAGACTTCATGAGGACCGGACTGAGCGGCATCAAACGCGCGCCCCCGGTCCCCAAAGGAATAGAGCTGTTCGACATAGCCAAGATTCAGAGCGGTTTGTTGCTCCACCCAAGCCCGAAGACCTGCCTCTAGCGTGCGGTGCTGGCCCGGATCAAAAGGGCCATAGGGCAACAGCCCCAAAATGGGTGGCTCTTGCTCACAAGATAAATGAATTTCCAGACTGACGGGCATCAGATCATGGATGGCTATGATAGCGGCATTCAGCCCTATTTCAATGGAATGGGAAGAGCGAGGCATCGAATCAGACACGCATATCACCTTGATCTGAAAACTGGAATGTGATCAAAGCACAAGGCTGCATAGGCTGCAATTGCTCTCTCGTCCCATCCATTGGTACGGGGATGGATTTTAATCCTTATGGACCGAAATATCCGGTGCATCAACGGCCTTCATGCCCACACAATGATAGCCAGAATCCACATGATGCACCTCACCGGTTACGCCACGGGAATAGTCGGAGAGGAAATAAACAGCCGAATCGCCCACTTCATCAATCGTCACCGTACGGCGCAGAGGCGAATTATATTCATTCCATTTCAGGATATAGCGGAAATCACCAATACCGGACGCGGCCAGCGTCTTGATGGGCCCGGCAGAAATGGCATTGACGCGAATATTCTGCTTGCCCAAATCTTCGGCCATATAACGCACAGACGTCTCAAGCGCAGATTTTGCAACACCCATCACATTATAATGTGGCATGACTTTTTCAGCGCCATAATAGCTCAAGGTCAGGAGAGATCCGCCATCCTTCATCAGCTTTTCAGCCCGCTGTGCAATCGCGGTAAAGGAATAGCAGGAGATGAACATGGATTGTGCAAAATTCTCGGCGCTTGTATCCACATAGCGGCCAGTCAGCTCTTCCTTGTCGGAATAGGCAATGCAGTGAACCACAAAATCAAGCTTGCCCCATTCTTTTTCGATATTGGCAAAAACCGCATCAATCGAATCGGAATCAGTGACATCACAATGCCCGGCAACAAACGCCCCCAATTTATCGGCAAGAGGTTCCACCCGCTTTTTCAGGGCATCACCCTGATAGGTAAAGGCCAGCTCGGCACCTGCATCCGCACAAGCCTGGGCAATGCCCCAAGCAATTGAGCGCGTATTTGCAACACCCATGACCAGACCACGTTTGCCCTTCATCAATTGAGGCTTGTCAGACATCGATTCCCTCTTCTTGCGTCGCGCTCAAGAACAGACCTGTAGCCAGGCTGCCTTGATCACATAAGGTCAAAACAGACAGGCTTTGCCATGGCAGCTTTGACGGACAGATAAACAAAACAGGCCAGACAGGGCCCGTTTGATAAACAATATGGCGCCTTTATCCAACAGAAAGTGCCGCAAATGCAATGGCTAATTGGCAAGGCGTGCATGAGCTATGCTCA
Organism: Cohaesibacter sp.; assembly: GCA_025800145.1. Taxonomy (GTDB): domain Bacteria; phylum Pseudomonadota; class Alphaproteobacteria; order Rhizobiales; family Cohaesibacteraceae; genus Cohaesibacter. Next base: position 3,039 of record JAOXSH010000020.1, read on the forward strand.
AACTTTGTTACAATTTCTTAACCGCACCGACCACAAGACACAGGAAAGAAGGTTCAAAGCATCAATTGTTGGAAAGAATAGGCAAATAGCTCGGGCGTAAAAAGCAAGCAACAAAAAACGGCAATCATGAAGGATGTCAAAATCGGTCAAGAGATGCGCACGCGATTAAAAAAGAAATACCACGGCGAAACAAACCCGCCATGATAATGTTTGTATGATAAGGCAAAACAATGCCAATCAAACCATATAACAGGCAGTGCAGATGCCCGATAGAGACCGTTAAAGGTCAGGCCCGAATGGCTGCCACAGGTTTGTCCTCAATGAAAAAAGGTGCTCTGTGACCATTGATAATGCAATCCATTGCATAGCCTAAATGGGTAGGCAAATCACTTTGGCGGCCTTTATTGAGCCATTCCTGTCCCAACCCGAACAAAAGTGAGACGAGAATTTCGCTCAACATGTCAGGTTTCGTGTTGCTTTCCAGCTCCCCACTCTCAACTGCTTTTTGAGAAAGCCGTTCCAATGTGAAGCGCAATTGACTTGCAGCACATTTCTTTTGCTCAAGCAGACTGTCCTCATCCCTTAAATTACGGGAAAAAACAAGCGCCAGCCAAACACCCGGATTGCTACGGAAATCTGCCGCCATCTCGACCATAACATTTTTGCCAAGGGCGATAGGGTGATTCCATTGATCCGTTTGTCCAATCAGTATTTTCAAGCGCTCAATCACACGATTATTGGCTTCCTCAAGGATAGCATCATGCAATTGTTGCTTTGAACGGAAATGTCGAAAGATTGCTGGCTGCGATATCCCCACAATATTGGCAAGCTCAGTCGTTGAAAGAGAAAGATGTCCTGCTTCTTCGATACATGAAAAAGCAGCATTAATTATTTCTTGTCGCCGATACGCGCTGTTCATTCTGCGAACAGGTCGTCTCGACTGTTTCATACCTTGTTCAGGCATCCAGCTGTCCCCTTGCTGTGATGCAATTTCATTTTACGAAATGCAAATTACAAAAAATTGAAAGTTATCGCTATCTTTTTTAGCGCATAGTGCACTTTTTGATGCATATTTTAGTTCAAATGGCCTAAAAACGGCATTTAACTTGTTAGTAAATGCTCGTTTTTAAGAGATATGGTACAAAATACGGTTTTCTTGCAAATTCCAGTATATTTGATTCGCCTTATTTCGCACAAATACGGATGTCGATGCTCTGACATTGTATATCAATTGCATGACGTTTCATTGAGGCATCAAGGGCACTTGGCCATAAATCCAGCACTAAGGCTTCAGGGTTTGATATGTCAGGCTGCGTCTTTTACACTGGCTTTTGGCGTCTTGTGAGGTGCCGCATCTTTGGCTTCTTTGCCTTGGTATTGTTTGGCCTTGGCACTTTTCCCAACTCATGATCTGGTATCATTTTCATGTCGCTATCTTCCTTGCCTTCCTCTTTTGACACGCATCTTGGCTGGTTTGAAACCTTGCTGGGACCGGATCATTGCCTAACGGTTGATAGCGACATAGAGCGCTATTGTCGTGAGCCGCGTGAGAAATTTCCGGGCCGCTGCTGGCTGGTGGTACGACCAGGCAACCGTGATGAGGTGGTGCAAATCATGGCTTATGCCTTCCAGCATAATTTGGCCATCGTCCCGCAAGGGGGCAATACGGGATTGGTCGGGGGGCAGATCCCGGATGAAAGCGGTTTGCAGATTGTCATAAGCTGTGAGCGGCTGAACAAAATTCGATCTCTGGATCCTGTTGGCAATGTGGCAATTGTCGAATCGGGCGTTCTTCTGGAAAGCTTGCAAAAGGCTGCAAAAGATGCCGGGCGTTTCTTCCCCCTTGCCTTGGGCTCACAAGGGTCCTGCCAGATTGGTGGTAATCTCTCAACCAATGCAGGCGGGACGGGGGTGCTGGCTTATGGCAATATGCGCGATCTGGCTTTGGGGCTGGAAGTGGTGCTGCCCGATGGTCGTATCTGGAATGGCCTGCGCTCTTTGCGCAAGGACAATACAGGATATGATCTCAAACATCTTTTCATGGGCGCAGAAGGAACATTGGGTATCATCACCGCCGCGTCCCTAAAGCTCTTTCCCGCGCCTCTTGATCAACAAGTTGCCTTTGCTGGCCTTGCCACCGCTCAAAAAGCGCTTGATCTGTTCTCACTGGCGCAAAGCCATGCCAGTTCCATGCTGACAGGCTTTGAATTGATGCCCCGCATGGGCATGGATTTTGTGCTGGCTCATCTTGATGGGGCACGCGACCCTCTTGCCGGCTCTCATCCTTGGTATTGTCTGGTGGAAATATCGACAAGCAGTCCTGCTGTGGACGGGCCTGCTCTGTTGGAGGCTATTTTCGCACAGGCCTTTGAGCAAGGCATCATTGACGACGCAACTTTAGCGCAAAGCCAGCAACAAGGAATGGATTTTTGGGCATTGCGCCATGGCATGAGCGAAGTGCAAAAAAGAGAGGGCGGCTCGATCAAACATGATATTTCCGTGCCTGTTTCGCAAATCCCGGCTTTCCTTGACCAGGCTGTACCAGCTTGCCAAGCGGCCATTCCCGGCTGCCGCCCAGTGCCTTTTGGTCATATGGGAGATGGCAATCTGCATTTTAATATCTCACAACCTGTCGGGGCAGATAAAGCGGATTTTCTGGCGCACTGGGATAACATAAACGACATTGTCCATGCAATCGTGGTCGAGATGGATGGCTCTATCTCTGCCGAGCATGGTATAGGCACATTGAAACGCGATTTGCTGCCGGGCGTGAAAGATCCGGTCGAGCTGGCCTTGATGCATCAGATCAAACAAATGCTGGATCCAAAAGGCATTATGAACCCGCAAAAAGTGTTAGCGCATCCAAGTGATCACTCATCCTGAGGCTTTTAAACCATGCAAAAGACAGAATTATACACGCGCGAAATTTGCGATGAAGATGTGGCCGATGTCATCAAGCTCTGGGAGCGCTGCGGCTTGCTCCGTCCTTGGAATGACCCACAAACAGACATCGCATTTTGTCGCCAGAAACCAAATTCCACGCTTTTTATCGCAATGGTGCCAGAAGAAGAAAAACTGCAAGCCTCCATCATGGTCGGCCATGATGGTCATCGGGGCTGGATATATTATCTTGCCATCAATCCAGTCCATCAAGGCAAAGGGCTGGGAAAGCAAATGATGCGAGCCGCAGAAAACTGGTTGCTGGATCAAGGGGTTTGGAAAGCCCAGCTGATGGTGCGCTATGGCAATGAAACTGTGAAGGCATTTTATAACAAGCTTGGTTATGAGCAAAGCCAGTGCATGGTCTTGGAACGCTGGCTTGATACGTCAAAGCCAGGAGATGCAGAAAAGCCGTCTATTGGATAAATTTTTACTCACTTATCGACTGCCTTTGGGGCCAAAGGCCAGCAGAATGAGCCAAACGGGCACAATGATAATTGCCCCCACCATGATATTGGGAATAGACCAGACAATAAGCCAGTTCAGGGCCAACTCCAAACTATCGGCGATCTGATCAATCAGCGCTTTTGACTGAGGAAAAATTGTATCGGTTGTAATGCCCAGCGCCGCCAGAACAGCACCGGTGATCAAAGAGGTGAGCAAGACTTTGCCAATGCTTGCCCCAAGTCGTGCAATCCACATAAGAGCCTCAATCGTCTGCTGTCGTTGTGTTTTAAGCGACCATATCAAGGGTGATATAAAAACCAGAATAAGACGGGGCAAGACAATTGCCTATCCTTTTCTCATTTCTGATCAATATTTATCTCAGCCCAGTCGGCACTATATGCTCGTCTTACTGCGACTGATACCCACGGCCTGAAAGATTACCCCATATGACCGGATTTTATTGGCTTTCTGGTAAGAAGCTTTTGCTGTGATGGTCTGGTTGACCATAAAGCAAGAGCGACGCAGTCCAGAAAGCCAATAAAACCGGCCTTCGGTGCCTTGAAAT
>JAOXSH010000146.1 GCA_025800145.1 Cohaesibacter sp.
TAAATGGTTGACTGGCAAGGCGTCGGCTCGATCGGACAATGCTGGGGCATTTTCTTTTTTGATGCGCACCTCATTGAATTGTCAAAACAATTCAATGAGGTGCGCACTAGAAAGACAACGCAGATCAGTGAGCCATTTCAAGGTAGCTAGAGCATTTTGAATAAATACGTAGTTATTCAAAATGCTCTAGGCTTTGTTTCTAAGCATATTTTTGTCCGAAAACCGCACATACTTTTCGAAAAATATGCTCTAGCGGAAATGGTGGCGCGTTGGGCGATCTAAGATTGTGCGGCCAAAGAGCGAGGCCGTCAGATCTGTGAGCAATTCTGCGGTTTTGCCGCGCTCATCCAGAAAAGGGTTCAGCTCGACCAGATCAAGAGATGAGACCAGAGCGCTTTCATGGAGCATTTCCATGACTAGATGGGCCTCGCGGAAGGTGGCGCCGCCGGGAACTGTGGTGCCAACTGCCGGCGCAATGGATGGATCGAGAAAATCTACATCCAGACTGACATGCAATAAGCCGTTCTTGTTGCGCACTTCCTCTAATAGGGTATGCAAGGGGCGCATGATGCCAATTTCATCAATCAGGCGCATGTCATTGACATGGGCCTGATATTTTTTGAGCAATTGGCGCTCCTGTTCGTCAACACTCCTGATGCCGATCATATGCACATGTGTTGGATCAACCGGATTGGCAAGTGCAGGAGAAAAGATATTGGCCAATTCCGGCAAGCCACAAAAGGCGGCAACCGACATGCCATGCATATTGCCGGACTGGGAGGTCTGGGGAATGTTAAAATCGGAATGGGCATCGAGCCAGAGCACATAAAGAGGGCGTTGTTTTTCTGCTGCATGGTGGCTGAGCGCTGCGACAGTTCCCATAGAAAGAGCATGGTCGCCGCCCATAAAGACCGGGAAATGCCCATCTTGCAGCATTTGGCTTGCCTGTTTTTGAATGGCTTTGGTCCATGCTGCAATATCTGCCGCATTCAAGGCATTGCCTGCGATTTTGAAGTCTGGATCCGTCTCTTTTGGTGCAATATTGCCGTAATCATGGATGTCATAGCCCATGGAGTGCAGCATTTGGGCAAGGCCTGCTGTGCGCAGGGCGTCAGGGCCCATAAGACAGCCCTTTTCATGGGTGCCCTCTTGTAAGGGAATGCCCAAAAGGGCAATTGACAGATGTTGGTTGGTCATTGACATCTCTCTTTCAGGCTTTTCTCATGCTCTAGCCTTTGTTTCTAAACATATTTTTGTCCGAAACCGCACGCACTTTTCGAAAAATATGCTCTAGATTTTGCTGGATTGTCCTATGAGTAAAGCCAAAGAGGGCGGAAAAGAGAAGTTAGCAAGCTGGGCAAAAATGTTCAAAGATCTGTCAACTTGTCTAAAGCATTTGATCAAATTGTCAGATCTTTACGTCCTAATTCCCAAACAGGCCCTTTGTGATATTGTTAAAGAGTTGTTGCTCAATGGGTTGCTGGGTTGGCTGTTGTTGCGGTTGAGCTGGTTGGCCCGATTGTGCAGGCTGGCCTTGTTGCTGATTTTGTGGTCTTAGCAATTTGTTCAAATCAATGCCGAGCTTTTGTGATTGTTTGTCCAGCTCTTTGGTGATGGTTTTGTCCAATCTTTCCAGCCCTTTGGCGGCTGCCTTGCCTGTGCCACCCAGATTGCGCAAGCCTTGCAGAACCGCTTGGGGATTTTCCAAAATACCGGGCAAATCGGGATAAATTCGCGGTTTGGTCAATTTGCCTTTGATGATGATGGGAATGGGCAGACCATCGGCATTGACCAGCCCGCCCTGGCCTCTCAATTTGGAGACCAGTTTGGGGATGGCTTTATAATTGATGCGCTGGGCAGGCAAATCGATCTGACCAGCGCCGCTCAGGCGAAGCAGAGGACTGAGCATTTGCAAATCTTCATTGGTTGCCATGCCATTTTGGATCGCAAAACTGGCTTGCAGGGCGCTAAAATCGGTGCTTTGACTTTGGGAACTGGCCCAACCTTCCAGAATGTTGCCCTGCAACGAGCGCAGCATTTGGGGAATATTGATGCCTTTGATCTGGCCATCGCGCATCACAAGATTGGTGTTGCCGTTTAAATTGTTGATCAAATCCGCCTGACTTGCCCCTTGTGTGGTGAGGGCCAGTTTGGTGCTGCCCCGTCCGCTCAAGGATTTGACGCCGAGTGCATCGCGCAGGAAATAGGCCATTTGCATCTGATCAAGGGAGAAATTGGCTGATATTTGAGCCGGTTTTGTTTTGGCATTGAGGGTGATGCCCCCGGTGCCTGTGCCTTGATAGAGGGCGATCTGATCAAGGCTTGCCTGCAATTGGCCATCGCGTAATTTTGCGATGAGGGTCACATTGCTGGTGACGATATTGCGTGCAATCAGCGATTTGGCCGACAGATTGAACTCGGCATCCAGATTGTGCAAAGGTGCAAAATCAATGGCTTTTGTATCCCAGCCTTGTGTGGGAGAGGGGCTTGTTCCGTCTGCTCCTGAGCTGGCGCTGCCGGTGCGGCCCTGTGTGCCGCCATCGCCCATGAAGGGGGTCACGTCCAGTTTGTCAAAGGCGAGATTGGCTTTGACAAATGGCTTTTGTGCATTGGCAATGCTGAGGGTGCCATTGGCTTTTGATTGGCCGAAGCCGAGCACGAGTTGGTCCAGACTGGTTTGCGTGGGGCTAAGGGCGAGATTGGCTTGCATAGTCAGCGGCAGGTCGGGGGTGCCGCTCGTTACTTCTTGCCCTAGCCAGCGCATAAGGGCCTTGCTGGATGGGGAGGAAAAAGCAATTTTGCTGCCGCTCAAGCTGATATTGGCCGGAGAGACTGTGCCGGACAGTGAGGCAATGAGTGGGGCAGATTTGATTGTAAGGCTGGTGGCCGTGGCCTTTCGTGCCAAAAGCTGGGATAGATTGAGGCGGCTTTCATAGGCAATTTGTTCGCCATTCCAGTTCAGGCGCCCAGACAGAGCCACAGGATTTTTGAGGCCGTTCAGTTTGGCAAGGAGTGAGAGATTTGTAATCTGACCGCTTTTGCGTGTCGGGATGGCTGCTTGCAAGGCGGGCATAGTCATATTGCCTTGCTCAAGACTGATTGTGCCTGCCAAATTGGCGCTTTGTTGCAGGCTTTGAGCGCTCATGCCTTTGGCTTTAAAGGTGATATTGGCAGAGGCCATGCCTTGCAATGGGCTTTGTTGATTTGCCAATTTTGCCAGCATGGGGACATCAAGTTTTTGGGCTTTGACGCTGCCGGACCAGATTTGCTCCTCTATGATGCCATCTATTGTGGCGCTGAGGGTGCCTTTGGCGAGGCTGGCATGGGTGAGATTGCTTTGCAGTTTGCCATCGACCAGATTGGCCAGCAGTTTGATTTTGCTGATCTGTGCACCTTGGGCAATCAGGCTTTGAATGCGTAAATCCAATGTTGCATTGAAGGTGGTGAGGGCTGACAGATCGGGTGTTTGCTCTTTCCTGGTTGTGTTTGCTTGATTGGTGGATTCGCTGGTGTTTGTAGCATTACTCGCCTTTTGCCCAGAGACGAGCTTGTCGAGATTGAGGCTTTCCATATCTAGGGCCAGCCGCAACAAAGCCTTGTTTGTTGGACTGGAGGGGAAAAAACGTGCGGCTCCGGTCAAAATTTGCTCGTCAAGTTGGGCATTGATTGAGCGGAGTTGCACCTCTTGTTTGCTTGCCATAAAGGAAGCTGTCAGGCTGGCTTTTTCAGCATTGAAAGGGCTGGCTGCATCACTTAGCCAATGCATGGCTTGACTGAATGTATCTGTTTTGACGCTCAGATTCCCGCTTAACAAAACATTCTGCTGTAAGGCCAGATTGGCGTCTAAGGTGAGATGTTGCAAAGCGCTTGTGGCGTTTAATGTGATGCGGCTTTGCTTGCCATTGACGACATTGCTGATATGGGCAATGCGGCCTTCAATCTGTTGAGTTTGGCCTTTGAGTAACAAGCTTGCAGAAAATGTCGCCGGGCCGTTGAAATCGGGAATCTGGATATCGGCATCCAGCTGCTCAAGGATGGTACTTTGCTGATTGTCTTCATCAAGGGATATGATTTTGGCCTTGCGTAAAGAAAGACGCTGGAGGCGCAAGGAAGAGAGGTCAATCTCTTCTGTCTTTGTTTGACTGCCTTGCTGGTCTTGACTTTGCTCTTGTGCCAATGCGCGAATGGGATCGTCTTCGGCTGTGGTCTGAGTTGTATTTTTCTTGGTTGCAATTGTGAGGACAGGGCTGTTGAGGGTGATGGCGCGAATATCGGCTTGTCCTTGCAACAAGGGGCTGAGAGCAAGGGCAAAATCCAGCTCTTCAACATCAAATAGAGGGCTTCCTTGTTTGTCTTGCAAAGAAACATTTTGGGCGGAAAGCTCCAACCCTGTAATGAGCGAAAGGGCGACCGGGCCCTTGATTTGCAAACTCATGCCTGTTTGCTCTTTGACAAAAGTCTGAACCTGATTTTTCAAAAGATCGGTCGAGAGAAAAAAGGGCGCAATAAGCAACAGAAGAAACAAAGCCCCAAAGAGGCTGCCACTGATGATAAGGAATTTGCGCATTGTCAGCCCCTTTTTTTGCCTGCAAAGCTTTGCGAATCAACTTTATCCTAAAAGATGGGATGCAACTATGGCGGGGATAGGTTGAACGGGGGCTTAAAATCGTGTCTCAATGCTATGCGATGTTGTTTTCTTTGATCCTATAACGGCTTTTCAATCTGTCTGGACTATGACAGGTTACGGTTAATGATAATAGCCTGCCCGCAAAGAGGTGATTTATGGCATCGATGGAAGTGTTATGGGGCGATTTGCTGCGGCATCGTGGGGAATTTGAACAATTTCATCTGAAAAAAGCGTTTGATGAGGATCCCTATCGTTTCAATCGGTATTCGATTGAAATGGACGGGCTGTTGACACTCGATTATTCCCGTCACCGGATCACGGATAAAACATTATTTTTGCTGGAAACCCTTCTTGAAACGGCAGAAGTGCGCGAGCGCTTTTCTGATTTGCTGGCAGGAAAGCCTCTTAATGCCACAGAAGGACGGTCGGTTTTGCATCCTGCCTTGCGGGGCAGTGTTGCTGAAGATTTGACGCTGGATAATGGGCAGGTGGTTGCCAAAGATGTGGCGGTTGTCAAAGCGCGTCTTTATGCCTTTGCAAAAGGGGTGCGGGCTGGTTCGATTTGTGGGGCAGATGGTCAGCCTTTTCGTGATATTGTGAATTTGGGCATTGGTGGCTCGGATTTGGGGCCACGCATGGTTTGTCATGCTTTGCAAGGCTGGCAGGACGGGCCAAGGGTGCATTTTGTCTCCAATGTTGATGGGGCGCATCTGGGGGATTGTTTGAAAGGGCTTGATCCGGCGCGCACCTTGATTCTTGTGGCTTCGAAAAGCTTTACTACGCAGGAAACCATGGCCAATGCGATGGCCGCCCGGCGCTGGATTGTGCGCTCTTTGGGGAAAGAGGCTGTTGGGACGCATTTTGCGGCTTTGTCCACCAATCGGCAAGCGGTGGAAGAATTTGGCATTGGCGCTGATCGTATGTTTGAATTTTGGGATTGGGTGGGGGGCCGTTTTTCGGTTTGGTCTGCGATTGGCCTGCCTGTTATTCTTGCACTGGGGCCTGAGCGGTTTGAAGATTTTTTGGCCGGTGCACGGACTATGGATCAGCATTTTGCCAAAGCCTCGTTTCGCCAGAATATGCCAATGATCATGGCAGCCCTAGGGCTTTGGTATCGCAATGTTTGGGCTTGTGGCAGTTTGGCTGTTTTGCCCTATGATCAGCGGTTTGATGATTTTACTGCTTTTTTGCAGCAACTTGAGATGGAATCCAATGGCAAATCCGTGCGCATGGATGGCCGCCCGGTTTCGCGCCCTTCTGTGCCGGTGATCTGGGGCAGTGCAGGCACCAATGGGCAACATGCTTTTTTCCAATCGCTGCATCAAGGCTCTGATATGGTGCCTTGTGATTTTTTGGTGGCGGCCAAGCCCAATCATGCTGATGATGCGCAGCATCAATTGCTTTTGGCCAATTGTTTGGCGCAGATTGACGCGTTGGCTTTTGGGCGTGATACCGGGATTATATCAGAGCAAATGGCGCAACAAGGGGCGAGCGAGGCTGATATTGAGCGTCTGACGCCTCATCGACATTTTGCAGGCAATCGTCCCTCTACGTTGCTTTTGTATGAGCAATTGACGCCCAATATGCTGGGTCGGTTGATTGCGCTTTATGAACATAAGGTCTTTGCGCAAGGCATTGTGTGGGGCGTGAACAGCTTTGATCAATGGGGCGTGGAATTGGGCAAAGACATGGCTCATCACTTGCTCCAATCCTTGCAAAGCGGTGAGAAATCCGAGAGTGATCCGGCGATTTTCCATCGATTGATGGCCTATCGGTCCTGATTTTCTGATTTGCGCCTTTCTATGGTGGCGACTAGATCGGGGGCGGCTTTGATCAGTTTTTGCGTATAGGGGTGGCGGGGATTATCAAAAATGTCGCGGGTTTTGCCGCGCTCGACAATTTCACCCTGATACATGACCAAAACTTCGTCGGTTATTTCGCGCACCACAGACAAATCGTGACTGATAAAGAGATAGGCAATGTTGAGCTCTTCGCGCAAGTGTGTCAGCAGATCCAGAATTTGGGCGCGAATGGAGACATCCAGTGCCGAGACCGGCTCATCGGCAATGATGATTTTGGGATGGGTAATCAGAGCGCGGGCAATGGCCAATCTTTGGCGTTGACCACCAGAAAATTCGTGGGGGTAGCGGCTGGCATGAGAGGGGTTCAGCCCGACCTGCTCGAACACTTGGGTGATTTTCTCCATGCGCTCTTTTTGGCTGATGTTATGGCGATGCAAATGTAAGGGTTCTGCGACGCTGCGGCCAACCGAATGACGGGGATTGAAGCTGCCATTTGGATCTTGAAAAACAATCTGAATGTCTTTGCGCAAAGATAGCAATGTCTCTTTTGTGGCGGTGAAGGGATTGTGCTGACCAATTGTGACGCTGCCTTCTTGGGGGGCATCTAATCCTAATAATGTGCGGGCAAGGGTAGATTTGCCACAGCCCGATTCCCCCACAAGGCCAACAGATTGGCCGCCATGGATGGTCAAATCCAGTTTGTTCACGGCGCGAAAGTTGCGTTTTTTGAAAGTGGGGAATTGACGGGGTAGAGGATAGTCACGGCTAATCATGCTGGCATGAAGAATTTGCGTTGTTTGCGACAAGCTTGGATCGTCAAAATACAGCGGTGGCTTGCTGCGTTTTGGGCTGTGGGTTGAAGCTTTGAACAGATTTTGGCTATAGGGATGTGTGAGCTGATCAAACAGCTCTGGCACCGGGCCTTGCTCTACAATTTTGCCCTCTTTCATGATGGCAATGTGATCGGCCATATCGGCGACCACGGCCAAGTCATGGGAGATGAGCAGCAGCGCCATATTGTCTCGTACGATCAAGTCTTTCAGCAGCGTTAGAATTTGCGCCTGTGTTGTTACATCCAGAGCAGTGGTTGGCTCATCGGCAATCAAGAGCGCCGGTTTCATGGCAATGGCCATGGCAATGACAACGCGCTGGCGCTGACCGCCGGAGAGCTGATGGGGATAGCGTTTTGGCGAGACATGTTTTGGTGGCAAGCCAACGCGCTCTAGCAATTGGGCGCTTTTCTCTTGCGCTTCTCTGCGGTTGATATCGCGGTGCAGGAGCAGGCTTTCTCCAATCTGGTTGCCTATGGTTTTAAGGGGGTTAAGGGCGGTCATTGGCTCTTGAAAAATCATTGCCATGCGATCGCCGCGCTTTTGGCACAGGGCTTTTTCATCCAGTTCTGTCAGCTTGACGCCCTCCAGCTCTATAGAGCCGTAAAGCGTGCTGTCATGCGGTAAAAGATGCATGATGGATAATGCGGTCATGCTTTTGCCAGAGCCGGATTCGCCCACCAGACCCAGACATTTGCCTGCATGCAAGTGTAAATTTATGTCTTTGAGAATTTTACTTTGCCCAATGGTGAGCGAGAGCGAGGAGAGAGAGAGCAGGCTCATGACAGCAAATCTCCCTCCTGTTTGCGTGTTGTTTTGGGGTCCAGCCAATCGCGCAGGCCGTCGCCCAGCAAATTCAAGCCCAGAACGGTGAGGATGATGGCAAGGCCGGGAATGATGGCCAGTTGCGGGGCAAAGGCCATCATGGTTTGGGCTTCAAACAGCATTTTGCCCCAGCTTGGCATGGGGGGCTGGGTACCAAGGCCGACATAAGACAGGCTGGCCTCTGCCAGAATTCCCAGTGAGAATTGGATGGTGCCCTGTACAATCAGCAAATTGGCGATATTGGGCAGAATATGCTCCCATGTGATATGGGCGGCATTTTTGCCGGACAGGCGAGCGGCGAGAATGAAATCGCGGGTCCAGAGGCCAAGTGCTGCCCCACGGGAGAGGCGGGCAAAAACAGGGATGTTAAAAATACCAATGGCAATGATGGCATTGATGGCTCCCGGCCCCAGCAAGGCGGTGATCATGATGGCCGAAATCAGCGCGGGAAAGGCAAAGATAAAATCGCCGGTGCGCATGAAGGCTTCATCCAGCCAGCCACCTTTGGCTGCGGCCCATGTCCCCAAAGGCACGCCCAATAGAATGCCAATGCCAACGGCAACAAGGGCAACGGCAATAGAATTGCGCGCGCCGAGCATGATCATGGAAAAGAGATCCCGTCCATATTGGTCAGTGCCCAGCCAGTAAGTGGTGCTGATTGGTTTGAGGCGGGCCAGAATATCAACGCTCAAGGCATCATGGGGTGTCCAGAAGAAGGACAGCAAAGCCAAAGCCACAAAGATCAAAGATATGAGACCACCGATAAAAAGTGAAGGGGACGTCAAGAAAGGCGAGGAGGTTGATTGTGCCATATCATGTCCCCTTTTTCTTGCGCAAGCGCGGGTCAATGGCGGCATAGCTTAGATCAATCAGGAAATTGACGAGGATAACGGTGGCCACCATCAAAACAATGACGGCTTTGACGGTGATCATGTCGCGCTGGGTGATGGCCTGAAAGACCAGACGGCCAAGGCCGGGTAGGAAAAAGACATTTTCTATGATGATGGTGCCAGCCAACAAAAATGAGAATTGCAGGCCCAAAATGGTGATAACAGGAATAATCGCATTGCGCACCCCGTGACGCAACAGGGTTTGGCTTTGGCTAAGCCCTTTGGCGCGGGCGGTGCGCATATAATCTTCATGGATGACATCAAGCATGGATGAGCGCATGATGCGTGCCAGAATGGAGGCTTGCGGCAAGGCAAGAGCAATGGCTGGCAACAAAAGCGCGTGTATGGCAGGCCAAGAACCAGCCTCCCAACCGGGAAAGCCGCCGGACGGAAACCAGCGCAAGGTGATGGAAAAGCCAAGCACCAGCAACATGGCAAACCAGAAATTGGGCACGGCAATGCCCAACTGGGTTGCCCCCATCATGCCCCAGTCGGGCCATTTGTTGCGAAAGCTGGCCGCCAACAGTCCCAAAGGCAGGGCCAGCAAAGTGGACAGAGCCAGCGCAAACAAAGCAAGGGGCAAGGAGACGGCGAGTCTTTGTGAAATCAGCTCCAGAACCGGCACTGAATAGGTGTAAGAGGTGCCAAAATCACCGCTTAGCATATTGCCAATCCAGCTTATATATCGCTCGGCGATTGGCAAATGCAAACCCAGCTCTTGACGCAAAGCTTGCAAAGTGTCTGGTTGGGCATTGATGCCCAAGATCAATTCTGCCGGATCCCCGGGCAGCACTTCCATAATGGCAAAAATGACAAGGGAAGCGGCCAGAAGTGTCAAACCCAGACTGACCAGACGGCGAAAAACAAAGAGAAGCATGGATTTTAAGTCTTTTTTTCTCTTCCCGGCTATTCCGAGCGGAGCTCGGGCCTGCGAGGGCACGAGCCATGCGGCTCGGTCACCTATCGGTTCCCGGCAAGAGCGTGATGCTCTTGCCGTATTTTTCTCTTCCCGGCTATTCCGAGCGGAGCTCGGGCCTGCGAGGGCGCGGACCATTCGATCCGGTCGCCTATCGGTTCCTGGCAAGAGCGTGATGCTCTTGCCGTATTTTTCTCTCACGTGCTGTTCGCCGCTTTCGCGTCGGCACTGCGAGGGCGCGGACCATTCGGTCCGGTCACCTATCGGTTTCTGGCAAGAGCGTGATGCTCTTGCCGTATTTTTCTCTCACGTGCTGTTCGCCGCTTTCGCGTCGGCACTGCGAGGGCGCGGACCATTCGATCCGG
>JAOXSH010000160.1 GCA_025800145.1 Cohaesibacter sp.
GAAATGGCAATAGCAATGGCAATGGCAATGGCAATGGCAACGGCCATGGAAATGGCAATGGCCATGGAAACGGCAATGGCCACGGCAATGGCAATAGCAATAGCAATGGCAATGGCAACGGCCACGGAAATGGCAACGGCCATGGAAACGGCAATGGCAACGGCCATGGAAATGGCAATAGCAATGGCAATGGCAATGGCAATGGCAACGGCCATGGAAATGGCAATGGCCATGGAAACGGCAATGGCCACGGCAATGGCAAGAATAAATAAGTCAACGGGATCTGGGAGCCACTTTCATACCTTTGCATCTCACACAAAGAGAATGAGATAACCGTGCTGGCAAGCGACGGGAAGCAATATATTTAAAGGCAAAATTCCGCTCTGAATCATCACTTTAAAGAAGATGAAATATATTTATAAATCAAATTCTTAAAGGTGAAAGATGAATCATTTTTTCATAAAGGTGACAGGCAATATGAAAGACTTGATTCAGTTCTTTAAAGACTTGAATCAGAATGAAATTCAGACATAAAGACAAGACTGGCCAAAGGAAATATGGTCGTCAGACGGATCCAAAAAGAGCACAAAAAATCGCCCAAAGGCAAAAATCCTTTGGGCGATTCAAATAGAAAAAAGCAATAAAATTGAAAAAGCTTTAGACCTGATTTTCTCTGGCAATGGCCCGCCAGCCAATATCACGGCGGCAGAAACCATCCTCCCAATTCAGCTTTTCAATGGCAGCATAACAGCGTGCCTGAGCCTCTGTGACGCTTTTGCCTCGAGCGCAAATATTAAGCACACGGCCCCCATTGGCCACCAATTGATCGCCATCCATTTTGGTGCCGGCATGGAAAATTTTGACCCCTTCCAATGCTTCGGCGTCCGCGAGCCCATGAATGGCTGTGCCCTTGCGATAGGAACCCGGATAGCCCTTTGCGGCCATCACCACATTCATCACAACATCATCAGAGGTTTCAATGGTCTTGCCAGCCAGCTCCCCACGGGCAGAGGCCAGAAGCAGCTCTAGCAAATCGCTTTCCAGACGCATCATCAATGTCTGGCATTCAGGATCTC
The DNA here is from genome assembly GCA_025800145.1 of Cohaesibacter sp. Taxonomy (GTDB): domain Bacteria; phylum Pseudomonadota; class Alphaproteobacteria; order Rhizobiales; family Cohaesibacteraceae; genus Cohaesibacter. The sequence goes on from JAOXSH010000160.1 coordinate 1,077, forward strand.
CAAAGCGCACATTATATTCAATCAGCTCTGGCCCTTGATCGGTGATCATAAGCCCCAGAAACAAAACCCCGCTAAAAGGCGCGCCCCGGCTGGCCATGCCATCCAAAGTGGGTTGGATGATTTTGCTCAGCACATCGTCGGTAAGGTTTTTTGTCATAACTGGAGCAGGGCTATAGGCTCCCATGCCACCGGTATTGGGGCCGGTATCCCCTTCGCCAACGGCTTTGTGATCTTGCGCAGAGGGCAAAAGAAGAGCGGTCTTGCCATCACAAAGGGCAAACAGGCTGGCCTCTTCTCCTTCTAAAAAGGCTTCAATCACCACTTCTGCGCCCGCCTCACCAAAGGCTCCGTCAAAGCAGTCTTCCACCGCTGCAATGGCCTCTTCTTGGCTCATGGCAACGGTGACGCCTTTGCCAGCTGCCAAACCATCAGCCTTGATCACGATCGGAGCAGGATTGTCTGCAAGATAGGACAGGGCCTCGCTTTGCGTATCAAAGCGGGCATAGGCGGCTGTGGGAATATTAAATTCGGCACACAAATCTTTGGTATAGCCTTTCGAGCCTTCCAGTTGCGCCGCTTCTTTGGAAGGGCCAAAGACATCAAGGCCCGCCGCCCGCAAACTGTCAGATAGACCATCAACCAGCGGCGCTTCCGGCCCAACAACCACAAAGGAAATATCCTGATCCTGACAAAACTGGATCACGGCCTGATGATCGCTCTCGCTCACATCGGCCTTTGTTGCGATTTGCAAAAGACCGGCATTGCCAGGTGCTACATAAAGCTGGCCCAGCTTGTCAGATTTGCTAAGGCCATAGGCCAGAGCATGTTCGCGGCCACCAGAGCCGATGAGAAGGACATTCAGGCGCTCGGACATGGATATTCCCTTTGCATATGCGATAAAGCGAGAAAGAAAAGATGCCTGTCTGCTAGCGTGCCTGTAAGGTAAAATCAAGTCTCCATATCTCGCATATTGGCATCAATTTGTGCGTCTTTTGCGCCTTTATCAGCGACAGGGCGTTTGTTGGTTGACGAAAAGGCGACCTTGCTTCACATCAGGGATAAGGGATACGAAAAAAATAAAAGGCAGCAGCAATGACCAACCAAGCCCAACAGAAGAAGCCGGATGATGAGATCGAAGGCCGGGTCGCAGATGCCGTGCGCGGCCATTGGGCCGATCATTATTTGCCTGTCTGGTTCCGCCCTTATGCACGCTTGTCTCGTCTGGAACGCCCCATTGGCTGGTGGCTTTTGCTCTGGCCCTGCCTTTGGTCTCTGGCTTTGGCCATGGCAGCGGGTCACCGCTATTTTGGCGGTGATATGCCCATCAGCCTGAGCACAGCGCTCTATTATACAGGCCTGTTCTGGATTGGCGCTGTCGCCATGCGTGGCGCTGGCTGTACTTACAATGATATCGTCGACCATAAAATTGATGCCAAGGTAGAGCGGACCCGATCCCGCCCGCTCCCAAGTGGACAAGTCAGTCGAAAACAGGCTTGGTTATGGCTGGCCCTGCAATTGCTGGCCGGGCTGATTGTCTTGCTGCAATTCAATCCCTATACCCAAATTCTAGGCCTGTCTTCCCTAATCGTTGTCGCCGCTTATCCCTTCATGAAGCGCATCACCCATTGGCCGCAATTTGTCCTTGGCCTTGCTTTTTCATGGGGGGGGGTGATGGGCTGGGCCGCTGTCTATGGATCCCTCGATTTTGCCCCCATCATGCTCTATATTGCCTGTGTTGTCTGGACCATCGGTTATGACACCATCTATGCCCATCAGGATAAGGAAGATGATGCCTTGATTGGCGTGAAATCCACCGCCCTGTTATTTGGCGAGAAGACAAAGCTCTGGCTGGCCTTCTTTTATGGGGTGATGATTGTCCTGATGGTGGTGGCCTTTGTCTCCGTCGATCTTGGTCCCTTCATTTGGATTGGCTTATGCCTTGCTATTGCGCATCTGGCCCGCCAAATCATCACGCTTGATATGAATGATGCGGATCAATGTCTGGCGCTTTTCAAATCCAATACCAATATTGGTTTCATGATCCTGTCGGGCCTGCTGATCGAAATCTGGGTATGAGAGGGATGGAATGATCCGGTTAGAGCATTTTGAATAACGACGTGTTCATTCAAAATGCTCTAGCGATCCTTGATGGCACCGAGCAAAAATTCCTGATTGCCATCTCCCCCCAAAATGGGGGAGGGCAGAAGATCAAGGCATCGCCAGCCTGCGCAAGGGCCATCGCCCAGATCCAGCCAATCATGAAGATCTTTGGCCACTTGTCTGGCGAGGGCGGGGTCTCGCACAAGGCCGCCTTTGCCTATGCCATCTTTGCCCACTTCAAACTGGGGTTTGACCAAAAGAGCGGCAAAGCTGCCCTTTGCTGCCATAGAAAGAGCCGGGGGCAGGGCAAGTTTGAGCGAAATGAAACTGACATCAGAGACCAAACCCTCAAAGGGTTCAGGCACATGGCTCTGATCCAGATAGCGCGCATTCACTCCTTCCAATACATGCAAAGCGGGGTTGCCTCGAAGGCCGACATGCATTTGATCATGGCCCACATCCACGCCATAAACGGCTCGCGCCCCCCGCTCCAGCAACACCTGACAAAAGCCACCGGTTGAGGCACCAATATCGACACATGTCTTGTTAGCAGGATCAAAATTAAAGACATCCAGAGCATGTAGAAGTTTTAGAGCTGCCCGTGAGACATAGCCCGATGCCGGGTCATTGAGCGAGAGATTGGCATCCAATGTTACCATCTGGGCAGGCTTTTTGGCCATCACCCCATCAAGCAGCACAGCCCCGCGCTTGATGGCATCACGCGCACGGGCCCGACTGGGCGCAAGGCCGCGCTCTACCAGCGCTTGATCAAGACGAAATTTGCTCATGATAGATCCATCAGACAAAATGGGTTAATCTTTCATGCCGTTGGTATTAGAGCCTGATTTAAAAGTCCTGAGTCTAGAAACATCCGGCAATCGCGCCGCTGATCCGGTCAAAGAAAACCGCCGTTCCGGTTTTTGACCATAAAAACAGACCCACCACAGCAATCGCGCTCATAAAGACGCTGGACCAGATAATCAATGGTCGGGCGTCAACATCGCTTGCCATCTCGTCATGCGGGTTTGGGGCCTCAAAGGCCTGATTGGAGAGATCCTGTTTCATGATCGTGATTTTAAAAGCCACGCGACAAAAGAGCAAGACAAAAGCAAAGGCGTGAATGGATTGCACGCACGCCTTTTGCATGGATTTGCTGAAAAAAGCAGAAGATATTATTGCGCTGTTGCAATCAGTTTCTGCAATTTGCCAAGGGCACTTTCATGGTCTTCTCCATAGGAAATGGTGCCCATAAACTCATTATTCTGCTTCATCAGATAAATACTGGCTGTATGATCCATGATATAAGCCTCTGGATCGCCATCCTCATCTTCCACCCGTTTGGCATAGACCCGATAAGCTTTGGAGACGGCGTCTATCTGCTCTTGGGTGCCGGTCAATCCCACCAGCTGGTCAAAAAATGCCCCGACATACTCGCCCATAGCGTCCGGGTTATCGCGCTCCGGGTCGATTGTGACAAACAGATAGGACAATTTGTCAACATCATCTCCCAATGCATCCACCCAGCCAATCATATCAGCAAGGGTTGTTGGGCAGACATCAGGACAATAGGTGTAACCAAAAAAAATCACAAATGGCTTATCCGCATAATCCTTCTCGCTCACCTGTTGCCCCAAATGATTGGTCAGGGTGAAAGGACCACCAATGCGAACACTTGTCTGACCACTTTTGGCCATTTGCGCTTTCATTTCAGCTCTATACCAGTCAATGGTCATGGCCCCAATGACGATCACGGCAACCACAGCAATCAGCCAGTATGTAAGGGTTCGAATTTTTTTCATCGTCATCTCTTTTCTATGCAAGTGCACAAAGCCTGTTGGCCGCAGGAAACGGACTTGCAAAAGATCAGGCCTACCTGCCCGATTCATATAAGTCTTTTAAAAATCGCCAAAGAAAGAGACCATCAGGCGGGCGGCCCACGCGCGCGCAAGGATAAAAGAGAAGGGGGGAGAGGTGCGCTCAATGCCGATAGCGCCAGAGGCTCAATCTGATGCATCGGCAAGAAAAAGGAAACGGACGCGACCATCAAGCCAACAGAGCTTTGCATGGCAGCAAGGCAAGAAGTGAGACACTCTTGATGGTCAATCAGGGTGATGTCGTCAGGCTTTTGATCGGCAAGAGGAATTGAGACAATGCCATCAGAGCCACAAATCAGCGCCATACCAGACAGATGGGCCGCCCCATGACTGGAAGACAAAAAGCCAAGCACCATTGCATTGACCATGAGGCACATGATCAAGACGCGACTGATCGGCGCAAACAAGGCTTGAAGCCTGTCACGGATCATCATGGTCGCCAACCGCGATAGCGGTCTGTAAGGAGCAGCGCTTTTCATGGGCTCATAAAACCGCAAAGGATGGCTGGATGCAACAAAAGAGCGTTCAAAGCCCCGGACCGATTGGGGATTATCGTGGTCTATCGCTCACCTCGATCCAGCTTGGTCTGTGCAGTTTCAGAGGCAAGCAAGGCTTCTGTCTCTTGCGCCAATTGGTAGGTGCGAGCCGCCATGGCTTCCTGATCTTGTGGCAAGGTATCTTTGGCTGGTGAGGAGAGTTTCCAAACAAATAACAAAGCAGCAAGGCCCAAGGCCAAGGAGAAAAAAGGCAGATAGCTAACACCGCTGTAAAAGCCAACCCCAGAAAGTATGACAAGAAGAAGCGCAAAAGAAAGAACCCGGCCTTTTGATAAGGACATCACATAACTCCTTTTTAGCCTCACGGCCCACTATGACAAAGCCAAGCACACAGACCTGCATTTTACCCATGGCCAATATGCCTCTTTATTGCCATGATGGCAGAGAGATTTGAAGAGAAAAAGACCAAATGCCCCCCCCATCGCCATGATAAGACAAGAAAATGAGCAGCCCTAACCCTTCCAACAGCACACAGACTTTGAGCCTCAAACAAGCCCGCCGGATTGCGCTGGCAGCACAGGGTTTTTTGCCGCAGGCAGGTGGCATAAAACGCCATAGTCTGCGCCGCCATTCAGAGCGGCATTTTGATCAAATCATGGATCACATAGCTCCCTTGCAGCTGGATTCGGTGAATGTGCTGGATCGGGCGCATTATCTCACCCTTTATGCACGTCTCGGTCATTATGACAAGCAAAAGGCTGACGCCTTGTTTCATCAGCCACAAAAGACCCCAAGACGCTATTTTGAATATTGGGGGCATGAGGCCTCATTGATGCCGGTTGAGCTCTATCCGGCTTTTCACTGGCGCATGATGCGCGCACAAAATGGCGAAGGCGTCTGGCGCAGCCTCAGCCGCTTTGCGACAGAGAATAAGCATAAGATTGAAGCCGTTTATGCGCTGATTGAGCGCGAAGGACCGCTCTCTTCCTCACAGGTAAAAGACAGACTAGAGCCAAACCAGCCGAAAAAATCCGGGGACTGGTGGGGCTGGAGCGGCACCAAACTGGCCGTGGAATATCTCTTTTGGTGTGGACGCATTGCCTCAGGCGGGCGACAAAATTTTCAGCGCTTTTATGATCTACCTGAGCGGATTTTACCCTCCGACATTATGGCTTTGCCTGCTTTGTCGCAAGCGCAGGCCTGCCGAGACTTAATGGCGCGTTCGGCCAAAGCCCATGGCGTGGCAAGCGAAAAGGATTTGCGCGATTATTTTCGTCTGGATGCCAAACAATCCAAACAGGCCTTGGCCAGCTTGCTGGAAGAGGGCAGCATAGAGCCGGTCAGCATCACGGGATGGAAAGAACAGGCCTATTTGCACAAAGACGCTATCCTGCCCGCCCGCGCAAACTGCCAAACACTTTTGGCCCCCTTTGATTCGCTCATCTGGTTTCGTGAGCGAACAGAGCGTTTATGGGGATGTCATTATCGCATCGAAATTTATGTGCCCAAACCAAAACGGGTCTATGGCTATTATGTGCTACCCTATTTGCAGGGTGATCAGATCACGGCAAGACTGGATCTGAAAGCCAATCGTCAGGATGGCTATCTCGATATCCGTGCCAGCCATCTGGAAAAGGGCGCAGATCAGGAGAAGGTGCTCGTAGATCTGGTGCCGGAATTGAGCAAACTAGCCATTTGGCAAGGCCTGCAAGCACCAAGACTTCAAGGCCCCGGCTTTCTAAAGGAAGCGCATTTATCGCAATTTGACTGATTGTTTAAATCAGGCTCTTAGAGACTGCACCCAAAAGAATAGGAGAGCTGTTTTCAGCTCTCCTATTGCAATGCCCACCACAGGGAAAAGGGCAAAAGAGACAGCTTATCAAAGCTTGTCTCTTTGAGAAGAGATATCGAACCCGTCCCCGAAATTCGACATCAGGCGGTAAGAAAAGACCATTATGATCCTGATTTGGTCAAGCTTGTCGCAAATTCAGGCTAGAAGAAAATCGGCTCACATCCCAATCACAGAGCAGTGAGGACGGTCACGAAAATGTGTGATTATTTTGATAGGGATTTTTTGAAGAAACACATGTGGCTTTAGCCAAACTCAGACCCGCGCGGACGATAGGCATTGGTATCCTGCCAGTCTTCCATCAAAGCCCGCAATCCCGGATCAGACCCTTCCGGCAAAATGATTTTGGCCGTGATATAAAGATCGCCACGATTGCCATTGCGATTCGGCAGCCCTTTGCCTTTCAGGCGCAGGCTTTTGCCCGAACTCATGCCCGCCGGGATCTTTATTTCCACCTTGCCTTCCAGCGTCGGAATGCGAATTTTAGCGCCAAGCACAGCTTCATAAAGGGCGATCGGTAAATCCAAACGCAGATTTTGCTCTTCCACTTTAAAGAGCTTGTGCGTTAGAATTTCGATTGTAACCAAAGCATCGCCTGCCGCACCCATGCGGCTTTCAAAGCCTTGCCCTTTCATGCGAATGGTCTGGCCGGATTTCACCCCGTTGGGAATTTTCATATCCAGACTTTTGCCAGTGGGCAAATGAACACGGCGCTTTTCATCACAGACCAGATCTTCCAGTGTCAGGCTCAATTTGGCCTCGGCATCCTGTCCCTTGGTCTGGCGTGCCTGACGCGGGCCGCCACTGCCGCCCATTCCACCAAAAGGATGACCAGCACCGCCGCCCATACCGGAGCGACCACCGCCCATATTGCCAAAAATTTCGTTCAGAATATCTTCTGCCGCCCCGCCAGCAAAGCCACCGCCAGCCCCGGCAGATCCAAAAGGATGGCCACCACCAAAGGGATTGCCACCCGCGCCGCCAAAGCCTGTAAATTTATCCTTGCCTTCTTCGTCAATCTCGCCGCGGTCATATTTGGCGCGTTTTTCCTTGTCGCCAATAATCTCATAAGCCTGATTAATCTCGGCAAATTTGGCTTGCGCAGACGGATCGCCCTGATTCTGATCTGGATGATATTTCATCGCCAATTTGCGAAACGCGCTCTTTATAGCGCGCTCATCTGCGTCTTTGGAGACACTAAGAATGCTATAGGGATCTCTCATAATTTTGTCCTTACCCCTGTTTTGCGGTCAAAAGCCCCGAAAAACAGTGTCAAATAAATCTCGCCAGCCTCAAAATCTGTCCTTTTGAAAAGCAACAGGAATGCTGACGCAATGCTGTTATCTCTGATATAGAGAGAGTTGAAACAAATTTCCATAGCGGAGAGACAAGATATGAATATCGAGCTTTTGCGTCGTTTGTGTGAGATGCCCGGAGTGCCGGGGCGTGAGCATCGCGTACGTGCCTTGATCGAGAGCGAAATTGAAGGCCTGTTTGACGAAACGTATACCGACCCGATGGGCTCTCTCATTTGCACGCGCTATCCAACAAAGCCGCGCCAAGATGGCGAAGCCCCGCGTGTTCTGCTGCTCTGCCATATGGATGAAATCGGCTTTCTTGTCAGTCATGTGACCAAAGATGGTTATATTCATATCGACCCGGTCGGTGGCTTTGATCCGCGCAATCTCTTCTCTCGCCGCGTGCTGGTCTGCACCAAAGAGGGAGATTTTAAGGGTGTTATGAACCCGGCAGGCAAACCCATCCACACCCAAAGCCCCGAAGAGCGCAAAAAAATCCCCGAACCAACAGACTTTTTCGTTGATATTGGCTTGGGCGAAGAAACCAAAAACAAAGTGCAGATTGGCGATTATATCGTCATGGACGAGCCTTTGTTGGAAATGGGCGACAAAATCGTCTCCAAGGCTTTGGATAACCGCATTGCTTGCTGGCTGGGCATTGAGGCCTTGCGCCAATTGGTCCAGTCAGGCGATGTCCATGAATGCGAAATCATTGTTGCCTTCACCGCTCAGGAAGAAGTGGGCTTGCGCGGTGCGCGCACCGCATCCTTTGGCGTGGCCCCTGATATCGCTTTTGGCATTGACACGACCCTTGCTTGCGATACCCCCGGTATCCCGGAAAAAGACGCAGTGACCCATCAGGGCAAAGGCTTTGGCTTGCATGTCAAAGATGGCTCTTTCATCGCGGATATTGATCTGGTTGAAGAATTGGAAGCGCTGGCCAAAGAGCGCGATATCCCCTCCCAGCGCACAATTCTGGCCCGTGGCGGACAAGATGGCGCAGCCGGTCAACAGGCTGGCTCTGGCGCCCGTGCCGCAGGCATCGTCGTTGGAACCCGCTATATCCATACCGTCACCGAGATGATCGAGAAAGGCGATCTGGAAGCGGCCCGCAATATCATCGCCGCCTATCTCGGCAGCCATTAACGTTAGGACAAACGTGATCCAGGTCCGTGGCAGATTAGGCCTGAGCCTAGATCTCACGGACCTGGATTATACAACAAGCCAAAAAGTGCGGGAGCCTGCCATGCTCTTTTATCTTACGATTATTTTTGGATGTCAGCTTGTCGGGGAAAGTTTGGTCTCTTGGTTGCAGCTGCCAGTGCCCGGTCCGGTGATTGGCATGGCGCTTCTCTTTCTGGCTCTGAATTGGAAAGGCTCAGTGCCTGATGATCTGTCCAGAGTTGCCGATGGTCTATTGTCCAATCTATCCTTGCTTTTCATTCCGGCTGGCGTTGGCGTCATGCTACATTTTCGTCTGATAGAGACTGCCTTCTGGCCCATTACCATTGCCTTGGTGGTGAGCACGTTGCTCACCATCGCACTCACGGGCCTATTCATGACATGGCTTGGTAAGCATCCAGCTAAAAAGCAAGAAAATAACACAGAAGGCAAGGCATGATGCAAGACTTGCAATCCATCTGGGTCTATCTCTCAGCCAGTCCGCTGCTTCATTTGTTTCTGACGCTTCTGGCCTATCAAATCGGGCAGGCTTTTTACAAAAAAAGCGGCATGATGCCCTTGCTCAATCCGGTGATGATTGCTGTTATCTTGCTGGTTTTGATGCTTGTGGGAACAGGCACCAGCTATGAGAGCTATTTCAGTGGTGCCCAATTTGTGCATTTTTTGTTGGGGCCAGCAACCGTTGCCCTTGCTATTCCGCTCTATCGACAGTTTAACAAGGTCAAGCGATCAGCCCTTGCTTTGTCTCTTAGCTTGCTATGCGGCTCCATTACGGCTGCGGCTTCTGCTGTCTTGATTGCAATCTGGTTGGGAGGAGCAGAAAAAGCTTTGGTGTCTCTGGCAACAAAATCTGTGACAGCCCCTGTGGCCATGGGCATTACCAAAGAGCTCGGCGGTCTGCCATCCTTAACAGCTGTGCTGGTCATCACCACAGGTATTATAGGGGCAATGTTTGGCCCCTATATCCTCAATCTGGTGGGGGTTAAAAACTGGGCCGCCCGCGGCTTTGCTATCGGTACAGCAAGCCACGGCATAGGCACCGCACGCGCCATGCAGGTCAACGAAGAGGCAGGCGCTTTTTCAGGCCTTGCCATGGGCCTAAACGCGCTGGCTACATCCCTGTTGTTGCCGCTTATTTGGTTTTGGGTCTTTTAGGACACCAGATAATCAGGCAATTTCGCCAGCCTCTGACGCGTCATTGATATCGTGGCCCAAAGCCGCAAAAACGGTCTTGAGAATGCCATCGCAATCAAGAGAGGAGCTGGCATACATCACATCGGGTTTGCCATGGTCGGTATAATCATCCTTCATGGTCAGCGACCGGATTTTTAACCGTCCATCCAGCGCGCCTTCATTGGCAAGCATATGCAAAACTTGCGAGCCAAAGCCACCGGTCGCCCCTTCCTCAAGGGTCAGCAAAAGATCATGCTCGCCAGCCAGCTGCAAAATCATATCCTTATCCAATGGCTTGGCAAAACGTGCATCAGCAACCGAAGTTGACAGGCCATAACCATCCAGCTTTTCAGCGGCCTTTAAGGCTTCCGCTAGTCGGGTGCCAAAGGACAGAATGGCAATCTTGGAGCCTTCCTTGATCATACGGCCTTTGCCGATTTCCAGCGGTACACCACTATCGGGCATATCAACACCCACCCCTTCACCACGTGGATAGCGAAAGGCAATGGGGCCATCATCATAAGCGGCAGCTGTGGCCACCATATGCACAAGTTCAGCCTCATCGCTGGCAGCCATCACCACCAGATTGGGAAGCGAGGCCAAAAAGCCGATATCAAAACTCCCCGCATGGGTTGGCCCATCCGCGCCAACAAAGCCCGCGCGGTCAATGGGGAACCGCACAGGCAAATTCTGGATGGCAACATCATGCACCACCTGATCATAGGCCCGTTGCAGGAAGGTGGAATAAATGGCACAAAAAGGTTTATAGCCTTCACAGGCCATCCCGGCGGCAAAGGTCACCGCATGTTGTTCTGCAATGCCCACATCAAAAGTGCGATGGGGGAAGTCTTTTTCAAAAATATCAACTCCGGTGCCCGATGGCATGGCCGCTGTGATGGCAACAATCTTGTCATCTTTTGCGGCTTCTTTTGCCAGTGATTGGCCAAAGACTTTTGTATAGCTTGGCGCATTGGACGGGGCTTTTTGCTGGGTGCCGGTGATCACATCAAACTTGCTGACACCGTGATATTTATCCGCTGCATTCTCAGCTGGCTCATAGCCCTTGCCTTTTTGGGTCACCACATGAATGAGCACCGGTCCTTGAGCGCTGTCACGGACATTTTTTAAAACAGGCAGCAAATGATCGAGATTATGTCCATCAATCGGCCCGACATAATAAAAACCCAGCTCTTCAAACAATGTACCACCGGTAACAAAGGAGCGGGCAAATTCTTCAGCCTTGGCCGCCTTTTCCTTAAAGAAGCGCGGCAAGCCTTCGGTCAATTGTTTGCCGATATCGCGCAAGGATAAGAAGGTCTTGCCAGAAATCAGCCGCGCCAAATAGGCACTCATCGCGCCAGTGGGTGGCGCAATCGACATATCATTGTCATTGAGAATGACAATCAGACGGCTGTCCAAAGCTCCGGCATTATTCATTGCTTCATAAGCCATACCCGCAGACATAGCCCCATCACCAATCACGGCAATCACATTGCGCCCTTCATCCCCGGATAAATCAGAGGCAACTTTCATGCCCAACCCGGCGGAAATGGAGGTAGAACTGTGCCCCGCTCCAAAAGGATCAAAGTCGCTCTCTGTGCGTTTTGTGAAACCGGACAATCCCTTTGGTTGACGCAAAGTGAGCATTCGATCGCGACGACCTGTGAGAATTTTATGCGGATAGCATTGATGGCCCACATCCCAAATCAGACGATCCCTTGGCGTTTCAAACACATGATGCAAGGCAACGGTTAATTCCACCACACCCAAGCCTGCGCCCAAATGCCCCCCGGTCTGGGAGACAGAAGCAATCATGTCTGTACGCACATCCTCGGCCAACACTTTAAGGTCGGCTTGCGAGAGCGCGCGAATATCATCGACAGATTTGATTTGGTCGAGTACTGGAGTATTGGTCACTTTGAATCACCAAGTTGCGTGTTTATTATAGGCCACTCTGTTGCAAGCTGGGGGCCTTTGCTTTCAACAGACCTAAGGGACATGATAGATCAGTGCCCGATTTAAAAGTCTCCGAGTGAGCCTTTTAGGCTGCATATCCAACCCTCTCCTCCTTTTCAGACCGCCCATGAGGGTACCATGACGGGTGGTCTGCAAGGGAGAGAGGGCTGGCTCAGGACTTTTAAATCAGGCACTCAGATCCGTCTATCAAAAAAATCCCCAATCGGTTTGATCTATACCGAAAGCACAATAAGGGCAAGAAGATGTCCAACGAAAAAATGGCCCAAAGGGCGTATGCCTGACAAATTGATGCCCCTAGAGCCCGATTTAATCTTTCATTTTGCTGTCTTTTACGCAAAATCATGCGGCTTGGTTCATTTTCCTGCTATCGTCCGGCAGCAGCCCGGCGCAAACGATCATTGATGGCTTCTCCCAATCCTTGATCAGGAATAGGGGCAACCGCAATGCGCGACACATGCTTTTGATCTAGGGCCCGAAGTCCGGCAAACAGCGCTTGAGCGGCTTCCAGATCATCGCCAATCTCTGACAAATTGATCATTGCAACAGCCTGATCGGCCCCATCGGGCAGATCGGGACCAAAGGCTAGCAAAGCCTCGCCTGGTTGAACAGAGCGCGCATTCAGTCTGACCGGACAAGAGGGTGCATAGTGAGAGGTTAACATGCCCGGAGAGGCAGGGCTTTGATCATCCGCTCCCGCCCGCAACAAAGAAGAGCCAATGAGCCTTTCAATCGCCTTGCTTGACAAACCACCGGGCCGCAACAGCGTCACAGGCTGGCCGGTCACGCAAAAAACCACGCTCGATTCCACCCCCACAGTGCAAGCGCCAAGATCGGCAATCAGATCAATCCGTGCATCCAATTCCTCGCGCACATGGGTGGCAGAGGTGGGGCTGACGCGCCCGGAGCGATTGGCCGAAGGTGCAGCCAAGGGGCGATCCAGCGCATGGCTAAGAGCGCGCATCAAAGGCGCATCAGGCACCCGCAAGGCAATTGTTTCTAACCCTGCGGAGACCAGATCAGCAATCGGGCTATCAGGTCGCTTTGGGACAACAAGGGTCAGCGGCCCTGGCCAGAAGGTTTTGGCAAGCGCAAGAGCCTGCTCATTGAAACATCCATGCTTCTGGGCCACTTCAAGGCTCGGCACATGAGAAATTAGCGGGTTGAAAGAGGGACGGTTTTTAGCGGCAAAAATACCCGCAACCGCCGCTCCATTGCAGGCATCTGCGGCCAGTCCATAAACTGTCTCGGTCGGAACAGCCACCAGCCCCCCATCGCCCAATGTCTCGACAGCTTGCGCAAAACCATCGACCGGGGCTTGAAGAGCACCAGTAGAAGGATCAATCTCAATCCGGGGAGGGGACCAAAAACGGGTGGAGCGTGTCATTGTTTTTTACATATGCCGATAAAATCAGGCTTCTTGTAAAAGAAGTCACCAAAGAGGTCCAGACTTTTTGCGAAGCCCTTGCCATAGCTGATACAAGGATAAAGCCAGATCAAGCAAAACAGAAAAAAGGCGCGACAATGCAGGATGAAAAATTTTTACGCCCCAAAAGCAAGGCCATCATCTTTGCAACGATGATTACACTCTTGCTACCCACCACACAGATACAAGCCGCTTCAAAAGCCTGTCCGCGTAGTTTTCAAGAGGGTCAGAGCTTGAGCCTGAGCCGAAAAAGACCCAAGTTTGAAGCCACCTTCACCTATCAGAAGACGGCAATTTCTGAGCAGCGCGTCGAAAACTATCTGGGCACGGAACAAACATCCACCCATCTCTATCATCATGGATTGCTGGAAGCCGAACGCCAGAGCAACGGCCAGACACTGACCTTTTCTTATGATGACAAAAAGGGCATTGAGACCTTGCCGACTTCTAAAAAATGGCTGAGCGAGCTTTTGATAAGCCAAGATAGCAAGCCCATTACCAAAGGCATCCTCTCACTATCCTATCGTGGACAAGAGCCGCTCTTGGTCGGCAAATGTCGCTATCAGGTCTGGAAAATCCTCAACATGACAGAGATAAAGGGACGCGATCCGGTCTATTGGATGCAGTTTTTCTCGCCAGATCTCGGTCTTGTTTTGCGCAAGTACCGCGTCAACAGAAAAGGGCGGATCCTCTCTGGCACTGTTTTTGATGCAATTCAGTACAAGGAGTGAGTCTCCCCCGTCTCTTCACAGTTCGCATTTGACCTTGACCGCCATTGGTATAAATGCCGCAGGGGAAGCTTTGAAAAAGGCGGACCTTGCCATCAAATTAGGCCAAAGGGTTGCTTGACCCCTGACAAATGAGCGTTAGTCTGGCCTGCATAGACCATTGCGGATACGGTTATACTGGAGAGCACATAATGAGCTATCGCGCCCCTGTCGATGATATGGCATTCACCCTGAAACATGTTGCCGGGCTTGGCGAAATGTTGGAGCAAGGCGCTTATCCTGATTTGGCAGAAGATCTGGTTGACGCAATTTTGCAAGAGGCAGGCCGCTTCGCAACAGAAGAAATTGCCCCGCGCAATGCCCAAGCCGATAAAGAAGGCTGCCATTTGCAAGAGGATGGCACGGTCTCAACGCCGAACGGTTGGAAAGAGCTTTATCACAATTGGGCAGAAGGTGGCTGGAATTCCCTAAATGCAGGCGAGGAGTTTGGCGGTCAGGGCTTGCCCTTGCAATTGGCCGCAGCGGCAATGGATATGTGGAACCAAGGCTCCATGGGCTTTGCCATTGGCCCAACCCTGACCATGGGCGCTGTGGAAGCGTTGGAAAAACATGCCTCGCAAGCGCTCAAGGACACCTATTTGGCCAAGCTGGTTTCAGGCGAATGGATGGGCACCATGAACCTGACCGAACCCTCTGCCGGGTCTGATCTCAATGCCATGCGTACAAAGGCGGAAGCGGTGGGCGATGGCACCTATAAAATCACCGGCCAAAAAATCTTCATAACCTATGGCGATCATGAGCTGACAGATAATATCATCCATCTGGTTCTGGCCCGCCTTCCTGATGCACCAGCGGGAACGCGAGGTATTTCGCTGTTTCTTGTGCCCAAATATTTTGTCAATGACGATGGCTCTTTGGGGGCGCGCAATGATCTGCGCGCCGCGGGGGTGGAGCATAAAATGGGCATCCATGCTTCGGCTACCTGCACCATGGCGTTCGGCGATAAGGGGGGAGCTATTGGCTGGTTGATTGGCGAGGAAAATCGCGGTCTGGCCTGTATGTTCACCATGATGAACAATGCCCGTTTGATGGTGGGCATACAAGGGGTCGGTGTGGCGGAACGGGCCAGCCAGCAAGCCCACGCCTATGCAGCCGATCGCAAACAGGGCAAAGCCATTGGCACCCCAAAAGACGGCGAGATGGAGCCAATTTTGGTCCACCCCGATGTGAAGCGCAATCTGCTGACCATGAAAGCCATGACAGAGGCGGTACGCTCTATCAGCTATCGCTGTGCATTTGCGCTGGACCAGTCGCATTTGGCAAAAGCAAAAGGCGATGCAGAAAGCGCAAAACATTGGCAGGAACGGGCTGGAATCCTCACCCCCATCGCCAAGGCCTTTTCGACGGATATCGGCTCGGAAGTGGCCTCAATTGGCGTGCAGATCCATGGCGGTATGGGCTATATTGAAGAAACCGGAGCGGCCCAATATATGCGCGATGCCCGCATCGCACAGATTTATGAAGGCACCAATGGCATTCAGGCCATTGATCTGGTCACCCGCAAGCTCCCTCTGTCCAATGGAGCGGCGGTTAAAGAAATGCTGGTTGAAATGGGCCAATGGGCCAAACAGGCAAGCGAGAGTAACAATGAAATCCTCTCGCTCTGCGGCAAGGAAATTGCTGACTGTCTGGAAGATCTGAACTTTGCCACAGAATGGCTTTTATCGGCTTTAAAAGTGGGCAGAACCAATCAGGCCTTGGCAGGTGCCACCCCTTACTTGCGCATTTTTGGTCTCACGCTTGGCGGCGTTCTGATGATCAAAGGCGCAATTCGCTCCAAAGAGAAGAAGGACCCATCCGAGGCGCGTCGTCTGGGGCTCTTGCGCTTCTATGCCGTCAATCTTGCCCCGCAAACCTCTTCCCTTTTAGATGCTGTGGTCAATGGGGCACAAAGCGTCATGGAAACAGAAGCCATATTGGTATAACAATAAGCCGATCAAGCGGCGAGCAATACAGAAAAGGCGACCCAAGAGGGGCGCCTGTTTCTATATGTCCAGCCTTATTGTTTTTTGGCAGTTTGCATATCTTTACCAACTGTCATGACGAACAAATTGTCGATCTTGAACAAGCGCTTTGAAACCCGCTGGATATCGTCCATGTTGATGGCCTCAATATAGCTATTGCGCTTGTCAAAATAATCAATGCCTAGATTTTCCTCCTGAATGCCGACAAGCTGACGCGAAATCTTTGAAGAGGTGTCAAAACGCAAAGGATAAGAGCCAATCAAAAATTGCTTGGCAGAGGCCAGCTCTTCTTCGCTCAAACCATCCTTTGCAAGCTTTGAAAGTTCGGTCCGCACCAGCTCAATGGCCAGATCGGTATTCTCGGTGCGGGTCTGCATCGCCCCGACAAACAATTGCGAATGATCCCGTGCGCTCAGATAACTCGATACCCCATAGACAAGCCCGCGTTTTTCACGAATTTCCGTGAAGAGTCGCGAGGTCATACCACCCCCCAGCGCATAATTGATCACATAAGCGGCGTAAAAATCAGGGTCATCGCGTTGGATGCCTTCCAGAGCAAAGCGAATCTGGGTTTGGGGATTGTTAAACGCCACATCCTTGCGACCCTTTTGATCAAGGCTGTAAGGAGCAACAACAATCTCCTCTCCCTTTTGGGGAAGGGGGGCAAAAATCTTGTCCAAAAGGGGTGCCAATGTTTTTGCATCAATGGCCCCAACCACGCCGATGATCAAATCATCGCGGCTTAAAACAGCGCGGTGAAAATCGATCAGATCATCACGCGTGATGGCTTGCATGGTTTCAATCTCTCCATCACTTGGACGGCTGTAAGGATGATCACCATAAAGGGTCTTGCGCCAATTCTTTGACATGACAGCCCCTGGCGATTTTTGTCTGCGCTGCAAACTGGACATCAGCGATGCCCGCATCCGCTCAATCGCATCCTCATCAAAACGCGGTTTTTGAAGTGCAAGAGCCAGTAAGTCGGTGGCTTTCATCAAATTGGGCGTCAACGTGCGCAAAGAGCCATAAAAACGCTCATAACCAGTGTCAAAGCTCATATGAATGGCATTCTCTTCCAGGTGGGTCTGGAAAGCATCAGCTTTCAAGTCTCCCGCCCCTTCATCAAAAAGAGCGGTGAGCAAGGTAGCCGTCCCCAATTTGTCGGCTTTTTCATTGACCACACCACCAGAGAAGGAAAAGTCCATGGTCACAATGGGCACAGAATGCTCTTCCACCAGCCAGGCCTTGATGCCGCCGGGGCTGACTACTTGCTGAATTTCGGTCGCCCGAACCTTGCCAGAGCTGATCAACAGCAGAATCAGGAAAAGCAACACACTGCCAAAGGACCATAAAGCCGTCAAAAAGCTTTGCCTGTCTTGCGCTGACTTTGTCTTGGCAACACAGACAGCACGAGCACAAGAGTGATCAGGCAAAGAAGGACGGTGCGTATCAAAGCTCATATCTTAGCTCTCCTTCTTTGAGGGGGAGGACAGTGATGGGGAGGACGGTTTGGCCTTTGGTTTGGCTTTGGGCATGACTTTGCCTTTCTCTTCGGCTTTTTTATCCATCTCGCCTTTATCCATTGTCTCTGGGGTTTCCTGTTTTGGCGCCCGCAGATAGCCCGTCACAGAGCGATTCGCTTTTAGATATTTGGCGGCAACAGCCTGAATATCAGCCGCCGTAACCTCATTGAGCTTTTGCGGCCATAGACGAATGTCATCCAGCGTGCCACCAGTGCTCAAAGTCCGCCCGACAATATTGGCCAGCGAAACCTGACTGTCCTGACTATAATAGCTTTGGGTGAGAATGGAGCGTTTGGCGCGGCTCAAATCCGTCTCGCTCACCCCATCACGGATCAAAAGATTGATTTGCGCATCAATTGCCGCTTCTACATCATCCAAACTCTTGCCAGCGGCAGGCACGCCATAAAAATAAAAACGGGTATCATCCAGCCCGTCAGAGGAATAACCCGCCCCTGCCGATGTGGCGATTTGATTCTTCACCACCAGAGCCTGATAAAGCCGCGAATTGGTGCCGGAGCCAAGCAAATATCCCAGCAAGTCAAGAGCATAAGCTTCTTCCTCTTGGGCCGAATGATAGCTAGGCACAACATAGGAGCGGCTCATTTGCGGCTGCGTGACCCGCTCATGACGAAGAGTAAGGGTGCGGGCTGTGCGTTGGGGCGGCTCGCTTGGGCGCAGGCGCTCGCCCGGTTCGGCGCGCCGCGCCACCTTGCCATAAGTTTCTTGGGCAAGGCGTTTGATCTCTTCAACCGCCACATCACCGGCCACAATCAGAATGGCATTGTTAGGCGTATAATAGGTATCGTAAAAATCAATGGCTTTTTGCAAAGTAAGGCCATCAATCTCATGCGCCCAGCCAATGATCGGCTTGCCATAAGGATGATTGCGATAAAGCGAGGCTGAAATGGCCTCCCCCAGTAAAGAGCCGGGCACGCTGTCTGTGCGGCTGGTGCGCTCTTCCTGAACCACCTCGCGTTCTGGCAAAATCTGATCTTCGCGCAAAACCAGATTGGCCATACGGTCAGCTTCCATCGCCATCATGGTCGGCAAATGCTGTTTGGCAACCCGCTGATAATAGGCGGTATAATCATAAGAGGTGAAGGCATTTTCCTGACCGCCAACAGAGGCAATCACCCGCGAAAATTCTCCATCTGGATGCGCTTTGGTGCCTTTGAACATCAAATGTTCAAGAAAATGCGCAATGCCTGTCTCTCCCGGCTTCTCATCCGCAGAGCCAACTTTATACCATACCATATGGGTCGCAATCGGGGCCCGATGATCGGGAATCACCACCACTTGCATACCATTTGCCAGCTCAAACTGGCTAAAATTATCGCCAAGGGCAGGCAGATCAGCAAATGATTCGACCATGCCATCTTTGCTGATATCCCCAGTTGTGAACAAAATAGAGGGATCAGAGCGCGATATTGTGCCATTATGCACCCCATGGGCCAGCACTTGGGAAAAAGCCACAGAGCAAAAAAGGCTGGCCAAAAGGCACCCTTTTAAGCCTTTCATGACAGAGGCATGAGACGATATGGAACGTAAGGCCATATATCACTCCTGATAAAGAGCCTGAAAAGGCAGGGGAAACAGGGCTGTTTTAATCTTTCTATGAGTTTAGAAAGCAGTTTGATCACACCCAAATGAAATGTTCGTAAGCATTTGTGACTTTTCCCATCTCTATGAAGAAAAAGCATAATTTCTATTTTGCGCGTTTTTGAACTCCATCAGATCAAACAAATTTGCCCAAATTGAAACCTACTTTGTGGTCTAATCATGGCAGGACAGACAGCAAAAGGGACCGTCCATCAGCCAAAGGCCGGGAATCTGACTTGTAGGATCAGAGATCAAAAACAAGGCAAAGGATAAGTTGGTTTTGGATCCGTGTCAGATGTCTGCAACTTTCGTCGGCATTTGGAAGCCAAGAATGTGAGCAAAAAGACAACAGAAGGGGAAAAATTGAGGATTTCCACCTATTTTGTTCCAATCAGGACCCATTCTCCTTGGCAATTGGACGAAGAATAGAGCCTGAAATAGGCTAAAAAAGAGATTTTTTCAAAGATTACAAAGAACTAGCTTCGGATTCTGTTGTCTTGACACCCTAAGGCCTCGCGATTATGGTGCGCCCGTCTTCGATAGCTCGGTTTCACCGGCTTCGTAACAGGCTCGATCATCGTCTTGGCGGGCAAACCTGGCGCCGTGATATGTTTAAGGCAAGA
The DNA here is from genome assembly GCA_025800145.1 of Cohaesibacter sp. Lineage (GTDB taxonomy): Bacteria > Pseudomonadota > Alphaproteobacteria > Rhizobiales > Cohaesibacteraceae > Cohaesibacter. The sequence continues at coordinate 20,947 of JAOXSH010000160.1, forward strand.
ACAGGAATGCAGGCCATGGACAGCGCATCAAAAGGGCAGGGACTACGAAGTGAGTGAGACAAACAAAGAGCAGGACAAGACCAAGGAGCTGGACAGCCGCCTTGAAGATCTGGACGCGAAACTGGCGCATATGAACCAAAAAAGCGAACAGACCAACAAGGCACAACACGGCACCGGGGCGAACGCATCTGGCCTGGCCATGGCATGGCGCTTGGGATCAGAGTTCATCGCAGGGGTGTTTGTTGGGGGCGCAATTGGGTGGCTTCTTGATACATGGTTTGGCCTGGCGCCTTGGGGGATGATCATCTTCACCCTTTTGGGCTTCGTGGCAGGTATGCTGAATATGCTGCGCTCGGCGGGCAAAATTGCTCCTCCGGGCCAGTGAGAAACACACAGGCAAAATTGTCTGTAAGTGCGACTTGGACAGAACTTAAATAAAGGGGCACACGCCGTGGCCAACGATCCGATCCAACAGTTCCAGATCAACAAGATTTTTTCTCTGGGCGAAGTCGGTGGCGTTGAGTTTGCAATGACGAACTCCGCTATATTCATGATTGCAACCATTGTTGTGATTTCTGGTTTCCTGATCATGTCCACCTCCGGTCGTGGCCTTGTGCCAAGCCGTTGGCAATCCACGGCAGAGCTGATTTATGAGCTTGTCGCCAGCACTTTAAGAAACACGGCAGGCACCGAAGGGATGAAATTCTTCCCCCTCGTTTTCTCCCTGTTCACCTTCGTTCTGACTGCCAACCTGATTGGCATGTTCCCTTATTTCTTCACCGTGACAAGCCACATCATTGTGACATTGGCGCTGGCCCTTTTGGTGATCACCACCGTGATTCTCTATGGCTTCATGCGCAATGGCATGGGCTTCCTCAAGCTGTTTGTGCCGTCCGGTGTTCCCGGGGCAATTCTGCCCTTCATCGTTATCATTGAAATTCTGTCATTCCTGTCCCGTCCGATCAGCCTGTCTTTGCGTCTGTTCGGTAACATGCTGGCAGGTCACATCGTCCTCAAAGTTTTTGCAGGTTTCGTTGTGTCCCTGACGGCGGCAGGTGCTGCGGGTTGGCTGGGAGCCATCTTCCCATTCGCCATGACCATCGCGCTGACAGCTTTGGAGTTCCTGGTCGCTTGTTTGCAGGCTTACGTCTTTACGATCCTGACCTGCGTATATCTGAATGACGCGATCCACCCGTCTCATTAGAGGTGCCAATTGGCAACTTGAACCAGGTTCTGGTGGAAAAGTTTCGAACTATAAACCTAACTCGAATTCTCGTTTGATTTAATAGGAGAGATCACAATGGAAGCTGAAGCAGCAAAGCTGATTGGTGCTGGTATCGCTTGCATCGGTATGGGTGGCGCAGGCATCGGCGTGGGCACCATCTTTGGTAACTATCTGTCTGGCGCTTTGCGGAATCCATCCGCTGCTCCCGCACAGTTCACCAACGCGCTGATTGGTGCAGCCCTTGCTGAAGGTCTTGGCATCTTCTCTCTCGTTGTTGCCCTGATTCTCCTCTTCGTAGCTTAATCTTAAGCAGACACGAAGATTCAAAATATGCCAGCAGCCGTTCAGTCAGCACAGGGTTTCTTGTAAACTCTGTCAGGACAAACAAAAGAAATGGCTCTGGCTTTTGATTGGGAGAGCATGATGGCGCAGCAACAGACGAATGCGCATACAGAAGTTGCCGGTCACGGCGCTGAGGCTGGCGGGAATTTCCCACCATTCGACAGCTCCACTTACGGCTCGCAGCTTTTGTGGCTGGTGATTACTTTTGGACTTCTCTACTATCTGATGTCCAAAATCGCTCTGCCACGCATTGCGAACATTCTAGAAGTACGGCGTGACCGGATTGCCAGTGACCTTGGAGAGGCAGAACGCCTCAAAAAGGAAACCGACGAAGCGATCGCCTCATATGAGCAATCTCTGGCAGAAGCCCGCCAGAAAGCTCACGGCATCGCCCAATCTGCTCGTGATACAGCAAAAGCGGACATTGAGTCCAAAAATGCCGAGATCGAAGCAGACATTGCGAAGAAACTGGCCGAAGCAGAAGAGAAAATCTCTGCTGTAAAAGCCGCAGCAATGGGCGAAGTTGAAGAGATCGCCAAGAGCACCACCGAGGCAATTCTGGAGCAGGTAATGGGCTCCGGCGTCGCAGCAAAAGACGTTGCAGAGGCTGTAGCAGCTGCAAAAGCGAATTAAGGGAGTGCATCATGGGTGACGCAACTTTATGGGCTTTTGTCTCGCTAATCGTTTTCTTTGGTATTATCATCAAGGCTGGTGTACCAGGAGTGATTGCTGCAGCCCTCGACAAGCGCGCAAAATCAATTGAGGATGAGCTGGATCAGGCTCGTCGTCTGCGCGAAGAAGCTCAGGCCCTGTTGGCAGAATATCAGCGTAAACAACGCGAAGCGGAAAGCGAAGCCGAGGAAATCGTAACCTTGGCCAAGCGTGAAGCAGAAGCGATGGAAAAAGACGCTGCTGCCAAAATTCAGGATTATGTGGCTCGTCGTACCAAGCAGGCAGAAGAAAAAATTGCTCAGGCTGAAGGTCAGGCAATTGCAGAAGTCAAAGGAGCAGCCACAGATGTTGCTGTTTCTGCGGCAGAAAACATTCTGACCAAGCAAATGGGCGGCAAGGCAGGCACAGCCCTGCTCAAAGCCTCTATCGACGAAGTCGGCGCAAAGCTGAACTGATGCGGTAGAGTGATCCTTTGGATCATCACAGTTTAAAGGCCGTGGCGGATCGCCACGGCCTTTTCTTATTTGCATGGGTGCTCTTTGCTATTTTGACGCGGCAAACACCAAGGCCATGAGGTCGTGCCGTTGGTATAAAACTGCCAATATTCAGAAAATATCCGTAAACACTCGATTTATATTTTAACGCTATAATGAAAGAAATCGGATGCATATCGAGTATATAAGCGCGATGAAAGAGCCTTTGACAAAGACGTTTCTGAAAGACGAAAGCGGAGCAACCGCGATTGAATATGCAGTTTTGGCAGCCTTTTTGGGATTGGCCATGGTTGCTGCGGGGTCCGAGATCAATTCAGCGCTTCAAACAGCTTTTGCCAGACTAGGCGACAATCTGGATGCTGCGGCAACAGATCCCTCAGTGCCTTCGCTGCCCCCAATCGCAGATCCTGGACAATAGAGCATCCGCCAGATGCAACCGACTATGAGTATGGAGGCGACCATCGCAAAGAAAAGCAAACGACTGCTCCCGCATTGGCTGTTTTTTGCCTTACTGATTGGCTTGGTCAGCGCCGCTCTCTCATTTTCAGGCCAGTTTGCCACTCTGGATCAAAAATTGTCCGATTTGCGCACGTTCAGCAGCCCGGTTTCTGCAAGTGGGCAGATTATGATTGTCGCCATTGATGAGGCGACAGCCTCCGCTTATGGAGGCTATCCAATTCCGCGCAAACATCTGGCCCAATTGCTGGAAAAACTGGCGCAATCCCAAGCCGACCGTATTTATATGGATGTTGTCTTTGGCTATTTGGGCCAGAAGCAACAGGATATCGCGCTTCTTCAGGCCATGGATAAATTGGGGCCGGACCGCCTGGCCTTGCCACAAGCATCCATCAGTCCGAACAAGCAAAAAGAGGATAAGCTCACCTCTCTTCCTCCTTTCACACAGTCAGTTAGCCAAGTGGCTGCTGATTTGGTCGCAGATAGCAAAGATTTAACCCGGCAAATCGGCCTTGGCGAAAAAAAGGCGTCTCCATCATTGCCCAATCCGGCTCAATGGCTGACAAGGCGGGAGCAGGGGAGATCAGCACCCGTACAAATCGACTTATCGATTGATCCAAAGACGGTGCCGGTGCTGACTATGATGGAAATTTTAAAGCCTGATTTTCCCCTACAAAGCCTGTCCGGGAAGACGCTCATCATAGGCGTGAGCATAAGAGGCATAGGAAAGCCGATTCAACTTCCCCATTATGGACAAGCCAGCAGACCCTTGGTCTTTGCATTGGGGGCAGAAACAATGCAGCAAAACAGGCATATTCATACACTCCCCTTGGCGCAAATGACATGGGTTTGCATTGCGGGCCTGATCCTGCTTGCAGCGATCATCCAATCTTTGCCAATTTGGTTGGGGGCTGCACTTGTCATTGTCAGCATTATCGGGCTGAATGAGCTGGCGCTGGTTGCACGCAACGCTTATAGGCTAGAGCTGGCAACCGCAATGCCGGTTTTTGCGCTGATGATGCTGTTAATCACCTATCTTTTCACCAGATTATCTGTGTTTAAAAGCCACCGTCAGGCGCTTGGCAATTTGCTTGGCTGGGCAAGCTTTGGGCATTTAAATGTCTTTGAACATGGCGAGGATGCGATCCTCACTTTTTCTCCCGATGGAGAGGTCTTATCCTTCAACCCATCCGCAGAACAATTGTTTCAGATACAGGCCGAGCAGGTTATCGGCAAACCGATTTCCACCATTTTGCCCAATCATACAATGAAGGCATTGACCAGCTCGGCAGAGCAAAAATCCGGTCGCCTGCAAACCGAGCTGGACAACAAAGAGTACGGCAATCGCCATCTCGATTTGTCATACAGTGCCATGTCCATGAAAGATGAATGGCTTGGTATGGTCAGCATTCGCGATATTACCGAATTTAAAAATCGTGAAGCCCAATTGGCCTATGAGGCCAGCCATGACGCCCTGACCGGACTTGCTAACAGAGCAGGACTGGAAAGTCATTATCAGAAAACCCTCGAACAATATAAACAGGATCAAAAAGCCTTTGGCGTCATGCTCTTTGATTTGGACAAATTCAAACAGATCAACGACAGTCAGGGCCATCATGCAGGCGATTGCGTTTTGCAAACGATTGCCAACAGGATACAAAAAATCTCTCGAGAGCAGGATTTTGCAGCCCGTTTGGGGGGCGATGAATTTGCAATCATTTTAAAACCCAGCATGACCCAAAAAACGGCTCAAACCGTTGCCCACCGCCTGTTAAGCGAGATTTCCAGTCCCATGATGATTGAGGGAAACACTCTTCATGTGGGGGTGAGCATCGGTATAGCATTGGCCACGCCCCACCATAATTCCATGAAAGAAATGATGCATGCAGCCGATATGGCGCTTTACCGGGTGAAAGAACAGGGCAGAAACAATTTTGCTTTTGCTGTGAAAAGCGACCTTCCCAACCAGACTGGAGCCTGAATATTTTTGCCCTATAGGGAATATGTCATAGGATTCTATAAGTGATGGCAGTTTGATTCAGATATGGATCAAACATAAGAGCACATCCTTCAAGGAAGCAGGAAACATATGACATATTTGGGCAAAATTGGCTTGGCTGTGATGGGATATCTCTCTCTCACGCTTCAACCAGCCTTGGCAATCGATACAGCATTGCAGAACAAACTCAATCAGGCACATAAGGCCGGTGAGCTGAAAGGCTTGCATCAGGTTTTGGTTTATCAGGGCGGCAAGTTGCTCGCCGATGTCAGCTATGCGGGCAAAGACCAGAGCTGGGGCAGGGATCTGGGCCGTCGAGAATTCGATGATCAAAGCCTGCATGATTTGCGCTCAGTCACCAAAAGCATCATTGGCCTGCTTTATGGCATTGCCCTAGAGCATGTCACGTAGTAACGAATTCATATCCTGCAGCTTTGAAGTAGCTCATACATTCGTTTGGCGGGAATAGGTCGCATATTTTGCCGACTTCTTGCCAAACGTCTTGGTATGTTCTGGCACAAGCCTTTCGCAGATGAGCCTTGAGCTTTGCGAAGGCCATCTCAATGGGATTGAGATCTGGTGAATAGGGCGGCAAGAAGAGGAACCAAGCGCCTCTGTCTTTGAGGATTTTTGCTGCCTTCTGGCTTTTATGGACAGACAGATTATCGAGAATAACGACATCACCTTTCTTAAGGGTCGGAGCCAATTGGGTCTCGATATAGATCTCGAAGGTTCGCTGGTTCATCGCATGGTCAATGATCCATGGAGCTGTCAGGGAATGACAACGCAAGCCAGCTATGAAGGTCTGTGTCTTCCAGTGACCGAATGGGATATGATCAATCAGACGCTCTCCTACTGGAGCCCATCCTGTTTGTTTGGTCAGCTTGGTATTGGTGCTGGTCTCATCGATAAAGACAAGTCTTTCCAGCATCTTGCCCATGAAGGGCAGGCGCTTGCCTGTCCATTCCACACGAGCACGCATTACTTCTGGACGATGTTGTTCTCGGGCATAGAGTGTCTTTTTTTGTGCGACAGGCCGAGCTGGCGCAACACCCGGCCAACGGACCAGCGATGGACATCGAGATCGAATTGCTCTTTCAACTCCCGTGCCAACTGGTCGAGAGTGATGTCGCCCTGTTCTGCGATCCGAGCCCGTAGCCAGACCTTATGAGGTTCCAGTTTGCCTTGACCCTTCTTGCCCGGATAACCCTTACCAATAAGCGAGCCGGTCTCACGTTTCAGCTTCACCATATCGTTGACGAACTTGATCGATACTTGGAAATGCTTGGCGGTGGCCCGATGAGTATGCCCCTCTTCAACATGGGCAACAACACGCTCTCGAAGAGCCAATGGATGCGAATAGGGCATGGCGATCTCCTCTCGACAACCATGGAATCATATTCGCTTGGAAAACTGAACCCCGAATCTATTGCTTGGCGACAAGCTCTAG
>JAOXSH010000027.1 GCA_025800145.1 Cohaesibacter sp.
GCGAAAGCCAAGCTGGCCGCACATAATGGCCCCATACACAAAGTAAGGTGCCGGGTCGAAAAGATCTTTGGAACCTGTAAACGCTCCTACGGTCTGAACCAGATCCCATCCTGTGGCCTCGACAAGGCAACGCTCTTTGTCTATCTCACGGCTATTGCCTATAACCTCAAACGAGGTCTGTCATTGCAGCGACAATGACAGGGATAGAGAAGAAATTGATCCCGAGCAGGCATTCGAGATGCCGGTATCGCAGCGATTATTAAGCTCGACGATGAAAATTCGAAGAATTTCGATTAATTAAGTTAAGTCAACCAGATAATGCTATCCGCACACAGGTCTCCTAGAGTAGTGCAAAGGGGCGGCAATCACCTTGATTTTTAAGCTTTTATTAAATTTTGCAGCGAGCTTTGCAAAAGCATCATGCATATTTGGAATGTCAAAAGACGAAGAACGGACTGAGAGAGAAAGTGTTTGCCGCAGCGTTATATATGCAAAGCGAAACGAAGATGCGGCGATCTTTTGCCAGCATTTACAGGCTCTGGAAAAGGATCAACGACTTATAATACCAACGGCATGGAATGATGCAGGCATCATTCAAAAGAAAAGGGATGTGCATATACACATCCCTTTTCTTTTGGTGGTTTTATTATAAAAGTGCCCAGAGCTTCAGAGCGAAGGGGGTGTCATTCCGCTGCCGCTTGGCGTCGGCTGACCAATTCTTTCAAAAACTGGCCTGTATAGCTGCGCTCATTGGCTGCCAGATCTTCCGGCGTGCCTTGTCCGACAATGGTGCCGCCGCCATCGCCCCCTTCTGGCCCCAGATCCAAAATCCAGTCTGCGGTTTGAATGACTTCCAGATTATGCTCAATCACCACAACGCTGTTGCCCTGATTGACCAGCTCATGCAGAACTTCCAGCAATTTGGCAACGTCATGGAAATGCAAACCCGTTGTCGGCTCATCGAGAATATAAAGGGTGCGACCGGTTGAGCGCTTTGACAATTCCTTGGACAGTTTGACGCGCTGCGCTTCACCCCCGGACAAAGTCGTGGCCTGTTGCCCAACCTTGATATAGCCAAGTCCGACCCGTTGCAGGGTGATCATTTTGTCCCGCACAGATGGAACCGCAGAAAAGAAATCAGCCGCTTCGTCAACGGTCATATCCAATATATCGGCAATGGATTTGTCCTTGAACTTAACTTCCAAAGTCTCTCGATTATAGCGTTGGCCTTTGCATACATCACAGGTGACATAAACATCGGGCAAAAAATGCATCTCGATCTTGATGACGCCATCCCCCTGACAGGCCTCACAGCGCCCGCCTTTGACATTGAAGGAAAAACGTCCGGGGGCATAACCACGCACTTTTGCTTCCGGCAACCCGGCAAACCATTCACGGATTGGGGTAAAGGCACCGGTATAAGTGGCTGGATTGGAGCGGGGTGTGCGGCCAATCGGGGATTGGTCAATGTCAATAATCTTGTCGATATGCTCCAGCCCTTCAATTCGGTCATGGGGCGAGGGCATATTGCGGGCCTTGTTCAATTTCATGGCCGCGCCTTTATAAAGTGTATCAATCAGGAAGGTAGACTTGCCCCCTCCCGAAACACCGGTCACACAGGTAAAGGTGCCCAAGGGAATAGAGGCTGTTACATTTTTCAGATTATTGCCGCGTGCATTGACGACCGTAATTTCACGGCCATTTTTGGCACTGCGCCTGTCATTTTCAACGCCGATCTTTTTGACGCCGCAGAGATATTGGCCGGTGAGAGAGGCGGGATCGGCAACAATCTCTTCAGGTGTTCCTTGCGAGACAATGCTGCCACCATGAACACCAGCGCCCGGTCCCACATCAATGACATGATCAGCCGTCAAAATGGCATCTTCATCATGTTCCACCACAATCACAGTATTGCCCAGATCGCGCAAATGACACAGGGTATCGAGCAAACGGGCATTGTCGCGTTGATGCAAGCCAATGGATGGCTCGTCAAGCACATAGAGCACACCGGTCAGGCCTGAGCCGATCTGAGAAGCAAGACGAATACGCTGTGATTCCCCGCCAGACAGGGTGCCGGAATTGCGCGAAAGCGAGAGATATTCCAGACCGACATCATTCAAAAAAGCCAATCGCTCGCGTATCTCTTTCAAAATCCGTTCGGCAATTTCCTTTTGCTTGTCGCTTAGATGCTCACTGAGCTGCAAAAACCAGTCGGTTGCATCCTTGATGGAGAGCTTGGATATATCAGCAATATGTCTGTCATCCAGTTTCACCGCCAAGGCTTCCGGCTTCAAACGATTGCCGTCACAGGCAGAGCAGGGATGGGTGGATTGATATTTGCCGATCTCCTCTCGCGCCCAATTGCTCTCAGTCTCTCGCCAACGACGCTCCAGGTTGGGAATCACCCCCTCAAAGCTTTTATTGGCTTTGTAAGAGCGTGACCCGTCATCATAGACAAACTGGATTTTTGCTTTGCCCGTGCCATAGAGAATCACCTCTTGCGCCTTGAAGGGCAATTCGATCCATGGAACGGTCAGTTCAAAGTCATAATGGGCGGCAAGGGCTTCCAGTGTCTGGCGGTAAAAAGGAGAGGTGCCTTTTGACCACGGGGCAATGGCACCGTCTTTCAAGCTCAAAGACGTATCGGGAATCACCAGATCGGCACTGACCTTCATCTCGCTGCCCAAGCCATCACAGGTTGGACAGGCGCCAAAGGGATTGTTGAAGGAAAAGAGCCGCGGCTCGATTTCAGGGATGGTGAAGCCGGAGACGGGGCAGGCAAATTTTTCCGAAAAAATGACCCGTTTGGGCGTGCCATCCTCTTCCTTCTGATCGGCAAATTCTGCAATGGCCAAGCCATCGGCCAATTCCAAAGCCGTTTCCAAAGAATCGGCCAAGCGGCTTTCCATATCAGGCCGCACGACAACACGATCAACCACAACCTCAATGTCATGCTTGAATTTCTTGTCCAGCGCCGGGGCCTCTGCAATCTCGTAAAATTCGCCGTCAATTTTAACCCGCAAAAAGCCCTTTTTCATCAGCTCGGCAAGTTCTTTGCGATATTCCCCTTTGCGACCACGCACAATAGGGGCCAGCAGATAAAGGCGGGATTTTTCGGGAAAATCCATGATGCGGTCAACCATTTGGCTCACCGTTTGGCTTTCGATAGGCAAGCCCGTCGCCGGAGAATATGGCACCCCGACACGGGCAAATAAAAGCCGCATATAATCGTAAATTTCGGTGACTGTTCCAACCGTTGAGCGTGGATTGCGTGAGGTGGTCTTTTGCTCAATGGAAATAGCAGGAGACAGTCCGTCAATCTGGTCCACATCGGGCTTTTGCATCATTTCCAGAAACTGGCGCGCATAGGCAGAAAGCGATTCCACATAGCGGCGTTGGCCTTCGGCATAAATGGTATCAAAGGCGAGCGAGCTTTTGCCAGACCCGGAAAGCCCGGTCATGACAATCAATTGATCGCGTGGAATATCAAGATTGATATCTTTCAGGTTATGTTCCCGAGCACCACGAATGGAGATTGTTTTCAGGGAAGACAATGAGGCATCAGTCATGATGAGAAACATCCTTGGGAAGAGCAAACCGCGAAGAGCAAGTCATGGGCAAGTTCATATGGTCGCATGGGACATAAGCACCCAAGAGACAAGACGCAAGACCGGTGTCGGTTTTCTTCAGAATTTTACAATTTTCACCTTTCTTGTACATGATTTGTTCTTTTTTGAAAAGAGGTCAAATACGCTCTGATTTGATAAAATCGTGGGAAGTGTGAGCAGACAGTGGCAAGATGGCGCAAAACTGCTATGCTCACGCTCCAGAATTTGACCTTAACAATATGGAATATGCCCATGGCCGGAAGCGTAAACAAAGTCATCCTCGTTGGGAATCTGGGCGCTGATCCCGATATTCGCCGTACTCAGGATGGTCGGCCGATCTGTAATCTGTCTATTGCAACGTCTGAGAATTGGAAGGACCGCAACACAGGAGAGCGCCGCGAGCGGACCGAATGGCACCGCGTCGTCATCTTCAATGAAGGTCTGTGCCGTGTCGTGGAAAATTATCTGCGCAAAGGCTCCAAAGTCTATATCGAGGGCCAATTGCAAACCCGCAAATGGCAGGACCAGAATGGCCAGGATCGCTATTCAACAGAAGTGGTTCTGCAAGGCTTTAACTCCACCCTGACCATGCTGGATAATCGCGGTGAAGGCGGTGGCTTTGGTGGTGGACAGCAAGGCGGTGGCTTTGGTGGTGGTTCTCAAGGGGGCGGCGACTTTGGCGGCGGCGGATTTGGCGGCCCACAAGGCGGTCAGGGCGGCGGCTTTGGCGGTGGCCAGCCATCTGGCGGTCAAGGCGGCGGTTTCCGCGACGATATGGATGACGATATCCCGTTTTGATCCATATGCTATCAAGAAAAACAACAAAACCCGGTCGGCATTATGCCTGCCGGGTTTTTGTTGTTTTGGTGCCTGTCTTCAAGAGCAAGCGCGCAGGATTTGGCCTTTAAGATAGTCAGATGCAGTTTAGCAATATTTATCAAGCGGGCCCGCTATAGCGTGACAGGGCAAGGAGATCTTGACCATGAACCAAGACAGACAAGACAGCTATCTGAACCGCATTGAACGCGTGCTTATCTATCTCAATGATCATCTGGATGATGATCTTGATCTGGACAAACTGGCCGACGTGGCCTGTTTTTCTCGCTGCCATTTCCATCGTATCTATCGCGGTATGATGGAAGAAACAGTCATCCAGACAGTGCGCCGATTGCGCCTGCATCGGGCATCGGGTGAGTTGATCCGCTCAAACAGCGATATTGCGCACATTGCCAAACAGGCGGGATATGGCAGTCTGGAAGCCTTTAGCCGTGCTTTCAAAGCCTCTTATGGCGTCGCGCCTGGCTCTTATCGGTCAACACATCAGAAAATTTTATCCTTGCAGATTCCAATCAAGGAGATGAAAGAGATGTTCACCGTTGACATCAAAACACTCGACCCTATCAAACTGGCTTGCGTGGATCATCAAGGCGATTATATGCAAGTTGGAAAAGCCTTTGATAAGGTTGGTATGTGGGCCGCTAAACACAATCTGTTGAACGAACAGACCAAATCCATTGGCATTTATTATGATGACCCTTCAGCGGTTGAGCAGGAAAAGCTGCGCTCTGCTGCCGGATTTGTTGTCGATCGGGATTATGATGACCCACATTATGGCCTTTCAACCCGCACAATCGCCGGGGGGCGCTATGCAATTTTGAGCCATAAAGGCCCCTATGCGGAATTGGAGCAGGCCTATCAGTGGTTTTTCGGTCCATGGCTGGCGCAAAGTGGCGAGGAAGCAGCAGAGGCTCCCTGTTTTGAATGTTATCTGAATGATCCCAAATCCACTCCGCCAGCGGATTTGGTGACAGAGATCCATATGCCTTTGAAATAGATAAAAAAATGGCTGAAGGAGATATTCCTTCAGCCATTTATGCTGATAAGGATTTTGAAGCCGTGCCTTATGTCGTTGGTCTTATGCTTGCTCGCCTTGGTCAATGGCCATTTCAACATGGTCCTTATAGCTTTGCGCTTCAATGAAAATGCGCTTGATAAGCGGAAAGCGCTCGCGAATTTGGCGTTCCAGATCAGAAATCACCACTTCCAGCTTGCCGACAATCATGCTGTCCTCAAAATCAAGGCTCAATGTCAGCAAAATGTCATTGGGGCCGCGATGCAGGGTACGAATTTCATTGACGGTGGTCACTGCTGGGTGAGAGGCCACCATGCGGGCAAGCTCATCTTCAGTCTCGATTGACGCTGATTCGCCGATTAAAAGCCCTTTGGTCTCATAAGCCAGTACTATGGCTGTTCCGGCCAAAATGATGCCAATGACAATAGAGGCGGCGCCATCGACCCATGGCATATCCAGGTAATAGGCAATGGCAATGCCGATGCCTGCCACAATCAGACCAAGCATGGCGGCTGAATCTTCAAACAAAACAGTGAAAACGGTTGGATCCTTGGAATCGCTGACCGCCTGCATCCAGCCCCGTTTGCCTTTGGTGGTGCGAAATTCCTTAAAGGCAACCCACCAGGCCCAGCCCTCAAAAATAAGCGCAGCCCCAAGCACAACAAAGTTGATTGTAGGGTCTGACACCGGATGCGGATTGAGCACCTTTTGAATGCCTTCATAAATAGAAAGGCCTGCCCCAACAGCAAAAATCAGCAAAGCCACGACAAAGGCCCAGAAATATAATTCCGAACCATAGCCAAAGGGATGCTTTTTATCTGCCGGACGGCTGGCCCGTTTCAAGCCATAGAGCAACAGCCCCTGATTGCCTGTATCGACCAGCGAGTGGATGCCCTCTGACAACATGGCAGAGGAGCCGGTAATGGAGGCTGCAACAAATTTGGTGATGGAAATTAAGCCATTGCCCGCCAAAGCGGCGTAAATAACCTTTTTCGAGCCAGAGGCCATCCTGCTCTCCTGTCTTGAGCGCGTCGCGTCTCATTCTTTATGCGATTCTTTGTCAGAGATCTTTGACAAAGACTTTTATTTCATATATTCGATAATACTAATATATATTCAAGCCAGAAAGATCTCTGTCATGCGCAACGCCAAATCCTTTTGGGTTTCGTCTTTTCGGGCATTGTCAAACAATGGTCCGTTTGCCAAAGCAATGAAGCCAACTCTGCTGGGGCTGTCAATCCCGCTTTGTCTTTTGACCACGCTTGATGCCAAAGACTTTGTTGTCAAACAGGTTTCGATAGAGGATAAAAAGGCGGTTTATGCCACGGTCGAAACCACCAATGGCATATCGGCAAGGGTGCGCATTGCCGGTACTGTGACCCAATTGTCTGTGACCGAAGGCGACAGAGTGGAGCAAGGCCAGATCATTGCGCAGGTGGCTGATGAAAAGCTGGCGCTTAAAATTCGGGCGGTTGACGCAGAAATCCGCGCCGCCCAACGCGAGATAGACAATATCAGGATTGACAAGGAGCGGGCAGAGAATCTGTTCAAAAAAGGCACCATCTCCAAAGCCCGCCGGGATCAGATCCTCACACGCTTTGATGTTGCTGCCAGCAAATTGGAAGCGGCTGAAGCTGAACGGGCCGTGAGTGTGCGCCAAATGGAGGAGGGCGCTGTTCTGGCTCCTCAATCTGGCCGGGTGCTCAATGTGCCTTTGACAATTGGCTCTGTTGTCATGCCCGGCGAGGCTGTGGCAAAAATTGCCAGAGAAAATTACATTCTCAGATTATCCTTGCCAGAGCGCCATGCACAATTCCTTGCCAAAGGTGACAAGGTAGATGTTGCCGCGCGCGGATTGCACTGTGACGAGAGCTGTTCTGGCGCTGGCACCATCGTCAAAGTCTATCCGCAGATTGCCAATGGCCGTGTGCTGGCAGATGCGCGCGTCAAAGGGTTGGGGGATTATTTTGTTGGTGAACGCATACAGGTGCGGATCAGCGCTGGCAAAAGACAATCTTTTTTGGTTCCCAAAGACTATATCACCACCCGTTATGGACTGGATTATGTGACCGCAAAAGATTTGAGTGGCAAACCCATAGAGGTTGTCATCCAGACAGGGCGCACATATCGGCAAGGGGATCAGGATATGATGGAAATTCTATCTGGTCTTTCTGATGGCGACCAATTGGTCAGCTATTAAGGGGATAGAATCATGAAACTTGGTCTGTCTGGCAATTTGGCGAAGTCGTTCATTTCATCGCCAATGACCCCTTTGATGCTGATCACCGCCTTTGCGCTTGGTCTTGTCGCCTTAATGGCTTTGCCCCGCGAGGAAGAGCCGCAAATTTCCGTCCCTATGGTTGATATCCATGTGCGAGCCGATGGCTTGCGGGCTGATGATGCGGTCAAATTGATCACCGAGCCCCTGGAGACCATCGTTAAGGGCATTGATGGTATCGAACATATTTATTCCCAAACAATGGATGATCATGTCACGGTCACAGCCCGCTTTCTGGTTGGCACCAGTTCTGATTCTGCTGTGCTGCGGGTGCATGACAAAGTTAGGGCCAATTTGGCGCAAATCCCCGTTGGTATTCCCGAGCCGCTGATTGTTGGGCGGGGGATTGATGATGTCGCCATCACGGTGCTGACAATATCGCCAAAGCCGGATGAAGCGGCCCGGTGGAGCGGCAATCGACTTTATAATATTGCAGATGAATTAAGGGTTGAGCTGGCCAAACTGGACGATATCGGCCTGACTTATCTGGTTGGCGGGCAGCCTGATCAAATCCGGGTTGAGCCGGATGCAGAAAAGCTCTCCCTTTATGGTATCACCTTGCAGCAATTGGTGGGCAAGGTCAAAGCGGCCAACACCTCTTTTATGGTTGGGTCTATCCGTGAGCAGAACAAATCTTTGCCCATTGCGGCCGGTCAAACGCTCAAAGGCGTGCCAGATATCGGCTTGTTGCTTCTCACCTCTCGCGATGGCCGGCCCGTTTATGTGCAGGATGTAGCCAATATCGTGGTGGGGGCTTCACAAAATGGGCAAAGAGTGTGGCACATGGCCCGGATCAAAAAAGGCGGCTTTGGACGTTTGCCCGCTGTCTCTGTTGCCATTGCCAAACGCAAAGGTGCCAATGCGGTTAACATCTCCCACGCCATTATGGAGCGGGTTGAGCAGTTAAAAGGCAAAATGATCCCGAAAGGCCTCAATGTTGATATCACCCGCAATTACGGTGAGACCGCCAATGAAAAAGCCAATGAATTGCTCTATCATCTGGGGCTGGCGACGGTCTCTATTGTCTTGCTGGTGGGGCTGGCAATTGGTTGGCGTGAAGGCGTGGTTGTTTTCATCGTTATTCCCACAACCATCCTACTGACATTGGCTGCGGCCTATTTGATGGGCTATACGATCAATCGGGTCTCACTGTTTGCGCTGATTTTCGCCATTGGCATTTTGGTGGATGATGCAATCGTGATGATTGAGAATATTGCCCGCCATTGGGCGATGAAGGATGGCCGATCCAAACTTCACGCCGCGATTGAAGGCGTTGCAGAAGTTGGCAATCCCACCATTGTTGCCACCTTGACCGTGGTTGCCGCGCTTTTGCCGATGATGTTTGTCTCTGGGCTTATGGGGCCTTATATGAGCCCGATCCCGGCGGTTGCCTCTGCGGCCATGGTTCTGTCTTTCTTTGTTGCGGTGATGCTAACGCCATGGCTGATGGATCGCATTGGCAAGGCTGGACATTCGCAAAGTGCTGATGGAGGCTTGCTTGGCACAAGCTATCGTCTGGCAGCTGCACCAATTTTAAAGGGGCAGGGGCGCTCTTGGTTTTTCTTGTTGATTGTAGGTGTGGCGACCATTGCCTCAACCTTGCTCCTTTATACCAAGGATGTCACGGTCAAGCTTTTGCCCTTTGACAACAAATCAGAATTGCAAATCATTGCGGATTTGCCGGAAGGCACTGCGCTGGAGACGACGGACCGCGTCCTTGCAGCCTTGGCAGATCAGCTAAAGAGCGTGCCGGAAATCCTGCATATCCAGTCCCATGCGGGCACGGCTGCTCCCTTTGGCTTTAATGGTCTGGTGCGTCACTATTATTTGCGCGCCATGCCAGAGCAGGGGGATTTGCAAATCAATCTGCAAGACAAGCATGAGCGCAGTCGCACCTCGCATGACATTGCTCTGGAAATTCGCCAATTGATTGCCAAGGTAAACGTTCCAAAAGGCACCAACCTGAAGGTTGTCGAAGTGCCGCCCGGACCGCCCGTTATGGCAACCTTGTTGGCCGAAATCTATGGCCCGACGCCAGACATGCGCCGCAAAGTGGCAAGCGAGCTGCGCTCCTTGTTTGAAGCGGTGCCCTTTGTCGTGGATGTTGATGACAGTTTTGGAGAGCCAAATGAGCGTGCTCGCCTTCGCATTGATCAGGAAAATCTGGAATATCACCGTGTGGAACAGGGCGATGTTTATCAAACCATTCAATATTATCTGAATGGTCAGGTGGTGGGTTATTCGCATAAAGGCAATGGCCGCCGCCCGATTGAAATTGCGATCAAAGCCAATAAGGCAGATTTGACCCTGTCCGAACGTCTGCTCTCTATTCCGGTGCCGCAAAATGTCATTCCCGGTGCACGAGGCGTGGTCGAATTGGGCGATGTCATCCGCATTGACCGGGAAAAAGCCAGTTTCCCGATTTTCCGTCACAATGGTCGCTCTGCTGAAATGGTCATGGCAGAATTGGCAGGGGCGTTTGAAGCGCCCATTTATGGCATGTTGGCCATTCAGGAAAAGATCGATGCCCATGATTGGGGAGATCTGCCAAAACCTGACATCATATTGCATGGACAGCCAAAGGATGAGAGCAAAGTATCGATCCTTTGGGATGGTGAATGGGAGGTGACTTGGGTGACGTTTCGCGATATGGGGGCTGCCTTTGCTGTTGCCATTCTTGCTATTTATGCGCTGGTGGTGGCGCAATTCCATTCTTTCCGGGTGCCTTTGGTGGTGCTGACACCCATTCCCCTGACCCTGATTGGCATCATGCTTGGACACTGGATTTTTGACGCGGCTTTCACCGCCACATCTATGATTGGCTTCATTGCCCTTGCGGGTATTATTGTGCGCAATTCCATCTTGCTGGTGGATTTCGTTGGTCATGAAAAGGGATCGGGCAAAGCCTTGTATGATGTCTTGCTGGAAGCAGGATCCATTCGTTTCAAACCAATCATGCTAACGGCTCTTGCCGCCATGATTGGAGCAGCAGTAATTCTGGCTGATCCAATCTTCCAGGGGCTGGCTATCTCACTTTTGTTTGGTCTGGCATCGTCTACCTTGCTGACCGTTCTGGTTATTCCTGCCATTTATGTGGCTTTGAAAGGGCCAGATACAACCATGTAAGTGGTAAGCTTTATGGAGGGCTTGAGGGCATAAAAAATCCCGACCTGCATAAAACAGGGCCGGGATTTTTAGTATGCATGTCAACGTGAGCTATCATCCGGCAATGATTGAACGCACCCCATCTGCAATGAATTGAATAGAGAGAGCGGAGAGCAACACACCAAGCAGACGTGTCAGGATATTGCGGCCATTATCTCCCAGTAATTTCTCCACCTTGTTGGCAACAGCAAACATCACCATCACCAGAACAAGTACACTTAAAATGACCATCAAGACCGAGCCGCGATCCACCCAGTCAGCGGATTGTGAGACCAAAAGTAGAACAGCAGAAATGGCTCCGGGGCCTGCAATCAGTGGAATAGCCAGCGGGAAAACCGCTATATTGTGAATCTCATCATCTGTGAGGGCTTTTTGTGCAGATTTGGATTTGCGCTCTTTTCGCTTTTCAAACACCATTTCAAAGGCAATCGCAAACAAAAGCAAGCCACCGGCAATGCGAAAGGCCCCAAGCGAAATACCCAATACGGACAAGATTGTCTGTCCGATAATGGCAAAGGCAACCAGAATAAAGCCTGCTGTGACAACAGCGCGAAAGGCAATCTTGAAACGTTCCTGCTTGCTGGCACTGGAGGTGATCGCCAAAAAGATTGGTGCCAGACCAATCGGATCAATGGTGACAAACAATGTTACAAAGGCATTGAGCATCAAATCAACGGGCAAATCAGCCATTTTTCACCTCTGCTTTTCGGCAAAATTCATCTCGGGAGGATACTTGTTTTAAGATTAAGCGCCCGATTTAAAAGTCTCTGTCTGAGATTTTTAGGCCGCATATCCAACCCTCTCCCCCTTTTCAGACCGCCCATGAGGGTACCATGCCGGGTGGTCTGAAAGGGAGGAGAGGGTTGGCTCAGGGCTTTTAAATCAGGCTCTAGACGAAAGGCTTATAAGGCCAACATCATCAAGGCAAGCCCTGCCAGCAATTTTGCTAACAGGAGGATATCATCAAATTTTGCTGATTGGGTTTGAATCGGATATACAGACATATCTTTTTGCTTAGGGTTCGAGACACTCCTTTGACAGACAATAACGAGACCATGGCAGGTGCCAATATCGCTACTGATATCAAGCCTGTTTCCATCACGGATGAGATGAAGCGAAGCTATCTGGATTATGCCATGAGCGTGATCGTCAGCCGTGCTTTGCCCGATGTGCGTGATGGCCTAAAACCGGTTCATCGCCGCATTCTCTATTCTATGCATGAAAATGGCTATGAATGGAACAAACCCTATCGCAAGTCCGCGCGTGTTGTCGGTGATGTGATGGGTAAATATCACCCTCATGGTGATGGTGCCATTTATGACGCCTTGGTGCGTATGACGCAGGATTTCTCCTTGCGCTTGCCTTTGATTGACGGACAGGGCAATTTCGGCTCCGTTGATGGCGATAGCGCTGCGGCCATGCGTTACACGGAATGTCGTCTGGAAAAGGTTACCACGACAATTCTTGGCGATTTGGACAAGGATACGGTCGATTTTGCCGCCAACTATGACAATTCCGAGCGCGAACCGACGGTTCTTCCTTCCCGTTTTCCCAATCTTTTGGTCAATGGGGCAGGGGGCATTGCCGTTGGTATGGCCACCAATATTCCCCCCCACAATCTGGGTGAGGTCATCGATGCCTCAATCGCTCTGATTGACAATCCGGCCTTGAGTCCGGAAGAATTGATGGAAATTGTGCCGGGACCGGATTTCCCGACCGGTGGTATCATTCTTGGCCGCTCTGGCATTCGCAGTGCTTATAATACAGGTCGCGGCTCTGTTATGATGCGTGGCAAGGTCGATGTTGAGGAAATTCGCAAAGACCGCAATGCGCTGATCATCACCGAAATCCCTTATCAGGTGAACAAGGCCTCCATGATCGAAAAGATTGCCGAGGCTGTGAGGGACAAGCGTATTGAGGGCATTTCTGATATCCGTGACGAATCAGATCGTCAGGGTATGCGCGTTGTGGTGGAGCTGAAACGCGATGCTGTGCCCGATGTGGTGCTGAACCAGCTTTATCGATTCTCGCAATTGCAAACCTCCTTTGGCACCAATATGGTGGCGCTGAATGGTGGCAAGCCCGAATTGATGAATTTGCGCGATGTGCTCCATGCCTTTAATGCCTTCCGTGAGGAAGTGGTCAGCCGCCGTACAAAATTCCTGCTCAACAAGGCCCGCGAACGCGCCCATGTCTTGGTTGGTCTGGCCATTGCCGTTGCTAATATCGACGAGGTCATTGCCCTAATCCGCAAGGCACCGGATCCGGCAACAGCGCGCAGCCAATTGATGGAACGCCGCTGGCCAGCACGCGATATTGAAGCCCTTATCAATCTGATTGATGATCCGCGCCACAAGCTCAATGAAGATGGCACCTACAATCTGTCTGAAGAGCAGGCCCGTGCGATCCTTGATTTGCGCTTGCAGCGTCTGACCGCTCTTGGCCGTGATGAAGTGGGGGACGAGCTGAATGCCTTGGGCGACAAGATTACTGATTATCTTGATATCTTGCGCTCCCGTCAGCGGATTTACGACATCGTCAAGCATGAAATGCTTGAGCTCAAGGACGAATTTGCAACACCTCGCCGGACAGAAATTGTCGAAGGGGGAGCAGATTTCGATGATGAAGATCTGATCCAGCGTGAAGATATGGTCGTGACCGTGTCCCATGCCGGTTACATCAAGCGCGTTCCACTTTCCACCTATCGTGCCCAGCGCCGTGGGGGCAAGGGCCGCTCTGGTATGGCCACCAAGGATGAAGATTTTGTCACACGGCTATTTGTGGGCAACACCCATACACCGGTGCTGTTCTTCTCCTCTCGTGGCATTGCCTATAAAATGAAAGTCTGGCGTTTGCCGCTTTCCGCCCCGCAGGGCAAAGGCAAGGCACTGATCAATCTGTTGCCGTTGCAACAGGGCGAGCGTATTACCTCCATTTTGCCATTGCCGGAAGACGAGGAAAGCTGGGAAACCCTTGATCTGATGTTCGCAACAGTCTCTGGTTCCGTGCGCCGTAATAAATTGTCTGATTTCAAACTCGTCAATCGCAATGGCAAGATCGCCATGAAGTTTGAAGAGGGGTCGGATGATGGGATTGTTGGCGTCGAAACATGCGATTGCAACAGCGATGTCATGCTGACAACCGCCAAAGGCCAGTGTATCCGTTTCTGCGTGGACGATGTGCGTGTCTTCCAGAGCCGTGGCTCCACCGGGGTGCGCGGTGTCAAACTGGAAGGGGATGACAAGGTTATCTCCATGGCAATCGTCAATCATTTTGACGCCACACCGGAAGAGCGAACAGAATATCTGCGTCGCTCCAACGCCTTGCGCCGTGCATTGAATGGCGAAGAAGCGGCAACAGAGGCAACACCGGAAGTGCCAGCAACCTCATTGTCAGATGAGCGCTATGCGGAAATGGGCGCGGCTGAACAATTTGTGTTGACCATTTCTGAAAATGGCTTTGGCAAGCGCACCTCCTCCTATGAATACCGCACCTCCGGGCGTGGGGGGAAGGGGATCGCTGCCATGACGGTGAATGACCGCAATGGCCGCCTGATTGCCAGCTTCCCCGCCGAAGAAAGTGACCAAATTATGCTGGTTACCGATGGTGGTCAGCTGATCCGCTGCCCCATCGATGGCATTCGCATCGCAGGCCGCTCCACCCAAGGGGTAACAGTCTTTAAAACCCGTGAGGACGAGAAAGTCGTCTCCGTTGAGCGGATTTCTGAAGATGAGTCAGAAGAGAGCGAGCATGACGATGCGCCAGACGGTGATGCTGGCAGTGACAAAGACGGTGGCACAGAGCAGGAATAATACCAACGGCCTGAAAGATTACCCCATATGACCGGATTTTATTGGTCAATCTTTTATGCCGTTGGTATAAAGAGCGATTGTGCTGACATTTTGAGATAGGAAAAAGGGCCGGTCTTCAACTGGCCCTTTTTCTATTCATATCTATGGCGGCTAAAAAATAGCTACAAAAAAAGAAGCCCGAAGGCTTCTTTTTAAGGAAGGTCAGATGTGAGCTATACCCTATTGTGTCGCAGCAAGAACCAAGTCGCCCTTGATCAATTGGGTGGTTGAAACATCTGGCAAAATAATGGCAATTGCAGGGAGATTTTGCAGGTTGTTCTTCTTGGACTGTGCGCTGACAGTCTTCAAGCAGCTCTTGCCGCCGCCAATCACAGCACAATCGTGCGACTGTGAGAGGCCATAAGGTTTATGAGGCAGGCGGTCGAGAGATTTTTTTGAAAGCGACTGCGCCCCGGAAATAGCAATGAAACCCAAACTTGCAACACAAATGGTAATACCTGAAATAACAGCCACTTTGGCTTTTTGTAAAGAATTCATGACGTCCCCTTGGGCAATATGGCCCTTGTTATATGAATTAACACTTAATTAAAATAATGAGTCTGAAGACGATCTGACTGGTCCGTTCATCTTCAGTTCATGTAACTGAACAACTTTTTGACTATCGGTATTTAAACGCATTCTTCAATAGCATTATTTGACCCCGAAGCCAGCGAAAAGTCAAAAGAAATTGGGCAAATCAGTAAATGTGGCAAACCATGCTTGAGATTGTTTGGCTTGAAGGGTAGGACAAGAGACATGACAAAAAAAATTGCGTTATATCCCGGATCCTTCGATCCGATCACTCTGGGCCATATCGACATTGTTCGTCGGGCTTGCCATATTGTCGATAAGCTGGTGTTGGCGGTTGGGGTGCATCATGGCAAAAAACCTTTCTTGAGCCCACAAGAGCGCTTTGATTTGATTGGAACGGTCATTGGCCCGATTGCTGAACAGACCCAGACCGAGCTTGACGTGATATCTTTCGATGGTTTGGTGGTTGATGCTGCCAAAAAAGTCGAAGCAGGGCTTATGATTCGCGGTCTTCGTGATGGCACAGATCTGGATTATGAAATGCAATTGGCCGGGATGAATGAGGCCATGGCCCCATCTGTCCACACGCTTTATTTGCCATCAAGTGGTGCCGTTCGTCACATTGCCGCCAGCCTTGTCAGGCAGGTTGCGATCATGGGTGGCGATATCACGCCTTTTGTTCCCCCGGCGGTCCATGAGGCTGTCACGAAAAAGCTTTCAAACTGATTGGACTTTAAGCAATGACCTTGTTTACCCGTCTTCTTTCCATCTCTGCCTTGCTGTTTTCTCTGATCATAGCGCCAGCAACAGCGGCTGAGGATAAGGAAAATACTCTCTATCTCGACACCAATTATGGCCGGGTTGTGGTCAAGCTGCGCCCTGATCTGGCACCTAACCATGTCAATCGTATCAAAACCCTGACGCGTAAGGGCTTTTATGATGGGTTGAAATTTCATCGCGTAATTGCCGGCTTCATGGCCCAAACTGGCGATCCACAAGGCACCGGCATGGGTGGGTCTGATTTGCCGGATCTGAAAGAAGAGTTTAACCCGCGCCCATTTGAGCGTGGTGTTCTTGGCATGGCCCGCTCCAGAAGTCCCAATAGCGCCAATTCGCAGTTTTTCATCATGTATGCTGATGCGCCATGGCTGAATGGCCAATATACTGCTTGGGGTGAAGTGACCTCCGGGATGGAGTTCATTGATCAGATCAAAAAAGGTGAACCCCCGGTAACGCCCGATGTCATCGTCAAAATGCAGCTAGCAGCAGACGCAAAATAGGCTATAACACCAGATAAGGAAGACAAGCGGACCATAGATAGGTTTATTGTCTTCATCCCTAGAGTAAATTTAAGAGGAACGCACTGTGGTAGAGATCAAAGACCCTGAAAACACACTGGTAATGGAAACCACCAAAGGCAAGGTTGTTATTGAACTGCGCCCTGATCTGGCGCCCAATCACTGCACACGCTTGAAAGAGCTTGCACGCGAAGGCTTCTATGACGGTATTGTTTTCCATCGCGTTATTGATGGCTTCATGGCACAGGTTGGGTGTCCTCTTGGCACTGGCACTGGCGGTTCCGACAAGCCAGATCTGACTCAGGAATTTAGTCCGACAAAACATGGTCGCGGCGCATGTTCCATGGCGCGTGCTACGGATCCAAATTCAGCCAATAGCCAATTCTTCATCTGCTTTGCCGATGCACCATGGTTGGATAACCAATATACTTATTGGGGACAGGTGATTGATGGCATGGATAATGTTGACCAGATCAAGCGCGGCCAGCCTGTACAGGATCCTGACAGCATCATTTCCATGAAAGTCGCAGCGGACCTCTAAAGCAAAGCTGTTATTGACATAGACGACATCTCAAAGCCCGGTTTTCGCAATGAATACGCCTCTTTCCCATCCAGTCCTGCGCGTTGCACGCTCTTGTCAGGATTTTGATGCGATCAAGCGCTTTTATTGCGAGGCACTGGGCTTTGAGCTTTTAGGTGCGTTTGAAGGCCATAATGGTTTTGACGGGCTTATTATTGGCCATCCTCAAGCGCCCTATCATCTAGAATTCACCATAGAACATGGGGCGATCGCGCCAAAAGCACCAGATCATGAAGGTCTTTTGGTTTTTTATCTCCCAGATAGCCAAGAATGGCAAAAACGTCTTGATAGGATGGCAATGATGGGGTACGAACCCGTCCCATCCAACAATGACTATTGGGATGTTTCCGGGAAAACCTATCAAGACCCGGACGGCTATCGTGTTGTTTTGCAAAATCGGGCTTGGTCAACGTAAAAACGTCAAAACTCTGCCTTTGCTATCCGTGCAACATTGCCGCGTGCACCGCAAACAGAATTGACCAGATCATGCTCGTTGACCTTTTTGACTTCGACCTGCCAGCTGATAATATTGCTCTTAGGCCACACAATCCGCGTGATGAAGCGCGCCTGTTATTTGTGCCAAAACAAGGGGAGTTTCAGGATCACAAGGTTCTTGCCTTGCCGGACTTTCTGGAGCCGGGCGATGCTTTGGTCTTTAACAATACCAAAGTCATTCCGGCGGAATTATCCGGTATTCGTGTGCGCGGTGATATCCGCGCCAAAGTTAGTTTCAATCTGCATAAACGCGAAGACGGGGCAAGATGGCGCGCCTTTGCCAGACCTGCAAAAAAAGTGCAACTCGATGATCATATCGAATTTAGCCCTGAGCTAGCGGCCACTATCACAGAAAAAGGTGAAGCAGGTGAGGTGGTGCTCGCCTTTGATCAACGCGGCCCTGCTCTTGATCAGGCCATTGCGCAAGTGGGGCATATTCCGCTTCCACCCTATATTGCCTCCAAGCGCAAGGAAGATGAAAAGGATAAGCTTGATTACCAAACCCTCTATGCAGAAAAAGAAGGCGCGGTAGCAGCCCCAACAGCTGGTTTGCATTTTACCGATCGTCTTTTTGAAGCATTGGATGCAAAGGGAATTGAACGCCATTTCGTAACGCTTCATGTGGGAGCAGGCACCTTTTTGCCCGTGAAAGCAGAGGATACGGACAATCACAAAATGCACGCTGAATGGGGCGAGTTGCCGCAAGATTTGGCCGATCATCTCAATGCAGTGCGCGCAAGGGGCAATAAGGTGATTGCCGTTGGCACCACATCTCTTCGATTGCTGGAAAGCGCCGCTCAGGCAAAAGGATATGTAAGCGGTTTTTGTGGGGATACGGATATTTTCATCACGCCGGGCTATGAGTTCAAGGCCATTGATGGCCTGATGACCAATTTTCATTTGCCCAAATCCACCTTATTCATGCTGGTATCGGCGCTGATGGGGCGCGAGCGTATGCAAGGGGCCTATGCCCATGCCATCCAGCAAAATTACAGATTCTATTCTTATGGCGATTCTTCGCTGTTGCTGCGCTAAAAGCCAGTGATAGCAAGCCAAAGGATGCCCGACAGGATATCGAAATGAGCGAAAACACAGCGCAACCAGACCATAATCAAAATCCTGACCGTATGGGACTGGGGTTGCCAATCCCTGATCCAAAGCCGGAGCAGTTTGGATTTAAGCTTTTGGCAACAGATGGAAAAGCCCGGCGGGGCGAGGTTTCTATGCCGCGTGGCGTCATCCGCACGCCTGCTTTCATGCCTGTGGGCACCGCTGCAACCGTCAAATTCATGTATCCGGGGCAGGTGCGCGATTTGGGTGCCGATGTTATTTTGGGCAACACATACCATTTGATGTTGCGGCCCGGATCTGAGCGTATTCAGGCTTTGGGTGGTTTGCACAAATTTGCCAATTGGCAGCATCCGATCCTCACCGATTCCGGCGGCTTTCAGGTCATGTCTTTGGCCAAATTGCGCAAGATGAGCGAAAAAGGCGTGGAATTTAAAAGCCATGTCGATGGTGCCAAATTCTTTATGTCACCGGAGCGCTCTATCGAGATCCAATGTCAACTTGGCTCTGACATTCAAATGCAGCTTGATGAATGCACCAAATTGCCTGCCTCTGAAGATGAGATTGAGCGCGCCATGCAGCTCTCTTTACGTTGGGCTGAGCGCTGCAAACTCGAATTTGGTGACCGGCCTGGTCAAGCCATGTTTGGCATTGTACAGGGGGGTGATATTGCGCGTTTGCGTGAGGAATCAGCACAAGCTCTCAAAGAGATGGATCTGAAGGGATATTCCATTGGCGGGCTGGCTGTGGGTGAACCTCAGCAAGTTATGCTGGATATGCTGGATGCCACATGCCCAATCCTGCCAGACAATAAACCACGCTATTTGATGGGCGTTGGCACACCGGATGATTTGATCGAATCTGTTTCTCGTGGTGTTGATATGTTTGATTGTGTGATGCCAACCCGGGCAGGGCGTCATGGTTTGGCGTTTACCCGGTATGGCAAGGTCAATTTGAAAAATGCCCGTCATAAAGATGATCACCGCCCTCTGGACCCATTAAGCCCATGTCCAGCGGCACGGGACTATAGCCGCGCCTATCTGTATCATTTGGTCAAATCGAATGAGGCGCTAGGGTCCATGCTGCTGACATGGAACAATCTGGCCTATTATCAGGAATTGATGCAAGGCATGCGCGATGCCATTGAAGCAGGGCGCTTTGATGATCATAAATGGCAAGTCAAGGAAGCGTGGGCGCGTGGCGATATGCCTGCACTGTAAATTGGATCAATTTTTTACATGCCTTGGCCACCGTTTGCAAAATCTGGCGAACGGTTGGCCATGGTATCATGCACCACGCCATATTGGTTGGCATGATATAGCACGCTATCAGGTGGGTGTTCCCGGTGCCGGTTTGATGACGGTCGAAACAATGCGCCATTTTTTATTCCCCATATCCTTCAGGCCATAGGACAATCTCCAGCGCAATCCGCTGCGATCAACAAGATAAGCATGTTGAACAGGAACCTCTCCACGCAAGCTTAAGCTGTCCAGCTGCAAGCTTTTGCCATGACGAACGGGAAAATAGCGACGTGAGAAAAAGGCCAGCATCTGATTGGCAGATTTAAAATGGTCCTGTGTTTTCTGCGTGAACGTTCGCGAAAACTTGGTTGCCTGCTGGCGTGACAAACTGGCCACATGCATACGCACCACAAAAGCGATGATGGCCTTGTCAATCACTGAAATTTCTAACGGTTTTGCAATGGGTGCAGGCAGTTCAGATCTGTCTATATTGGCCTTTTGCACCGATGGTTGTGTTAAGGGTTTCTCTGCGAAAGCCGGAGCGGCAGTCATAACTGTCATCACCAGACTTAAGCTAACGATGTAGCGTTTCATATCCAATCTCCTTACCTGATGGGTGGCGTCTCCTTCTGTTAAGACATCTTTTCTAGAGCGAATCCTGTACCGGCAATCAAACCGTCAAACGCAAAAATTCGCCTATGGTCAATGGTTGGATTCTGTCTGGCATCGTTAGAGATACCAAAAGAATCTACGAACTTACACTTATAGCATAGCGCAATAAGTGCACTCTGTCAGATCATGATCTCTTGAAAAGCTTAAAGACGTTTAAAGAAAGTAAGCAGCGACTAACGAAAATTTGAGGATATGGTCGAAGAAAAAGGCCGGAAATCTGCCAATTTTTGGCAAAATGATCGGTATATTCGTAAACACAGAGATGTGAGCCGATATCAGGCGCAGCTTATGTCACATATAAGTGATGATACAAAAAGGGAGAATTGGTGTGCCCGGAAGGATTCGAACCTTCGACCGTCCGATTAAAAGTCGGATGGTAAAAGTTGTAACAATCTGAAATGTATTATGTTTTATAGAAATATGATGTAAGTGTGCGAGATTTGTGTGAGTCAGGGCTATGCACAGTATGCAGAATGATTTTGGGTAATAAAATCTTGGATTAAATTAGTATGTTCAAAAAAGGTTGTTTATTGGGAGTTCAACACTTTTAGATTGGTGTTAGCATGATGGCGAAATTAGCTAAGAAAGCCTACCTGACCCATGTCGACTAAAGTAAAAGATCCTGCCCAATATACTCAGCATTCGGCTCTCAGTGATATTGTTAGTTGGTCAGAAAATCGACCAGCTTGGCAAAGAGATGCTCTTCGGCAACTAGTAAATGGTTATGGTTGTGAAGAGATAGACCTCCAAAGACTTGAAGCTATTTGCTTAGACGAGCTAGGCTGTAGTGACAATTTAATTATTTGAGCCACAACATGATTGCTGCCAGTTTTACGAAGCCGAGGAAGTTGGCGGCAAGCTTGTCATATCTGGTGGCAATTCTTTGCCATTGTTTGAGCTTGGCAAAGAAGCCTTCAATGCCCCATCGTTGTTTGTATGCTATATGGTCATAGTCATGTTGGAACTTGCGATGACGTCTGGGTGGGATGACCGGCTCTCCACCTTGATCAAGAATGAGGTCATGGAGCTTGTCAGCATCATATGCCCGATCAGCAAGAACCTGTTCTGCATATAGCCCACTCATCAAGTCACAGGCCGGAGCCATATCATTCTGCTGTCCTGGTCCCAAATCGAAGCGAACAGGCAAGCCCAACGCATCCACTACGGCATGGATTTTGGTGCCAAATCCACCCCTTGAGCGACCGAGAGCCTGGGCTTCGGCCCCCCCTTTTTACGCCGCGCGCCCCCTGCTTGGGCCTGCGCGCGTATTACAGTGGCATCAATAGCAAGCCATTCCATGTCAG
>JAOXSH010000003.1 GCA_025800145.1 Cohaesibacter sp.
GGTCATCCCACCCAGACGTCATCGCAAGTTCCAACATGACTATGACCATATAGCATACAAACAACGATGGGGCATTGAAGGCTTCTTTGCCAAGCTCAAACAATGGCGAAGAATTGCCACCAGATATGACAAGCTTGCCGCCAACTTCCTCGGCTTCGTAAAACTGGCAGGAATCATGTTGTGGCTCAAATAATTAAATTGTCACTACAGCCTAGAGTATTTTGAATAAGCACGTCGTTATTCAAAATGCTCCAGCCTTTGTTTCTAAGCATATTTTTGTCCGAAAACCACACACACTTTTCGAAAAATATGCTCTATATAGGCAATCGAAAAGAGATATGCAGTCTATTTGATGGATGATTTTGCGAGCAAGAGAGATGCTGACTGTTCAATTCTCTTTTATTTGCCCGATTTAAAAGGCTCTGACAGAGACTTTTAGGCCGCATATCCGATCCTCTCCCCCTTTTCAGACCCCTATAAGGGTACCATGACGGGAGGTCTGAAAGGGGAGAGAGTCGGCTCAGGACTTTTAAATCAGGCTCTTAGATAATCTTTTCAACAGAGATTGTGAATCTAACCATTTCAGGCTTGCATTTGCGAGCAAATACCGGCAAATACCTCTCACCGCTGACGCTGGAGGGGTGGCAGAGTGGTTGAATGCACCGGTCTTGAAAACCGGCGTGCGTGCAAGCGTACCGTGGGTTCGAATCCCACCTCCTCCGCCATTTTATGTTTGCAGATAGCCGCCACACCAACCCTACCTGCTTGGCTTCGGTTCGAACTTCGCTCTTCACTCTCCGCCATCACTTTTATCTCATAACATCTTGCTATTCTCACGCTTTTGATTGGTTGATCTAGCCGATCCTCGTGCAGTTTCGCTTACGAACCTGATGGGTTCTTCCTTGACTGTCAGCGAGTGTTTTCCGTTTGAAATTGATGCTAAGTCCTTGCATTTGCTGAAAAGGGCCAAGTGATGATGTATCAAACGGCCCTTTTTGTTAAAGCGTTCTAACAGTCTGCTGCCCCCCCTGGCTTTGTTTTTACGAATATGATTCTCTTTTTTGTGGTGATTTGATCATGGAGGCAGGGCAATGCGTGGTCGGTTTGAAGAAGAAGTTGGGCTTTTCAGTTATATTGATGCGGAAAGGCGGATCC
Organism: Cohaesibacter sp.; assembly: GCA_025800145.1. Taxonomy (GTDB): domain Bacteria; phylum Pseudomonadota; class Alphaproteobacteria; order Rhizobiales; family Cohaesibacteraceae; genus Cohaesibacter. The sequence continues at coordinate 1,156 of JAOXSH010000003.1, forward strand.
CGACCAAACATCCGTTGCGCAAAATCCGGTTGCTTGTGCGGGAAGTTCTGGATGAACTGAACGAAGACTTCGATCATCTCTATAGCCATGAAGGTCGACCCTCTATCCAACCCGAAATGCTTCTCTCGGCGCTTTTGCTGCAGGCCTTTTACGGCATCCGCTCGGAGCGGCAACTGATGGAACAGTTGGATTATACCATCAGCAAAAACATGACGTAGCCATGGGAAGCGCATGGGAAGCGCATGGGAAGCGATCCCGGATTGCCTTGAGCACGTCAGGAGCACCATCCCTATCCTGAATATCAGCGGCATGGATGACAACATGCAGCATCAAGCCAAGGGTGTTGGTAATGATATGACGCTTGATATGGC
>JAOXSH010000028.1 GCA_025800145.1 Cohaesibacter sp.
GCGAAAGCCAAGCTGGCCGCACATAATGGCCCCATACACAAAGTAAGGTGCCGGGTCGAAAAGATCTTTGGAACCTGTAAACGCTCCTACGGTCTGAACCAGATCCCATCCTGTGGCCTCGACAAGGCAACGCTCTTTGTCCAACTCACGGCAATTGCTTATAATCTCAAACGGGGTCTATCCTTACAGAGACAATGGCAGGGATAGAGAAGAAATTGATGCCGAGCAGGCATTCGAGGTGCGGGTATCGCAAGGGTGATCAAGCTTGACGATGACGATACGAAAATTCTGATGAATTACGATAAATCATATAGATAATGCAATTCGAGCACAGGTCTCCTAGTCAATCCCTCCATCCCAACGCTCAGACATTGAACTTGAGCATTTTGGTCCGCAACGTAAAGAAGGGCAAATTTCTGTAAGGAGCCCGTTTTTGCCATCCATTTATCGGCATAACCTTTGGCCAGCTTTGGTTCAGTGCCCTGTGCTCTTCTGAAGCAATGAGATCAGTTGTTTGCGTTCGTCCGAAGTTAGTTCTTTGAGATACTGATCGTTGACTTTCTTGACGATAGGAGGGAGCAGTTTTGCTTTCTCTCGTCCTTTATCGGTAAGATAGATTAGAAAGGTACGGCGGCTGTTGGGATCTTGCCGGCGCTCCACAAATCCAGCCTTGACCAGACTGTCCACATTTCGGCTTGTATAATATTCGGGGAAATCAAGTTTCTCGCCCAACTGACGCTGGTTGATTCCATCTTGCTCAGACAAAAGCATTAGATTGACAAAGATTTTCACATCGACCCCAACTTTCAAAAGCTCTTCTTTCATAGTTGTGTCAATACGCCTTGCCAGCACTTGAATCAGAAAACCAAAGCTCTCTGTTCTTTTATGTTTTGCCATTTGAACCTGCATCATTAAGAACCGGTCTCTCATCATCATAGATCTACCTCTAATGCTTGTCTTCTGCAAGTGTTGCAAGTGTTTTTAAAAAACTAGGGTTTACAATAATTGCATTTGCAAGTAATGCATATGTAAGTGAATTGCAACTCCCTGTGGCCAAGAGCCACACGACTTAGGAAGAGACCGATGAAGAAACTGATGTTGACCATTGCTGCAGGATTTCTGCTGATCACCACTGCACATGCTGCTGAACTAGGTGAAGGGCGTCGCCTTGCTGAGCTTGCGTTTAAATCTGCTGACACTGCGGACCGTGATTTCATAGATTTTGGCGAGTTTATCACCTTTGGCAGCGACGTCTTTGCAGCCAAAGACGGGAATGATGACAATAAACTTACGCTGGAAGAGTTCATGAATTTTGACTATGGCATGCAAGCTGTCGCTGAAGAAAAAGGCCGCACAGCATCATTCGACACCGCATTGCGCGTTCTATTTGCTTTTCGGGACAGAAATCGGGATGGGCTGATCTCCATCACCGAGAATCGCAAATCGCTAGACGTCGATTTTCGTCGTGCTGATACCGATCACGACACCGTATTGACCAAGGAAGAGTTTTTGAATGGCTTCTCTGTGATCATGGCACTTAAAGCGGCCATTGCACCTGAAGCAAAATAGCCAACTCACAGATCATTCCTCCTCATTTTCTCAGGCAAAACCGATGTTAAACAAAAAAGGACTCTTTGTCATACTTGGCTTTCTGGTGATCTTTGCAGTGACGCATTTTGTCTTCGCACCAGAGCAGTTCAGTGCGCGTTTGGTGGGAACCACGATGCTTGGTGGTGTTGCCTTTTTATTGATGACTACCTCAATCGTCTTGTCTACCAGACTAGCAGTCTTTGAAGATTGGTTCGGAGGATTGGATAGAGTTTATCAGGTCCACAAGTTTACTGGTGTCTTCTCTATCCTGTTTGTCTTTGCACATTTTATTGGAGTGCCCAAAGAGTTGCCAGCGGGCGTTGACCCTACAGTTCACGGGCTTGTACCGTCAGCGCCGTTGGGAATGGTTTCTCTGGTTTTGCTGGTGCTTTCGTTGGCTTTGGCACTAAATCGGAAGATCTCCTATTCTCGATGGAGACCGATGCATAAGCTGATGGGGTTGGTGTATCTACTGGTAATCGGCCACTTCATGACCGCCCCCGCTATCTTTTTTGAGCGGTTCAGCGCGTCAGGCTATTTGCTGATCGGAGCAGCGATCCTCGGCTTGCTTGCATTCCTTTATTCGGTTTTAGGCTTCAACAAACGAAACAAAACACGCTTCAAACTTGAAACGGTCAACAGTCTTGAACGCGCCACAGAGATTGTTCTTAGCCCAATAGACAAATCTCTCGCGTTTAAGCCGGGCCAGTTCGCCTTTGTCGAAGTTCAAGGCAAAGGCTGGACCGAGCCGCATCCATTCACAATTTCGAGTGCCCCCTCGGAGGATGGACTACGATTTACCCTCAAGGTGCTCGGCGACTGGACCCGGAAGGTTCGTGAGGAGCTGACGCCTGGTGGAGAAGTGGTTGTCCACGGGCCTTACGGTAGATTTGATTCAACCAACGCCCGCTCGCGTCAGGTTTGGCTCGCTGGGGGAATTGGTATCACCCCGTTTCTTTCGAAAATACGAGCGATGAACCCCGGTGATGAGCGGGAAATCACCCTTGTTTACGCAGTGCGTGATCGAAGTGAAGCCCTGTTCCTTTCGGAAATCGAAGAGAAGGCAAAAGAGCTAGGAAATCTGAAAGTTGTATTGCTGGAATCAGGTCTCGGTCAATTCGCCCGTGTCGACATCATGAAAGAGAAGTTATCCGGTTCTCTCGATAGCTATGATTACTTTCTGTGCGGTCCAAAGCCAATGGTCAAAGGTCTGTCTAAGGACCTCAAAGCCGGAAATGTTCCCAAAAATTCTATTCACACCGAAGCATTCGAGTTCAGGTGATTCAGCCAATAGCTCGTTGGAAAGAGAAACAAAATGAGTGCAAAACTCTGGTTATTCATAATGATCCAATCCATCTCAGCCTGCGTGGTTGGGTGGTTATTGCTCGCGATCGCTTTGTATGCCGGACAAGTAAATGCTACGGCGATTGTAACCTGTATCGTAGTTGGGTTCTTCGCCGGATTTCCGATCGCCGCCGATATTGTCAATCGAATGATGCGACCCAAGTGAGGCTCCCATGATAATTGAAATTCTTACAATCCTGCTTCTAACCGTGACGGCAATGATTTTTGGATATGGCTATTCAGCCTCCGCAGTATCCCATCCTGCGATGCTTGAATCTGGCCCAAAAGTAGCTGTTCCTTACTTCAAACCATTCTTTCATAAGTCCAACCATACTCAGCTCATACTCTCGATGGCCGTATGGGCGTTGAGTAGTGCTATTTCCTACCTGACCGGGGAATGGAGCTGGTTGATCGCCGGAACGCTGCTGCAAATTTCAGGGCCGTACACGATTTTGATCATCATGCCGGTCAATCGCAGAATTATGGCCGAAGGCGCGGACCCTGAAAGTCCCCAAATGATCAAAGACCTCAAAAACTGGGGTACAATACACTTTCCGAGGACTCTGATGGCTGGAGCCGTCTTTATCTATTTTGCCTACCTGGCAGTATTTAATTAGTTATGGAGCGAATTTTGGACCCGCATACTGCTTCATTTGCGAAACGTGCTCGTGTTTCGGCCGCGTCCGGCCCCTACCTTCTTCTAGCCGGTTTAGTTTTGGGTGGTATTGGCTGGTCTTTTGCCAAGCCTGATGTTCTCACTATTGCGCTAATGGCTCTGCTCGCTGTCGCTATGCAAATGCCGCGTCAGATCGGCTGGCGTCGAAAGTCGGACCTGATCGAGAGTCTGTGCCTTCTATCGATGCCCATCACACTCGCCATTATTGGATATGCCTGGCTTCATCCAAACGGCGATCTGACGTTTGCTAATTTATCTCAAGGCCTCGGCGGCTTCTTTGTAGCCCTCGGTCTTTTTCACATCTTCACAAAAACTCACACGCTTCGCCTCGCAGACCAAATCGAGCGAAGTGGGTAACCAAAAAAGGATACAACCCATGAAGTCAGCGCCATTCAGTTTTACCATACCCATGTTCATAATGATGTTCTCAGCCGTCATTCTGGGCGGGTTGTTAGGCTCTGCGTTGAGTTCAATCTCAATACCATCTTTACTCGCAGGCTTCTTGACTGCGTTTCTGCCAATTCCCGTTGCTTCTTTTCTACGAGTTGTACTGGGCACTGCAATGGCTCGTGCGGCAGGTGTTAGTGGCGATGCCCCATTCGCCTTTTCATGGTTTACCCGTTACCTGATCGCCGCGATTACAGGCTTGATCGTAGCATTCTTCGCTTTGAGTTTTGTAGAGCTCAACGCACTGTCTGGTGCCATGATCGCAGTCGTCACATCCAGTATTGTTTCGATAATAATGGTGGTGAAGGTTTCTATGTCGGCGAATTAAACCAACGGCCTGAAAGCCCTTGGCTGTGTCTGACCGTTTGATGATTTCAATGGTCCAGTCGCCATGTGCCTTCAAGACCGCACGCAATTTCTCACCAGCATAGCCACCATCAGCAAAGACATGACGTAGCCATGGGAAGCACATGGGAAGCGATCCCGGATTGCCTTGAGCATGTCAGGAGCACCATCCCTATCCTGAATATCAGCGGCATGGATAACAACATGCAGCATCAAGCCAAGGGTGTTGGTAATGATATGACGCTTGATATGGCGCTTGCGACCCTTGATCTTTTTACCCGCATCATAGCCCCGAATGTCGCAGCTTTCTGTCATTTTGACGCTTTGGCTATCAATGACACCAGCCATCGGACTGGCCTCTCGCCCTTCCACTTCCCGGCACCCCATGACCAGGAGATGATTGATCCGGGTCCAAAAGCCAGTATTGCGCCAAGCATAAAAATATCCGCGAACCGTTGAGAGCGCAGGAAGTCCTTGGGCAACATCCGCCATTGGCAACCGCTGCCCCCAACATACAGGATCGCATCTATCCCATCGCGCATATGTGTGGTGCGTGGTCGCCCGCCTGACCGAGCTGGCGGCAAGAAAGGTGCGATTATTTCTACTCGTTGGTATTAAATCTGTTGGATAGCGAAGCGTGTCGCGGTTCTATTGAACCCGAGCGATATCATCCCAAGGCATGTGATCCTCCATCTTCTAGACAAAGACGATTGAATTACAACTTTTTGATATCGCTCAACTATTTTTAAATCGGGCTCTCAGGTGCGAGAAGACCCAGCAGAACTACAGATCAATCGTCTCACTTGCAGCCGCATTCATCTTGATAAAATCCGTCCACACCGCCTAGATAATTGGAATGGCATGTGAAAATCAAATGCGAGTATTTGAGGAAAACTTTAGCATGCAGCGCATTTAGCTTTGGATCTTTACCATGTTAAGAATAGTTTGAATATTGAACTCCAGCCTCTCTGCAAGATTTTCCTTACTCATGAAATCGCGCTCAAAAAGAATTGATCCAGTGAAACGGTTTGTCAGATAGTAATAACTGACAGCAGCAATTGTAATATTGAGTTGAACAGGATCTATACCAGCGCGAAACACTCCATCTTGAACGCCTCGTTCCAGAATATTCTGTACCATCTGAACAAATTGACGAGATATGTTCATGAGTGTTTCAGATTTTTTCAGATGTTTTGCCTTATGCAGATTTTCACTGTTGACCAGAGTGAGAAATTCTGGATTTTTGAGATAATATTTCCAGGTGAATATAACCAGCGCCTTTAAGGCCTCTTCTGGCTCGAGATGGTCAAGCTTCAGTTTTTGTTCCGCTTGTCGAATATCCAGATAAGCCTCTTCGAGAACTTTGCCAAATAGATTTTCCTTGCTTTCGAAATAATGATAGATCATGCGTTTGTTCGCGTTGGCCCGCTCGGCAATAACATCTACACGGGTTCCGCCAAAGCCTTTTTGCGCAAATTCTTTTTTGGCTGCTTGTAAAATCCGCTTCTGTGTTGCTTCCGCGTCTCGAACGCGTTTGGGTTTAACAGAGTCGACCATAGTCACGTCTATCCAGTCTTGTTTCTTGGGTCTGCCTGGCACAGCTTTCGCGCGAAGGCAATGTAGATCAAAATGCAGGTAAATAACTTGTTAGTTGTATAATTGCTGATAACGGAAGATCCTGCAAGCCTGTTTGCCTCTTGGGCTAACAGGTAGATTTTCCTTCTGCTTTTGGTTGACAATTTTAAAATAACGAAGTAACTAGTTAGTGCATAAAGTACCGAGGGCAGAGTTGTTGAGTTGATATGTCCTGGTATCGTCTGCTGAATGCATATGGGAGGATATGATGTCATTCATTAAGGACTTCATCGAGAAAGAAACGATCAGTCGTCGTAATTTCATGTTTGCGACTGCGGCTGGCCTTGGCGGTGTTGCTGCAATGTCCACCTTGGGTGGTCGCGCATTGGCTGCCGGTAAAGAGCCTACAGTTGCATGGAGCTACCGTAACCGCTCCAATCCTTACTGGAACGAAATTGTTTCCGGTGGTGAGGCATTTATCGAAAGTATTGGTCGTTCCAAGGACGATCTGGTGCATCTGATCAACGAAGGTTCCAGCGAGAAATCTCTTGCTGATGTGAAGGCAATTCTTGCTAAGACCAAGGGCAATCTGGCGCTTGCCATCGATACCAACGATGCCCCGAATGCGCGTCCGGTTGTCGAAGCTGTGAAAGAATCCGGCGCCTATATTTCGACCATCTGGAACAAGACCGACGATCTGCATCCGTGGGATTTTGGCGATAATTATGTTTCGCACATGTCCTGGTCTGATATTGGACCAGCCGAGCAGACCGCTCGCATCCTGTTTGAAAAAATGGGTGGTAAGGGAGCAATTGTGGGTCTTGGTGGCATTGCTTCCAACGTACCTGCCATCGAGCGTAAGCAGGGTTTGCTCAACGCCATGAAAGATTTCCCTGATATCAAGCTGCTGGACTATCAGGCTGCTGACTGGGATACGCAAAAAGCCAACCAGATCATGTCTTCCTTCCTGACCCGTTTTGGTGATGACATCAAAGGCGTTCACTGTGCAAACGATACCATCGGATATGGTGTGCTTGAGGCTCTGCGTGCTGAAGGTCTGGCCGGTGAGATTCCAATTGTAACTTATGACGGCAACCCTCAGGCTGTTGAACTGGTCATGAAGGGGGATATTGAGGCGACTGTCTTTACCAACCCGCATTGGGGTGGTGGTATCTCGGCGGCCCTTGCCTATTATGCAGCTATTGGTGCTTTCAAGCCATCCGAAGAGCCGCATGAGCATCGTGAATTCTATGGCCCAACTATTCTGATCACCCGCAAGGATGCCGAAGAATTCAAGGCCAAATACCTCGACAGTGTGCCGAAATATGACTGGAAGGACTTCTGGGGTCCAGCCAACGGCCAGATCAAATATGGCTGATTTGTCGGATTGAGTGAGGTGCGGGCAAATGACGCCCAGTATATCACCTGATCTTTTTCGGATTCTGTTTTGAAGCTCCTTCACATTCAAAGCAGGATTCGGATTTGAAAATTCCGCCCGCTCATGTTGACCGGGAGAAGGCCAGAACGTTCCAAAGACCCTAACCTGACGCGATCTGGCACTGGCCCCTTGCGGTGCGGATCGTGTCCCTTTTTTGGGCTTTTGTTATGACGGAGAGATGAGTGTCCAACTTCGTTTCCAAAGAAAAACTGCAAAAATGGGCACCCCTTCTGGTGTTGATTGCTCTGATTTTTGTATTCTCCTTTGCAAATTCCAACTTCTTGTCCATACGCAACTTTGCCCGGATTGGAATCGCATCGACCCCCGCCTTGATGATTGCCGTCGGGGTGACCTACATCATCATCATGGGCTCCATTGATCTGTCTATGGAGGGAGCGGTGGCTGTCAGTGCCGTTCTTTTTGCAACCCTGTTCATTGCTTTTGGCGGCTCGCTGGCTTCCTGGGCCTGGCTGGCGGTGCCTGTGACGCTGATTTTGGGATCTCTCTTCGGCCTGATCAACGGGTTGGTTCACGTCAAACTCAAGATTCCTTCTTTCATGGCCAGCCTTTCCATGGGCTTTGTCGGGATCGGTCTGTCACTTCTTGTGACCGGAGGAGATCGTATCCGGGTCGAGGACCCGTTGTTTCGTTCGCTTCTGACCGAGCGCTATTTCGGGTTCCCGCTCATGGTGCATTGTGCGCTCGTGGCGCTGGTGATTGGTTGGTTTATCCAGTGCTATACCCGTATTGGTCGTAACTTCTATGCTGTGGGTGGTGGCGAAGATCTGGCCCATGCCTCTGGCCTGAATGTCCAGAAGGTGCGGGTACTCGGCTTCATGATTGCCGGTGTCTTCTATGCGCTTGGAGCTTTGTTCGCAGTAGCCCAGATCGGCATTGCCGAAACCGCTACCGGTTACAATCTGATGTTTGTTTCCATCACCTCGGTGGTCGTCGGCGGAACAGCCCTTTGGGGTGGCAATGGTGGTGTCTGGAACTCCCTGATCGGTGTTCTGATCGTCAATGTTATCAATAACGGCATGATTGTCGTCGGGCTACCGCGCTATTTGCAAGACGGTGTACTTGGTCTGCTCGTGATTGTTGCCGTGGTTCTGTCCACGGACCGTAAATCTCTTGCCTTTGTGAAGTGATCCCGATGTTTGAGCTTAAAAAAGTTGAAAAGACATTCCCCGGTGTTCGCGCGCTAAAAGGCGTGGATTTCGAGATTAAACGCGGCGAGATTGTCGGTCTTGTCGGAGAGAATGGTGCTGGTAAATCCACTTTGATGAAGGTCATTTATGGGGCCTATCAGCATGACGGTGGTGAGGTTCTGGTCGACGACAAGCCAGTTCGTTTTGAAAATCCGCGTCAGGCCATGGAAATGGGCGTGGGAATGGTGTTTCAGGAGCAATCCCTGATCAGCAACCTGACCGTGATGGAAAATATCTTCCTGGGTTTCGAACAGCAATTCGTAAGATTCGGATTGATGGACTGGAAACATATGGCCGAGGCCGCACGTTTTCAGCTGGCCAAGGTCAAACTGGATATTGATCCTGCTACCACCACGTCTGAACTGTCATTTGCCCAGCGCCAGTTGGTGGAATTGGCCAAGGTTCTGACCCTGGAAGAACGGGTTGACGGAGATCTCGTCATCTTGCTGGATGAACCCACTTCTGTTCTGGCGAAGGAAGAAGTCGAGCTGTTGTTCAAGCTGGTGCGTGAACTGACCGAGAGAGCGTCTTTCATTTTTGTCTCGCATCGTATGGACGAAGTGATTGAGCTGTCAGACCGCATTTATGTCATGAAAGATGGCGAAGTGGTCGATAGCCTCAAGGCAGACGACGCCGATGTCGATGATATTCAGCACAAGATGGTCGGGCGCAATGTCGACAAGGAATATTATCGCGAAGAGAAACAAAAGCCTTTCAACAAGGATCAGGTTCTGGTGGAGCTGGACGGAATTTCCCGCGCGTCAAGCTACAAGGATATTTCGCTAAAATTGCACGCCGGTGAAGTTCTGTGTCTTGTCGGTACAGAAGGGTCTGGTCGCGAAGCTATCATTCGAACCATCTTCGGTCTCAACCGTCCTCATCTGGGTCAGGTCTCCATCAAGGGAGAACAAGTCCATACCTTCAAGGCCAATGAGATGGTTGATCGCGGTGTGGGATATATTCCGCGCGAGCGCAAGATCGAAGGCATCGTCTCCGGCATGAATGTCTATGAGAATATGACACTGTCACAGATGGGCAGACATTCCAGGTTTGGTGTGCTCAATCTGGCCGGTGAGAAAAAACTGGCGCGCAAATGGATTGATCGATTGTCCATCAAGGCATCCTCCGAACAAGCTGACTGCGGAAACCTGTCAGGCGGAAACCAGCAAAAGGTTGTTCTCGCCAAATGGCGTAGTGGTGGCTCCAACATCATTTTGCTCGATCATCCAACTCGTGGTCTCGATATCGGTGCCAAGGAAGATGTCTATGAAATGGTGCGCGAAATGAGTGACGAGGGGGTTGGGGTCATTCTGATTGCCGATACCTTGGAAGAGGCCATTGGTTTGAGCCATTCCATTCTTGTTCTCAAGGACGGCGAAATCACCAAGCGATTTGACTGCGAGCCAGGCAACAAGCCGTCGCTGTATGATCTTGTACATTACATGGTTTAGGGGACTGGCATGACTATGGATAAACTGAAAAAACATTTCCCCTGGATCACTCTGATCGCCCTGATCGGTCTGGTTGGCATCATGGATCCAAATTTCCTGAGCTTGACCAATCTGATCCGTTTGGCCGCAGACATTTCAACGCTCTTCATCATGGCGCTGGGCATGACTTTTGTCATCTATATCGGGGGTATTGATCTCTCCTCCCAGTCGGTTGCCAACATGACGACCGTTCTTGCCACCTTGATGCTGCCCATTCTGGGAGTGGGAGCCGCGCTCTTCTGCATCTTGATTGGCTTTGGCTTTGGCTTTGTTTCAGGTTTTGTTTCCACCAAGTTGAAGGTGCCGTCTTTCATCTCGACATTGGCTGTCGGCGGCATTGCCCTCTCTCTTGGGCAATATGCGTCTGGCCAGCGGGCGTTATATATGAATGCAGAGATGCGTGATCAGGCCTTCGGTTGGCTGGTTGGCAACACTGCGGGCATTCCTCATGAATTGATCATTGCTCTCGTTCTGCTGGCTCTGGCCTATTTCGTCGAGCGTCGGATGACGATTGGTCGCGCCTTGAAATCCATCGGTGCGGGAGAATTGGCAGCTGTGGCATCGGGGTTGCAAGTGGATCGTTTCAAAATGTTTGCCTTTGCGCTGTCCGGTGCATTTGCAGCCATTGCCGGTCTGATGTTTGCGGTCAAGTTGTCAGGCGGTTCTCCCGTTATTGCCAATGGTTTTCTGTTGCCCGCCATTGTGGCGGTGCTGGTAGGCGGTACGCCGCTGACCGGTGGCGTGGGCGGAGTGCTGAACACGTTCATTGGCGCAATGATTGTGGCCGTGGTGCGCACATCAATGCTCTATCTGGAGATCAAGGCAACTGATCAGCAGATTTTCTTTGGCATTGTCCTGATTGTTGCGATCGCGCTGACCATTGATCGTAGCAAAATGAAAACCGTGAAGTAAGGCAGAAGACCATGGCTGAGAATGCGCATATGAAAGCGGCTGTTCTGGTAGAGCCAGGACGCTTCGAAGTTCGGGATGTACCAAAGCCCACCTGCGGACGTGATGAGGTGCTGATCAGAATAGAACGTGTGGGCATTTGCGGCACAGATCTGCATATCTTCAACGGACATTATGCGGCGGACAAACTGCCGCTGATCCCTGGCCATGAAGCTGTCGGTATCATCGAACAGATGGGTGAGGCTGTGAAGCATCTTGAAAAGGGATGCCGGGTTGTGGTGGATATCAATCTGGGCTGCGGGCAATGCTATTATTGTCGCCGCAACGAGATCCTCAACTGCTCCCGTATGGAACAGCTTGGTATTTCCTGTGATGGTGCTTTTGCGCAATATATGGCCGTGCCGTCTCGTCTGGTAATTCCGGTTGCCGGGACAGTCCCGGTAGAAGTTGCTGCCTTGACGGAGCCCGTTGCCTGTGTGGTACGTGCGACCAGAAAAGCCGACATTCGCTTCGGCCAGTCCGTGGTGGTGTTGGGTGGCGGGCCGATTGGCAATTTACATGTTCAGATGCTGCGCCTTGTGGGTGCGGCTCCAATCATCGTATCCGAGCCCAATGAAACACGTGCCAGACTGGCGCAGGAGGCCGGAGCCGATGCGGTTGTCACCCATGGCGATCAATTGCATGAGACCGTCATGTCAATGACTGATGGGCGTGGTGCAGATGTTGTGATTGAAAGCGTCGGTTTGCCAGCGCTTTATGAACTGGCCCTGAGTCTGATCCGTCCGGGAGGTCACATTTCCGCTTTCGGTCTGACGAGTCCTGATGATGCTCTGCCGATGCCTATTCTCGAAACCATCTTGCGAGAGAATTCCATCAAGGGGTCTGTTGCAGGTATGGGTGAGGACATGCATGATGCCCTCACTTTGCTTTCTCATGACAGGTTCAGGACGGATGCATTCGCCACACGGTCGTATCCGCTGGAGGATATCCGGCAGGCATTTGAGACTGTGGCCGATCAAAGCGACAGTCTGAAAACCTCAATCACTTTCTGACGTCTTATTTCTCAGTTTCTGGTGGGCCAAAGGTCTGCCTCTCAATCTTCTGGAGTTCATTATGTCCGAGACATCAACCACATTGCCTCTTCCCGATCAGGCTCGTGAATTTGGTTTCTTTGTTGATGGCGATTATGTGATGGCCGGTGACAGGGAGCTTTTTGAACGCAGCAGCCCTGCTCATGATGTGCCGGTTTCAAAAATCGTCAAATGCTCGCAGGATGATCTGAATGATGCCGTTGCGGCCGCCCGCAGAGCTTTTGATGACCGGCGCTGGTCTGGTCTCCCGGGCGCTCAGAGAGCTGCTGTTCTGTTGAAAGCGGCTGCTGGTATTCGCGCGCGCGCTGAAGAACTGGCCTACTTCGAGACTCTGGAAAATGGTAAGCCCATCTCTCAGTCCCGGGGTGAGGTTGAAGCTGCCGCTGGAATTTATGAATATGCCGCCGGTGCAGCAAGAGCGCTGCACGGAGACAGTTTCAACAATCTCGGCGACAAATTGTTTGGATTGGTCACGCGCGAGCCGGTTGGTGTTGTGGGCTTGATCACTCCGTGGAATTTTCCTTTCTTTATTTTGTCCGAGCGGGTGCCTTTCATTCTGGCTTCCGGTTGCACCATTGTTGCCAAACCAAGTGAGGTGACATCCGCAACCACGCTGATCATGGCAGAAATTCTGAAAGAGGCCGGGCTACCTGATGGTGTCTATAATGTTGTGACCGGGTCCGGCAGCACAGTCGGTCAGGCTCTGATCGAACATACCGACATTGATATGGTTTCCTTTACCGGTTCAACGGCTGTCGGGCACAAGGTTCTGGCTGCAGCGCAGGGCAATTTCAAGAAGCTTGGTCTGGAACTGGGTGGCAAGAACCCGCAGGTGGTTTTTGCCGATGCCAATCTCGAGGATGCTGCAGATGGCGTGACTTTCGGCATTTGTTTCAATACAGGTCAGTGCTGCGTATCCGGCAGCCGTTTGATTGTTGAAAAAAGCATTGCTGCCGAATTTGAGGCCTTGCTGAAAGAACGTTTTGCCAAAGTGCGTGTGGGTGATCCTCTGGACCCCGAGACGCAAGTGGGAGCGATCACAACCAACGCTCAAAATGATACCATCACCCACTATATGGAGAGCGGCAAGAAATCCGGAGCTCGATTGGTCTGCGGCGGTGATGTGATTGAAAGCGAGCATGGTCAATATATCCAACCGACCTTGTTCGCCGATGTGACAAGTGACATGGAAATCGCAAAAGACGAGATTTTTGGTCCGGTTTTGACCATGCACACCTTTGAAAGTGTCGACGAAGCAATCTCCATCGCCAATGATACCATCTATGGTTTGGCGGCCAGTGTCTGGTCCAAGAATATCGACAAGGCGCTGAAGGCTTCCCGACAGATTCAGGCAGGCCGTATGTGGATCAATTGTACTCTGGCAGGTGGGCCTGAATTGCCAATTGGCGGGTTCAAGCAGTCGGGCTGGGGACGAGAAACCGGCATTTACGGTGTAGAAGAATATACCCAGATCAAATCCACCCATATCGAATTGGGTGATCGCGATCACTGGTTATCATAAGAGGCGATCATGGCGAAGGCAGGATATGATTATGTGATTGTCGGTGGGGGATCCGCCGGCTGCGTGTTGGCCAATCGGTTGTCGGCCAATTCCGATATTTCGGTCTTGCTGCTGGAAGCAGGCGGCAAGGATAGCCATCCCTATATTCACATGCCGGTCGGCTTTGCCAAGCTGACAGCAGGCCCGATGACATGGGGTTTCACTACCGTGCCGCAAAAGCATGCGAACAATCGTGAGATTCCCTATGCACAAGGGCGTGTGCTGGGTGGTGGCAGTTCCATCAATGCTGAAGTGTTTACGCGTGGCGTTCCTGCCGACTATGACCGCTGGGCCTTTGAAGAAGGTTGTGAAGGCTGGTCCTTTGCCGAAATCCAGAAATATTTCATTCGCTCGGAAGACAACAGCCTTCTGGCTGACGAATGGCATGGTACCGAGGGGCCACTTGGCGTATCCAATCTGGCGGATCCCCAGCCCATGACCCGTGCTTTTGTGCAATCATGTCAGCAATTGGGACTGCCTTATAATCCCGACTTCAATGGTGCATCACAAGAAGGGTGCGGCGTTTATCAGACAACCATTCGAAATGCCAGACGCTCTTCTGCCTCGGTCGCTTATTTGCATCCGGTCATGGATCGCAAGAATCTGACCGTGCAAACCGGAGCTCTGGCGCATCGCATTGTCTTTGAAGGCAATCGGGCCGTGGGCGTGGACTATTCTGTCGGATCCGAGCGCAAGATCGTGCGTGCAGATCAGGAAGTGCTGGTAACGGCGGGGGCCATCGGCACACCAAAATTGATGATGTTGTCCGGGATCGGACCTGCCGATCACCTCAAGGAACATGGCATTGAGGTCTTGCAGGATCTGCCGGGCGTTGGCGAGAATCTCAATGATCATTTCGGCATTGATATTGTTGCTGAACTGAACGGTCATTATAGTCTTGATAAATATAACAGGCTGCATTGGATGCTTTGGGCGGGCCTGGAATATGCCTTGTTCCGATCCGGTCCTGTTGCCTCCAATGTGGTGGAAGGTGGAGCTTTCTGGTATGCGGACAAGTCCAATCCCGTGCCAGATTTGCAATTCCATTTTCTTGCTGGAGCCGGGGCTGAAGAAGGAGTGCCCAGCGTGCCCAAGGGATCTTCCGGCATCACCCTCAATTCCTATACCCTGCGTCCAAAGGCAAGAGGTTCTGTCAAACTTCGCTCGTCCAATTCGGCAGATATGCCTTTGGTGGATCCGAACTTCCTTGGCCACCCGGATGATCTGAAGACATCTGTTGAAGGGGTGAAGCTGAGCCGTGAAATCTTCTCTCAAGCCGGTCTTTCGAAATATATCCGCAAGATTCGCTTCCCCGATGATAATGTGAAAACACAGGCAGATTTCGAGGCTTATGCACGTCAATATGGGCGCACTTCCTATCATCCAACCTGCACCTGCAAGATGGGAGTTGATGATATGTCGGTGGTCGATCCGCAATTGAAGGTACATGCGGTTGATGGCCTTCGCCTTTGTGACAGCTCCATCATGCCCAGTGTGAATGGTTCCAATACCAATGCGCCGACCATCATGATTGGTGAAAAGGCCAGTGATCTGATTATGGACAATGGCTGATCTGGCAGGATCATCGTAATAATCGGTTTACGGTCTCGTTTTTCTCCCTCAAACTGGGGTGGCTTTGGCTGCTCTTTTTGTTTTTTCGGGTTTCTTTCATGTCCTCATCTGAACAAAAGCTTGTGTCGGTTCCATCTGGAGCCAGTGATCTTTATGTGGTGGTGGGTGATCCTGTGGTGCAGGTTCGCTCGGTAGCGCTTTACAATCGGATCTTTGCGGACCTGGGAGTTGATGCGATTTGCGTGCCAATGCATTTTGGTTCGCACAGCGCAGAAGATGTCTTCTCCATGTTGCGCCATATCAGGAATTTACGGGGCATCGTTGCGACCATTCCCCACAAGGGTGGTTTGCTAGCGGCATCGGATGAAGCCAGTTCCCGAGCTCGCCAGATTGGAGTTGCCAATATTGCACGGCTCGAAGACGGGCGTCTCTATTGTGACGCAGTTGATGGTCTTGGCTATCTCAATGGTCTTGCGGGTGTTGATTATGATGTGCGAGGCAAGCGCGTGCAATTGATTGGAGCAGGCGGCGCAGGGCAGTCATTGGCCTTCGCATTGGCCGAGGCAGGTGTCCGTTCTTTGTCTCTGTATGATTGTAACCAGCAGCGTATGTCAGATTTGGTGCTGCGCCTGCAGAAGGCCTATCCGCAGCAGATGTTCAGTGCAGGATGGTGCAAGCCCGAAGCACTGGATCTGATCACCAATGCGTCTCCGGTCGGCATGATCAAGGATGGCACAGGTGAGGATGTCAGCCCGCTGGATAACGCTTATTTCAATGGTGGCAACAAACCATTTGTAACGGATATGGTGATGCAGCCTTCCATGACCCGGTTGTTGATAGAGGCCAAAGCAGCTGGTTGTGAGGTTCAAACCGGACTGGAAGCACTGCGCGGGCAGGCGCGCGCAACTCTGGAGCACTTTGGTATCCGCTTGCCGGCCAGCTATGTGATTGAGCTTGATAGCGATGAGGGGAAACAGGTCTGAAGGCGGCCAATTTTCCTGGCCACCTTGCATGGATCAGTTTGGCTTTGAGCATGTTTCCAAAAAATGAAACGTTTTTGGAAAGCCTAGCATCAAAACAATAAGTCAAAGTCTTCTTGTTGACATGGAGTTTGTCCAAAATGCTTTAGGTTGTAGTGACAATTTAATGAATAGGGATTCCCAAAGTTGATCAAATCAGATTCTATACTGACTTTTGGAGATCGGTATGGAAGGCGAAGTGCTACGCGATGATCAGTGGGAGCGGTTGAGAGAGTTTGTTCCCG
>JAOXSH010000046.1 GCA_025800145.1 Cohaesibacter sp.
TAGTGACAATTTAATGAATAGGGATTCCCAAAGTTGATCAAATCAGATTCTATACTGACTTTTGGAGATCGGTATGGAAGGCGAAGTGCTACGCGATGATCAGTGGGAGCGGTTGAGAGAGTTTGTTCCCGGAGGCCGCAAGGGCAAACGTGGCCCCCGCAGTGATGGACGCCGTTTTTTTGATGCCATTCTTTGGCTCGCTCGCTCAGGTGCCCGCTGGCGTGATTTGCCCGAGGACCGCTTTGGTCCTTACCAGACCATTAAGCGCCGCTATTATCGCTGGATAGAGGCCGGGGTCTTTGATCGGATCTTCGAGTCGGTAGCCCAAGACCCTGACATGGAATGGCTTGCTATTGATGCCACTGTAATACGCGCGCAGGCCCAAGCAGGTGGCGCGCGGCGTAAAAAGGGGGGGCCGAAGCCCAGGCTCTCGGTCGCTCAAGGGGTGGATTTGGCACCAAAATCCATGCCGTAGTGGATGCGTTGGGCTTGCCTGTTCGCTTCGATTTGGGACCAGGACAGCAGAATGAAGGGCTTCGGAAGAACAATCCCATCAATCCCCCCCTGACCGGGGTGTCGTAGCAGCGCAATGTGGATCCCGAGGCCAAGGCAGTTTTCATTACGCCGCCGCGTTCGGATCAAATGATGATCTTCCCGGTTCAGAGTATAAAAACGAGCCAGGCGTTCCGGGTCGGCGGGGATGCCAAATAGCTCTTGTCGGGTCTTTGGGGTCAATATAGATCGTCTTGCCATGGACATGTCCTCAAAATGGCGTTGATGGGGCCTGTTCCGGTAAAGGGCAGGTTAGTACGTTAAGAGAATCGGGTCTTTATTATGGGCGTTCTAGTTTAGCGCGCGCCTCAGCAGCTTTCCCTCGCATGCAACACTCCTCGGAGTGATCATTGATCAGACCCATGGCTTGCATGAATGCATAAACGGTTGTTGGACCGACAAATTTTCAGCCATGCTTACGCAGCGCTTTAGACAGCGCCTCTGATGCCGGGGACGTGGACCGGCTTTGGGGAGGAACATTTTCATCCGATGGCTCGAAACGCCATATGAAAGCGGCCAATGATCCTTCCACCTTGGCGATTTCGCAAGCACGTTGCGCATTATTTATGACGACTTCAATCTTGCCACGGTGTCGGACGATGCCCTTGTCAGACAGCAACCGTTTAATATCGCTATCACCGAATTGAGAGACTTTCTGGAAATCGAAGCCCCCGAATGCCGTGCGGAAATTCTCACGTTTGGAGAGGATCGTGCGCCAACTTAGCCCCGATTGGAATGACTCAAGGCATAGTTTTTCAAATAGCCATGTATCGTCGGTGACCGGAAAACCCCATTCACAATCATGGTAGTTCAAAAACTCGGGGGCGGCACCGGACCAACGGCAGCGCGTACGGCCATCCGGCCCTAGAAACAGCTCGCTCATGCCGAAGCCTTCAGTAAATCAAGCTCTGGGATTGTTCGCTTTATTTCAACCTCATGGGTTTCAGCAATAACGATACCCTCTGCTACAAAAGGGTCAGAGGCAATGCGCGCATCATAGGTTGTGCGCTCCTCATCATGAGCCAGAATAGCACCGCCCGCCGCAGGCTTGAGCGCGCCAACACTGAGGAAGACGCCATCCGCAAAACCTTTGGCGATCCATTCATTGTGCGCCTGCATGAACTCGGGCGCCACAGCTTTATTTTCTGAAAATTTCAAGAAGGTTATGTACATCAATCACCTGTCAGTCTGGTATTGAGTTGGCTGATTTTCCTGTCCAGCCAAATGGTTATTTCTGCAACCTCTCTGCGAATGAATGCTTCATCGCGAAAGGTCGTTGCGATAGAGGCCACGCCTTGTGACCAAGCCAGAACATGAAGAGCATGCTGCCCAGCCTGCTCGTCGGAGCCGAGCAACATGAATTGTTGGGTAAGCCAGCCCCGAAACAACACGAATATTTCGTTCGCATGATCCTGTGACGCATGGTCCATCTTGGCGAGTTCGGTACACAGGGTCCCGGCCGGACAGCCGTAGGCCATGATGTTGGCGCGGTTGACAATCAGGATCTGTATAAATGACAGGATGCGATCCCGCGCAGTCTCTGCATTGTTTTCCCAGTTGGCCAGCATCTCACGCGTCCGCTCAAGTCGGAACCGGATAACAGCATTCAGGATCTGATCCTTGGTTTTGAAGTGGTGATAAAAGTTACCGCGAGAAATCCCCACTGCCGCTGCAATATCTGAAAACGACGTCGCATCGAAGCCTGCTTCATAGAAGAGGGTATCGGCCTTTTCGACTATGCGTATGCGTGTTGTTGCTGACGGCATTTGTGCACCTGTGACCGTTTCCAGCACAAGCTAGGACAGTTGTCCTAATTTGTCAAGGCTCATTGCAGGTTTCTGTGCAGCGTTCTGTAGACGGTTGGTCTGGATACGGAAAACACCTCGGCCAGATCGCTGATGGAATACTCGCCGGTGGCATGCATGCGGCAGAGTTCACGCTGTTGTTTCTCTGACAGCTTGGGCTGTTTGCCGCGCAGTTTGCCTTTGGCGCGGGCGATAGCCATGCCTTCACGGGTTCGCATGCGGATGAGATCGGCCTCAAATTCGGCAAAGGTGGCGAGGATGTTGAAGAACATCTTGCCTATTGGATCGGTCGGATCATAGATGGATGCGCCGAGGGCTAGCTTCACACCTTTCTCCTGAAGTTGGTAGGCAATGGCGCGGGCATCTGGCACAGAGCGGGCCAGCCGGTCGAGCTTGGGCACGACAAGCGTGTCACCTTCCCGCACAGCTGCAATGGCCTGATCCAGACCGGGGCGGGCGCGATTGGTGCCGGTCAAGCCATGATCTGTGTAGATCCGATCCGAGGCCACGCCGAGCTTTTCCAGCGCTTGTTTCTGTGCGGTGAGGTCCTGGTTGTCAGTGGAGCAGCGGGCGTATCCGATAAGTGTGGTGTTCATGGCCGAACTGTACGAATAAGACCCCTTCATTGCAATTTTTATCGTACCATCTATATGAGACGCTATTTGAGCCAGTTTTGTTGAAGGGATGTCGCGACAGGAATTCGTCCGTTGATCGATCCCCTTACGGACAAGCCCACTACCCCTCAAACAGGAATTAGAATTGCCAAGACGCCAAATTTTGAGCGACCGACAGCGGGCGGCGCTGTTTGATCTTCCAACCGATGAAGCGACCTTGCTGCGGCATTACACCCTGGCCGATGATGACATCGAACATATTCGATCTCGCCGCCGGGCACACAACCGGTTTGGGTTTGCGTTGCAACTCTGCGTCTTTCGCTATCCAGGTCGGTTGTTGCAGCCAGGGGAAGTCATTCCATCCGAGATCACCGAGTTTCTGGCGGCACAATTGGGCATGGCGCCTGAAGACTTGGCGGATTACGCGCACCGGGCCGAGACCCGACGCGAACATCTTGCTGACCTTCGGGAGATTTACGGCTACAAGATGTTCTCGGGTCAGGGGGCACGTGATCTGAAAACATGGCTGGAACGGGAAGCGGAAACAGCACGGTCCAGTTTGGATCTGGCTCGACGGTTTGTGGAGCAATGCCGCCAGACGCAAACAATCCTGCCTGGTGTCTCTGTTATCGAACGGCTTTGCGCAGATGCCCTGGTTGCTGCGGAACGGAAGATCGACAGCCCTATTGCGGATCGCCTCAGTGAAACCAAGCAATCCCAACTGGGTTCACTGCTGACGGAATTAGTCGATGAGCGGGTCAGCCGATTTGTCTGGCTGCGTCAGTTTGAGGTCGGACAGAATTCGGCCGGAGCTAGTCGCCTTCTGGATCGGCTGGAATTCTTGCAGGCGCTCGAAATTCCAACCGAAACTCTGTACAAGGTGCCCCCGCATCGGATTGCCCGATTGCGCAGACAGGGTGAACGGTACTTTGCGGATGGATTGCGAGACATTTCCAGTGACCGGCGGCTCGCCATTCTGGCGGTTTGTGTCGTGGAATGGCAGGCGACCATCGCTGATGCCGTGGTCGAAACCCATGATCGGATCTTTGGGAAAACATAGCGCGCTGCCAAGAGGTTGTGTGATACACGCGTTGACGACGCAAAGGCCGCTGTCCAACAAACCCTGCGCTCCTTTACTGAGCTGGGGACCGCCTTACTTGTCGCACATAACGATGGTGTATCCCTTGAAACCGCCGTTTCGGACACGCCTGGATGGGCGATCCTGGAAGAGTTGGTCGCGACATCGACACAATTGACCAACACCATGGCAGCGGACCCACTTGCTCATGTCGTGCAGGGGCATCGCCGTTTCCGGCGCTATGCCCTACGCATGCTGAAAGCGCTGGACATCAAGGCCGCCCCGGTCGCTATTCCCTTGCTTAATGCCGCTGAGTCAATTGGTGGAAAAACAGACCGGGCAAAACCGACAGATTTTCTGCGCAAAAACTCGAAATGGCATCGACACCTTAAAGCTCAGTCGGAGGATGACCATCGCCTCTGGGAGGTTGCCGTGCTGTTTCATCTGCGCGATGCTTTCCGTTCCGGAGATATCTGGCTGGGGCATTCAAAGCGCTACGTCGATTTGAAGCAGGCCCTCGTGCCAATCTCAGCTGTTCCCGCCATCCCCAGATTGACCATGCCTCTTGATCCGGCCACTTGGCTTTCAGATCGAAAGGTGCGGATCACCGACGGCCTGAACCGTTTAGCGCGTGCCGCCAGGCACAGAGCCATCCCCGGCGGGTCTATCGAGAATGGCACACTCAAGATCGAACGACTGACAACCGCCGTACCTGACGAAGCGGAAAAGCTCGTCCTTGATCTCTACCGGCAACTTCCAGATATCCGCATCACCGATCTGCTTTTGGAAGTGGATGAGACCACTGGATTCACAGACGCCTTCACCCATCTGCGAACAGGCGCGCCTTGCAAGGACAGGATCGGGCTGCTGAACGTTCTACTGGCGGAAGGGCTGAATCTTGGCCTGAGCAAGATGGCCGAAGCCAGCAACACCCATGATTACCTCCAACTGTCACGCCTGTCTCGCTGGCACATCGAAAGTGAGGCTATCAACCGGGCATTGGCCACAGTCATTGACGCACAATCCACATTACCGATGGCGAAGTTCTGGGGTGCAGGTGTCACCGCGTCCAGTGATGGTCAATTCTTCCCGGCCGCGCATCAGGGCGAGGCGATGAACCTGATCAATGCAAAATACGGTAATGAGCCAGGGCTGAAAGCCTATACCCACGTATCCGACCAGTTCGGGCCATTCGCCACCCAGAACATTCCAGCCACGGTGAGCGAGGCACCTTACATTCTCGACGGTCTGCTCATGAATGAAACGGGCAAGCGGATCAAAGAGCAATATGCCGACACCGGTGGATTCACTGATCATGTCTTTGCCGTTTCTGCCCTGCTGGGCTATCGGTTCATCCCGCGTATCCGGGATCTACCATCCAAGCGCCTGTATGCGTTCGATCCTGCAACAACCCCAAAGCGCTGCGCGGCCTGATTGGCGGCAAGGTCCGGGAAAATCTGATCGCTCAGAATTGGCCGGATATTCTACGCGCCGTTGCGACGATGGCAGCTGGGATCATGCTACCCAGCCAACTGCTGAAGAAGTTCGCGTCATATCCGCGTCAGCATGAACTTGCTGTGGCGCTGCGAGAGATCGGTCGCATCGAGCGCATCCTGTTCATTATCGAATGGTTGCTGGACACCGACATGCAGCGCCGCACCCAGATCGGTTTGAACAAAGGTGAGGCGCATCACGCCTTGAAGAACGCACTTCGCATTGGCAGACAGGGTGAAATCTGCGACCGAACTGCCGAAGGTCAGCACTACAGGATGGCAGGCCTGAATCTTCTGGCTGCAATCATCATCTATTGGAACACGGATCATCTCGGGCGCACAGTTGTTGCAAGAATGAATGATGGTCGAGACAGCCCGCCGGAGCTTCTGTCGCATATCTCGCCGCTGGGATGGGCGCATATTCTCCTGACCGGCGAATACAGGTGGCCAAAACGATGACTGATCCGCTTAGACCAGATGAGCGTTTTTTGCGGCGGGCGCATCGTCCGTGATTTTCTCGGTGAACATGAATTGTTCGACGGAGGAAATGCGAGTGAACAAAACGTACTATCCTGCCCCCTACCGGAGCAGA
>JAOXSH010000053.1 GCA_025800145.1 Cohaesibacter sp.
AACACTAAAACAAAAATAAGCAAACTTTATTCAAAGAAATATCACACACCACAACAAAACCCCAGAAATCCAACAGTTCAAGCAGGGGAAAACATAAAACAAACAACCCACAAGCCAACAGACAAAGAAACAGCAAAAAAACAAAACCCCTCGCAAAACCTTGCGAGGGGGAAATTAAAAGACGGTATATTATCATATGATTTCAAAGTTTGCTAAAAATCACGTATACCAAATCCCATCATTGATCACAGGAGCAACTCCAGCGATATTCTCCTCACTTTCTGAGAAATCAGCTAGAACTTTTGCCATATCACGCTTTCCGCTATCCAGCTCTCCTTTCCAGAAAGCCACACCGCCTGCTTCTCCTTCTCTACCAAGGACATTGGAATAAAGCTTTGAAACAAACTGTTCGCTTGTTGGATCAGAACCATAGACGCTTTTAAATTCATCCGATGCTAAAAAGCCCTTGGCAACATCAATCAGTCCTGTGCCATTATCCACCTGACTGATCCAATATTTTAGCCCGTCATTATCTGGATCACGCGCAAAAGCAGCTTTATAAATGCGATAGGCCTGCCCGGCATTACCATCAATATCCAATGCCAATATTCCATCATTGAACTCAAGACGCTCAATATTTACCAAACTATCCGTACCAGATCGGTTCGCGTCATTATCGGTGATAGTATAGGCTTTATCGCCAGTTTTCTGAATTTTGAAATTTTTAAAATCGGCTTTATAGAGTGCTGTATCCACCCCATCGCCGCCATCTATCGTGTCATCGCCTTTATCTGCATGAAAGCGATCATCACCACCCAGACCTTTTAGAATATCATCACCACCAGCACCCCAGATTTTATTCTTGCCATGATTGCCTGTGATTGTGTCAGTTAGATTGGTGCCCCAAACAGTTTCAATATTTTTAAGTGTATCCGTATCACCAAAGGTATCTGTAGCGGTGCCTGCAAGCAGATCAACGGTAACTCCTTTGGTGAAAAGAGTATGGCCGTCTCTATTGCCTTCCTGTCTGTTAAAGCGGCTTTCATCATAATAATCGACAATGTCTTCTGTGCCTGCGCCTCCGTCAATCATATCATTACCAGCACCACCAGCAATTCGTTCTTTCGCTGCGCCGCCCGTGAAGGTGTCATCCCCTCCAAGTCCCCTGAAACGGATGGCCCCCCCATCACCACCGATGAATGTATCATTAAATGTAGTGCCACGCGCTGCTTCAAAATTCTTGAACGTATCCGTATCACCAAAGGAATCCGTCGCCCGTCCTGTCGAAAAATTGACAGTTACACCTTGCGTGCCTTTTACGCGCTCTCCATTGCTTCCTTGATAACCGTTCAAAACCTCACTGCGATAATCCAGAGCATCATAACCGCTGCCGCCATCAAAAAAATCATTGCCAGCATTACCGCTATACCTCTCGAACCCATCAAAATCTTTGATGCCGCCAGTAATATGGTCCGCTTTGCCTGATCCTGTTACAGCACTAAACAAAAGAGGGAAAGTGGTTTTGGAATTTGTAGAGGTAGCAACGCCTTTGGTTAAATCAATTGTTACGCCTTCCTGCATATCATTAAAATTCATGCCATGTCCGACAACGACACCATTTTCTGCAATTTCTCTGCTACCTTTGACACTATTGGTTCCAGTGCCAGGTTTAACTTCATCACCAAAATCTCCCCCTTTTTCATGTCCCTGTACAAAAAAGGTATCGTCGCCCTCATCGCCCTTTAGAATATCTGACCCGTCCCCACCATCAAGAATATCATTGCCCTTGCCGCCAGAAAGATCATCCTCACCCTTGCCACCTTTGAGGATGTCATTGCCATCAAAGCCTTTTATTTTATCATCATCATCTGTGCCCGTTAGGGTGTTATCGTGTTCGTCGCCTAGAATCTCTGCCATAATTTTTGCTTTCGTTAATTAACCAATCCGAGCAAAGACGAACCCTATTGATCAGCAAAAAATAAAGTCACTGCAATATAAAAGGGTTAGCCATATTCATCGTTACAATTATCAGCTTAAAGATTCTGGACAGAGGCTTCATGATCAATTTGGACTACATTGATTAAGCCTAATAAAATTATAGGAAGAGAGTTGGTGCTGAGGTGAGGTTAAGGCAGGAGAAAATTGGTATAAATACTGATTGTTATTAGGCAGTGTGGATGAATTTTCACGCGGATCGGATTTGGGATTTCCTTAATTTATATTGTGTGATTCATAGATGGCCAACTGATTTGGAGAGTTGGCGATGTCTACACATATGACAGAGGATGATTGGGCGATAGCACTGGACGTGTTTGAGGCCCACCTGCCCCGCCGAGGCGCCAAGGGGCGCGACACTCGGCTTTTCCTTGAAGCTGTCCATTATTTCTGCGTCCATACCATCACCTGGCGAGCCTTGCCTACTGAGTTCGGAAAGTGGAATTCTATCTGGAAACGATTTGACCGGCTGAGCAAGGCTGGTGTCTTTGAGGCCTATTTCGACAGTCTGGCGTCACTGAGTTCATCGGCTCATCTGGTGCAGATGTTTGACAGTTCTGTCGTCCAGGCCCATTAAAAACAACATAGTAAAACACTAAAAATCAAATGGTGACCCCGGCGCGAGTCGAACGCGCGACCTACCGCTTAGGAGGCGGTTGCTCTATCCATCTGAGCTACGGGGCCTAATCTCATTGCAATGAAAGCCAGAGGCTGGCATCATGCCATGATTTGATACTTGCTTTTGTCCTATCATTTCCTATTGCCAAGAGAAATAGCCTCACTCGCGGATGTCACATTTTTTCCATATCAAAAATACCCTAAGCCTTTTACCAATTGGCCTTTTAAGCCTCAGTTTGCTTGCCGTCCCAAAACCAGTAGCAGCAGCGGCCGAGCACGCAGCCAAACCACCAAAGCAGCATCCCTGTTTGCAAAAGCTAACTTCCCTTGACACCTCAAGCACAATCTCTGCCACATGGCGACCTCTTGGCCTGATCACCGAGCCGCTCGCCACCAGAGTGTTGAATGAGCAAAGACGCATAGCAACAAAAAACTGGTTAGCCACACAGTCAAACCTGACCATTTATGCCCCAATATCCAAAAAGTCCCAACCATCCCGAAGCAATCCCTCGCTGTTTCTAATAAACAACTATGAAAATGAGCAAAGCAACCTGCAAGAGCATTTGCTGAATTTGGGATTGGCCCGGGTTGATCTCACCAACCTTTCCAGCCCATGCGCAACAACTTTTCTGATAGCGGAAGAAACCGCACGAAAAAATCGCAAAGGCCTGTGGCAAAACAAGGCCTATGCCATACAAAAAGCAGATGATCTTCACCTTTTGGACAAAATATCCACCTATCAGATCATCAAAGGCAAAGTGACGTCGGTGTCCCGAAATCCCAGAAAAATCAGTTATCTGAACTTCGGTCATATCTGGAAAAAGGATTTTACAGTGATCCTCTCTGCCAAACTGCTCAAAATTTGGGAAAAGCAAGGCCATTCTTTGGATGAATTGCAAGGGCAGACTGTATATGTTCGGGGGTGGATCGAGAATCGGGATGGAGCGCTGGTGCGCATCAAGCATCCGCAACAATTGCACTATCAAGAAAGCAAACAATAAAGGCGAGGATATTTTTTCGTGAAGCGCACAAGCCCGGCTTCCTATATGCGACCCCTTATTCTGGCAGGCAGCCTTTTGGCACTGGCTGGATGTCAATCCCTTTTGACCAAAAACAGCCCATCCCTTGGCAGCGTTTCCCCGACTGTCACATCACCTGTTGCATCCATAGAGCGTGAAATTGGCGCGCGCGAACATCCAAAAATCATCAAGGCCTATGGCGGTCTCTATTCCAATGCAAAATTGGAGACCATGCTCTCCAAACTGGTGGGGCGACTGGTCGCCGCTTCCCCCGAACCAACACGCCCCTATCGGGTGACCATTCTCAATTCCCCATCCATCAACGCCTTTGCCCTGCCCGGTGGCTATCTCTATGTCACCCGTGGTTTGCTGACTTTGGCCAATGATAAATCGGAATTGGCTGCTGTGCTGGCCCACGAAATGGCCCATGTCACATCACGCCACGCTCTGGCTCGCGCCCAAGCCCGCCAGCAAAGCGAAATCGTTTCCAAAGTCATCAAAAACATGACCGGAGACAGTGCCAAGGCAGCCCGCATCAAAGCGCAAAAGTTGGTAACCCTTGCCAGCTTCTCACAAGTGCAAGAACTGGAGGCCGACCGCCTTGGCATTGAAACAGCTTTCCGAGCCGGACTGGACCCTTTTGCCGCTGGTCGTTTTCTTAAGAGCATGGGGGCATATGCCCAATTTCTGACAGGACGCGCCGACAACGACCCAAAGGCCAGTTTTCTCTCCTCCCATCCCACAACACCAGAACGCATCAAAGCCGCACTCTTTGCCGCTCGCCGTTTTTCCGGTCCCAATATCGGCGAACGAGAGCAAGAAGACTATCTATTGGCACTGGATGGAATGCTCTTTGGCGATAGCCCAGATGAAGGCTTTGTCCGTGGACGTTCCTATATCCACCCCCATTTACGCATTGCCTTCACCCTGCCCCAAGGCTATCGACTGGAAAATACCTCAAAAGCGGTGCTGGCTATCTCGCCTAATGGCACCGCCATGCGCTTTGACGGGGTCAGCGTCAGCCGCGATGTACCCTTGGTCAAATATCTGACATCGGGCTGGGTCACAGGCTTGCTCACAGGCTCCATCCGCCAACAACAAATCAACGGCAATGAAGCCGTTCTTGCAACCGCCAAAGCAAAGGGCTGGATCTTCCGCATCGCGGTCATTCGCATCCAGTCAGCCACATATCGCTTTGTCTTTGCCACCACCCGCTCAGACGCCGCATTTGAAAGCAATGTCACAGAAACTTTCCAGTCTTTTCATATGCTCACAACCCAACAAGCCATGGCCTTTAGGCCCTTGAATATTAAAATCATCGAAGCCCCACAAGCCGCCTCCATTCAAAGCTATGCCACCCAAATGCAAGGCACAGAGCAACCAGAGCGCCTGTTTCGCCTGCTGAACAACTTGCCCACCACTGCCCGCATTAAAAAGGGGCAAACCATCAAACTGATTGTTCAGCAACCATAAAAGCCAATAAAAAAGCCATGATCAAAAGATCATGGCTTTTAAAATTTTGATGAGATCAAAAGGCCCTATCAGGCGGCCGCTTCCTGCCCATTTTTAGCCGCGCCACGACGTGGACTTTTGGCTAGATGCTTCTCAATCAAATGCACAGCCTCGGTGCCAGACAATTTGCGAACGGCAGCCACTTCCCGCGCCATCCGGTCCAATGCTGCTTCATAGAGCTGACGCTCCGAATAAGATTGTTCCGGCTGGGTTTCAGAGCGATACAAATCCCGCACCACTTCAGCAATGGATTGCAAATCGCCAGAATTGATCTTAGCCTCATATTCCTGCGCACGACGGCTCCACATGGTCCGCTTGATCCGCGCACGACCAGTCACAGTGGTTAAAGCCTTCTCAACAGTCTCTTCATCAGACAATTTGCGCATACCAACAGACTCAATTTTGCCTGTGGGAACCCGCAAAGTCATTTTATCTTGCTCAAAGTTGATAACAAAAAGCTCCAGAGACAATCCGGCCACTTCCTGCTCTTCAATATTTGTGATTTGACCAACACCATGTGCTGGATAAACAATGAACTCGTTAATCTTAAAGCCCTGACGTTGGGTGGCTTTTTTGATGGCCATACGCTTGAAACTCCCGCGTCATATGTAAGCAGACTTGGCAAACCTGCTTAACTTACCGGAACATTCGAGACCAGAAACGCGCCTCGCCCGGTTAATCACTGCCTATACCAAAAAGGCATGGATACCATTTCAGCATCACTCAACCAATAAGTCGAAAGGGAGATGTGAATTATGCAAAAAGCCATTGAATTGGACGGCAAATGCGCATAAAAAAACTCCTAACGAGGAGCAAATGGACCTTCCCTTATCAGTCAATAAAGGAAACCATATCATATTTTTGGCATAATTCCAACGAAAGATGCAATCAAACTGTCATCTTTCGCAAAAAGCTCGTTTTATCTCTCTGAAATTCAAGCGAAATTTCTCTTAACCAAATTTCCGCAACGCACAATTTCGGGTATTTTCAGGCCTTTGCACCATCACATATGCACAGACAAAGCAAAGGGCAACAGATGTGAAAATGGTCCGGCAAAGCATAATACCAACGGCATAAGTGCGCGGACCATTGATCTCGTACAAAAAAGGCAGCGACAGGGTCAGCCTAATCACCTTCACCCGGCTCCGGCGAAAGTTTTGCCAGCTTGCCTTCGACACCATCCATATCGGCATAGCCGGGCATCGGCTCTTTCTTGACCGTAATATTGGGCCAGATCTCGGAATATTTGGTATTGAGCTTGATCCAGTCCTCAAGGCCAGGTTCCGTATCAGGCTTAATCGCTTCAGCAGGACATTCCGGCTCACACACACCGCAATCAATACATTCATCAGGATTGATTACCAGCCAGTTTTCGCCTTCGTAAAAGCAGTCAACAGGACACACTTCCACGCAATCTGTATATTTACACAGGATGCAATTGTCCAAGACGACATAAGTCATTGTGTTCTCCACAACAGGTGGTCTGCGGCATTGCCGCTTATTTGGTCTCTCGTCAGATTTGCTATCGCTTTTGTGCCAGCGTTGCAAGCTGTTCCATTGCGTATTGCAGCATCAAGATAAAACAAATTTCCCCAATGCGATCAATCGTCACAATATGGTCCAACAGGGAAAGATTTCGTTACCACCTAGCAAGTGTCACAGGGGCATTCTTTGAGTTTTCGCAAATCCGGTAAAGTAAATACCAATTTTGACGAAAAAATCCAGATCGTAAACTGATACACCTTGTCACAGAGCAAAATAGGCACTCAGCAAGGATCAATCACTCACCTTGCTTAAAGCGCATAATCTGACGGCGATCCCGCTTTGTTGGGCGCCCAGCCCCAGCATCACGCATCTCAGCAACCGGCTTGAAATTTTCAGCCTGTTTAGAAGAAGGTTCAACAACAGGGGTTAAATCTTCATAGAGCAATTGTGCTTCCAAAGCCGGTCCCCGCCGCTCCCCCAAAAACAGCAATTTGAGGACACGAATGCGATTGTCGCGTGCAATGGTCAACACGTCCCCTTGCTTGAGCCCATATTTGGCCGCGACAATCTTTTCCTTATTCACCCGCACATGACCGGATGTCACCAACTTGGCAGCCAAGGTGCGTGTTTTCGCCACTCTGGCATACCATAGCCATTTATCAATCCGTATTTTTGCAACAGTCTCTTGCATGACATTGGCCCAAAAGGCTTATTTATCCTGCCCTAAATTGGCTTTCAAAGCGGCCAAGGCTGCAAAAGGAGAATCGGGATCAGCAACCTTTTCCTTGCGCGGTGCGCTGGAACGTTGCGGCTTGCGAGACTTATCGCCCCCGCCTTGCTTGCCACGCCCTTTGCCAGCATCAGAACGGTTGGCACTGCGGTTAGAGCCAAATTTGCCCTTACCACCCTCTTTAAAGCCACCTTTACGTCCAGTGGGACGAGGACCTTTGCGCTCTCCGCGACCACCCGGACGCCAGATTTCCAGCCATTTCTCTTCTTCTTCCGCTTCCTGTACGGCCTCAGACTGCACTGCATCATCAGAAGATGCCGCAACAGCGTCAGAAGACGTGTCGTCAACTGCTTTGTCTACCTCAACACCATCAGAAGGCGCTTCGCTCTGAGCAGCACCATCCCCAGTTTCAGCAGCATTGTCAGCAGGCGCAGTCTCTTCTTCAATCTTGCGACGCTCAAGACGATAGCCAAGAGATTTCAAAATGGTAGAGAAGTCCTCACCCGCACAACCAAGCAAAGAGGTCATGGCAACCGTGACAGTGAAACCGCGATCCACAGCCCCTTCCGGCGCTTCAGGCGCCTCTTCGCTGGGACGCCAACCAAGAAGCGGACGAATGAGATCAGCCAAACGCTCTAAAATATCAATACGAACCGCACGTTTGCCATAAACGCCAAAGCCAACCGTTTTGTAAAGCGCAGGCGTGATGCTCTCATCCACCGGAATAGACGTCCGGCCAGAGGCAGACAATGACGGCACTTCCACAAGACCGGCCTGATCCAGACCGCCATTTTTCAATGCCCACATCATCACCAGCAACGTGCTGGGCGCAGGCTTGAGCAAAATAGGAATATAAATATGATAGGCCCCAAAGCGCACACCAAATTTACGCAAGCTTGCCCGCGCATCCTGATCGAGCGAACGGACATCCTCGGCCACGCTGCGACGATCCAGAATGCCAAGATTTTCGACCAACTGAAAAGCCAGTCCCTTGGCAATGCCCTCAAGCTCGCCCGTATTGGCCAAATCCACCAAAGGCTGGAGCAAAAGATTGATATGATTGGTCAGCCACAGATTGATCCGCGCCTGCACCGCTTCCAATGCCGCACCAGACAATCCCTCATCGGCCAGCACCATCAACCGTGGCTTTAAAATCTCGTCACCAACCACCAATTTGGCAATCGGTGCGCCTTGCCAGCGCAACAGACCATCGCCAGACAACAGGAACTGGTCATTGGCCGCTCCTGCTAT
The DNA here is from genome assembly GCA_025800145.1 of Cohaesibacter sp. Lineage (GTDB taxonomy): Bacteria > Pseudomonadota > Alphaproteobacteria > Rhizobiales > Cohaesibacteraceae > Cohaesibacter. The sequence goes on from JAOXSH010000053.1 coordinate 8,611, forward strand.
TCTTTCCGATCTGCTTTCAAACTCAACAGACAAGACCTTCTGCGCAGCGGCGCGAATGGCTTTGGCATCCTGGCCTTCAGCACTCACATCGGGCGCAAAGCGAAATCCTTGCAATTGTCCAACATGCTGACCTTCCACCAGCACATCACCGGTAGCAGTAATTTCCGCTTCGAGCATTGCTTTTTCTCTCAGACGTTTCATCAATACACTTGTGCGCCGATCTACAAAGCGCTTGGTTAACCGCTCGTGAAGAGCATCCGACAGACGGTCCTCAACGGCTCTGGTCCGTTCTTGCCACAAAAAGGGATCTTCTAGCCAGCCCTTTTTGTTGGCAATGAACGTCCAAGTGCGGATATGTGCAATTCTATTGGCCAATGTGTCAATATCACCAGCCGTTCTATCAGCAAAAGAAAGCTGAGAAGACATCCATTCTGTTGCCAAATGGCCACGTTCATTCAGTTGCGAGAAGACTTTTACAATCAAATCCGCATGATTGGCCGGGGCAATCTTGCGATAATCGGGTATCTGACACACATCCCAAAGTAAACGCAAACTCTCTTCATCGCCAATTTTCCGCCTGATCTTGGCATCTTTATAAAGCAATTCCAGCGCCTGTACATCACTGGCAGGCAAGGCTTTGGTCAAACCCTGTCTCTTTGGCACCTCTTCCAGCGAGCCTATCAAATTCTGATAGGAAGAGAAATCCAGCACCCGATTGCGCCATTGCAGCAATTTCAGCGGCTGGAAAATATGACATTCCAATTGCTCAACCAGCTCATCCTCAAACGGTGCAACCCGCCCGGTCACCCCAAATGTGCCATCACGCACATGGCGACCGGCCCGACCGGCAACCTGCGCCAGCTCTGCCGCCGTCAGACGGCGATATTGAAAGCCGTCAAATTTCTGTTGAGAAGCAAAGGCCACATGATCGACATCCAAATTCAGGCCCATCCCCACAGCATCTGTTGCAATCAGATAATCCACATCCCCATTTTGAAACAACTCAACCTGTGCATTGCGCGTGCGCGGCGACAAGCTGCCCATCACCACCGCAGCTCCCCCGCGCTGGCGACGCACCAATTCGGCAATCGCATACACATCATTGACAGAAAAGGTCACAATGGCCGAGCGCCGTGGCAAACGGGAAATCTTTTTTGCTCCCGCATAAGTCAGCATCGACAGGCGTGGCCGGGATACAATCGTGGCATGGGGCAAAAGCAGCTCAATCATGGGCCGCATGGTCTCGGCCCCCAAAAGCAAAGTTTCCTCACGTCCACGTAAATGCAATAAGCGATCCGTAAACACATGACCGCGTTCAAAATCCGCAGCCAACTGAATTTCATCAATGGCAACAAAGGCAACATCGGCCCGCGCTGGCATCGCTTCAACCGTACAGACATGATAGCGGGCTTTGGATGGCACAATGCGCTCTTCTCCGGTATGCAGAGCCACCCGCTCCTTACCAACCTTGGCCACAAGCCTGCCATAAACTTCACGCGCCAAAAGCCGCAAAGGCAAGCCAATCAAGCCAGAGGAATGCGCCACCATCCGTTCAATCGCCATATGGGTTTTACCGGTATTGGTTGGCCCCAAAATGGCCGTAACCTTACCGCCTGACACATCGGCATCAGAGGCGCGAAACACAGCATCCGCCTTTTTGCCTATAGCCGCATCCTTGCCAAAAATACCGTCAGAAACACTATGAGAAACAACCGGCAAGCCAATACCAAAAGCCTTTGCCGCAAACTGGTCAATATCAGCAGTACGCGCTTGTTCAGACAGACTTTCACCCCCAACCTGGGCTTTTGCGGCCACAACACGCGCATCCTTGCCTTGCTTGTGGCGCTCTTTTGCGCGCGCCACAAGGCGCGCATCGTCATCGCTGAGTTTTGGCTTTGCCGGTTCCAGCTTCAACTTCGCCAAATCTGCAAAAGGAGACGATGTATCTTTGCGCTTTGTCATCTTCTCATTACTCATAAGGATTGAAAATTCGAACTCAAAGTCATCAATCCCGTCATAAGATCCCACACCATACTTTGATGCCAACAAGGCAAAAGCAAGCCAGAGCAAAGCCATAGCACCTGAAATCGGTCAACGGCAAGAGCAAGCAAAAAGCCACCAACGATCGCAAGCCTCAAAAGCCCCCCCTAAAAAGCTCCATGAAAAGTCAAGACTTTTAACCAATAGAACGAGTCTGGAACGAATCAGGGCCGAATCGGCGACAATTGGAAGTTCTTATTTTGTTCAAGTCATATTTGGTGAAATCACTGCAACCACCTACCAAATCTTGTATCCCCCTCCAAACAGCTCTGTCATTCCTGTTTCCAATTCATTCAAAGACGTCCAATTATATTAAGAATAGTGCTCCACTTTGAAACAGAAAATCTTGCCAGAGTTTTAAGATTAAAATAGGTAAACCTCTGCGTTGATTAACCTTTTGAACGCAGCAAGAACGAATCTGGCACGAATCAGTGACGAAGCACCTTTCATAGTTTGTTCACACCACATCTAGCTCATCTGACAGATGAGAACCACAAAATATCTTTCTCTTTCAAACTCTGCGATCAATCACCAGAGAAGAAAGAGATGAATTTGTTAACCAATTATGTCATTTTGAGACAAAGAGAAGGATCGACTGATTGAGGCAAAATCAAACTGGCCAACAAAATCTCGATAAGAAATCAACAGAATGAATAGGGAAAATACCTAATGAAACAATCATTCATGAAACCAGATAATTTTAAAAATGCAATATAATTATAGAGCTAAACCGTTTTCACCTATAATTAATGTCCGTGTGATTCTCTTATAATTTGCATTCAAACACGTGGTGGGTATTGTTGTGCGAAGCGAAAATTCCAGAACCATTCTTTGGTCCTTTTTGGCAGCAACGCTGACATCTGTTGTCTATTTTGCCATTGCATGGACCGAAGACAAAGCCATCAGCAAACGCGAAAATTTGCAATTGCTTGAATTAGCTGACAATTTCAACAAAACTTATTCCAGCATTCGATCTGACGACATGCCGGTTCCGGCCACCTTCCGCCGGATGGGTATTGAGCATTTCAATGCACGAACCAACAAGGACGCAAACAATTCACAGACCCGTGTTTTATGGCCAGGACGTCCGGGTTTGGAAATCAACCGCACCACAGATGACCCCCACCTCAAACAAATCATCCGGGATTATGTCGCCAATCCAAGTGCCCCAGCATTATATGAGCATCGCTTTGAGGACAATCGCCTGATCGGACGGACTGTCGTACCTTCTGTGGCCAATGATAAAACCTGCGTAAGCTGCCATAATAAAGAATTAAAAAGAGCCGCTTTCAAACTTGGCGACATTATGGGCATTTATGTCGTGGAACGCGACATGACGGAGCTGTTGCTCGCAGACGCCAAATATGCGGGCGGCCTCTTCTTCCTTGCTTTCACCATGACATGGTTATTCGCAACCCGCGAACGCAGCCGCAATTTCAACATCATGCAACTGAAATCGCGCATAGAAATCCAGCGTATGAGAGTTGAAGTAGAGGAAAAAGAAAAATTCCTCCTGAACCATGATCCACTCACCGCGCTGCCAAATCGCAAATTGTTCCATGATTATCTCAACCCGGCAGCAACAGGCGACAACAAACAAACCCTTCATGCCGCCCTGATTGATCTGGACGATTTTAAAAGCGTCAATGACACAATGGGTCATCCAGCCGGCGATGCCTTGCTCGAAGAAGTCGCAAGGCGCTTAACCCTGTGCATGGACAATATAGATGGGCTGGCAGCCAGATTGGGCGGGGATGAATTTGCCATTGTCTGGCATAGCAAAGAGCTGATCTGCGAGCCGGACAGTCTGGCCCAACGCATTCTCAATGAAATGGCCAAGCCGTTTGAATTTGAAAACCGGTCCATCACCCCCAAATGCTCCATCGGACTGGCAAGCTGGACAGATACACAAAAAGGCGATCCCAGCGAATTACTGAAATTGGCCGACATTGCCCTTTATGTCGCAAAAGACCATGGCAAAAATATCTATCAGGTCTATAATCAGGCCATTGATGCCACCATTCGCCGACAAAATGAAATTGCCGCTCATCTGACCCGCAGCATTCGCGAAGAAGATTTACGGCTGGTCATGCAGCCACAAGTCTCGCTCCATGATGGACGCTTCATAGGCTTTGAAGCCCTGTCCCGCTGGACCATAAATGGCTATGAAATTCGCCCGGCAGAATTTATCGCCATTGCAGAAAGCACCGGCACCATTCGCGAGCTGGATCTGCAAGTTTTAAGGAAAGCCGTCAATTTCTCGGCTGATCTGGAAAAACAGACAGGCCTTGCTGTCCCGATTTCCGTCAATCTCTCCGCCAACAGTTTCCGCTCTGGGTCATTGCTGGAAGATATTCAAACCATCCTGTGGGCAGGCAAATTACCGGCAGATCGTTTGACATTGGAAATCACAGAAACAGCCGCCATCGAAAATTGGCAACATGTGCAGGATATTTTGGGCAAATTACGCGCAGCCGGCGTCCGCGCCTCTTTGGATGATTTTGGCACAGGCTATTCCTCTTTGGCCTATTTGCTCAGAATGAAATTCGACCAAATCAAAATCGATCGGGAATTCATTCAGGATATCAAGGATGGCAATGAAAACCACATCTTGCTCCAGCATATCTCCGATATGGTGGCAGGCCTTGGAATGGAATTGGTCATTGAAGGGGTTGAAACCCAAAAGCAATTCGAACTGATTAAAAACAGCGTCAAAGGCGGCGGCCAAGGCTATTATTTCGCCCGCCCAATGGAGCTGGACGCAGCCCGCACCTATCTGCAAGAAACGGTAAGGCTCAAAGCGGTTTAATACCCGATTTAAAAGTCTCTTGATGAGAGTTTTAAATCGGGCACTTAGACTCGAAAAACAAAATAAAAGCGGCCTTTGTCCAACAAAGGTCACTTTTAGTCATCCAGATTCAAAAGCCGATCAATTCACTTGCCAACTTTTGGCTTGCAACACAAGGCGCCCAACCATAGTGCCGATCTGCAAGCGATAAACTGCAACCACAGGCTCATTGCCCACGGGGATGAACCAGACTTCCAGATCTTTGTTCTTTTCCATAAATTTGGTGCTTTTCTTGTTGGGTCGATGCCCCGCAACAAAGCGTAAACGCGCCCCACATTTGGTCACCGGGCCGGAATATCCGGCCCCAGAGCTGGCCCGAACATCTGTTTTGCCTTTATAATAAAGCTCAATATTATAGCGCCAACGTCCATCAAACATCCGCACAGTGCGGTCGCAAACATGTTTGCCAACTCTGGCTTTCAAAGATTTGGTCGAGAGCAACAAACCGCTCAACGGATCAACAATACCACGCGTATGCACACGTTTGAGCGGAATACGATCTTTCACCTTGGAAGGGGGAGGAGAGGCCGAAAAATCCCTCACATTGCCAGAACGCATGGCAATCTGAACCACATTGCGAATTTTGTTTTCCTTGGAATTCAGCGCATAGGAGCTGGGCATCAATTTCTCACCGGAAAATCGTCCCTTGCTCACCGCCCGACCTTTGCTATCCACAAACATGCGTGACACGCCAGAGGTTTTGGCAAATCCATCAATCTTATATTTGCGCCCGTTAATGCTTGCACTCACTCCGCCCTTGCCAACAGGAATTCCGGCAATAGACATGGCAAAAGTGGCTTTCACATCAGTCGCATAAGCATAATCACTCTGACCAATCCATATCTGACCAATCCATAAAAGAGAGGTCAGGCACAACACCTTGGCAACTGCACAAGGCCAAAAGACATGCTGTTTCATCAAACCCATAAAAACCCCCAATGTCGCTTTCAGGCGCGATCTTGCAAAAAGCAAAACAGAACAATCGCCCTCTTCGCCCAAAACGCCATTTTCAATTGCTTTCAGTTTTCTCTCAATATGGTTAACAATTTATAGCCAGAGCCATAGAACAGTCATAATGGGGCATTTTTAAGAACGGTCATTTCAGCTCCTATAAAAGCAAGAAACGTACAAATAAGAAGCGCATAACTCTGCCGTCATGCAAAAATCCCGTCCAGATTCAACTCTTGGCAAAAAAACAGATGATTTTTCCCGCTTTTCCAACAATTCTCCTCTCACAGACAGCAAGACTCACTTGACTGCACCATCAATGATCACTATACCGAGGCAACTTTCCATCGGACTGCGCCATGCGCATCCGGCTGGATACCTGAATTCATGTGACCGGACGCCCGTTGGCGTCCGAATAAGTTTGTGAGGTACTCCCATGGCACGGCGCTGTGAACTGACCGGCAAAGGCGTACAGTCCGGTAACAATGTGAGCCACGCGAAGAACAGAACGCGTCGCCGCTTTTTGCCAAACCTGGTCAATGTGACCTTGTTGAGCGAAACACTCGGCACCGGCGTTAAAATGCGCATCAGCGCTCATGCGCTGCGCTCTGTTGAGCATCGTGGTGGCCTTGATGCCTTTTTGGCAAAAGCAAAAGACGCAGATCTGTCTACCGGTGCTTTGGCTATCAAGCGTAAAATCGAAAAAGCTCAAGTGGCTGCTTCTTAATGCAGTCGCATTAAAAGCCTGAAATCAAAAAGCAGCGCCGGGCGCTGCTTTTTTTCTGTCCAACTGCGGCGAGCTATTCTCTCGCCTGCGGCACATAAGGAGAGCGATATATGGTTGCTTCCCGCAATGGCCTGATCATGGCCACCCTTGCAATGGCCCTCACCGTCGTTGCATCCAATTATCTGGTACAATTCCCCTTTGCCCCTCTGGGCTTGCAGGATCTGCTCACTTGGGGGGCGTTTACATATCCTGTGGCCTTTCTTGTGACAGATCTCACAAATAGAAAATTCGGCCCAACAGCCGCCCGCAAAGTGGTTTTTGTCGGCTTTACCCTTGCTGTCATCTGGTCTATCTGGATTGCAACACCGCGCATTGCCATCGCCTCTGGCACGGCTTTTTTAACCGCGCATTTGCTCGATGTTTTTGTCTTTAACAAATTGCGTCAAAGCCGCTGGTGGCAGGCCCCCCTCATTTCCTCTTTTCTTGGTTCCAGCCTCGACACAGCCTTATTCTTTGGCCTCGCCTTTGCCACTCAATTCAATATGCTTGATACAGGCTTTGGCGTGAGCACAGATTCCTTCCCATCCGCTCTCGCACCCTTTTTGATGGTGGAAAGTGTGCAAGCACCACGCTGGATAAGCTGGGCTATTGGCGATTACGCTGTTAAGCTTGTGGTGTCACTGGCAATGCTGGTACCCTATAGGGCTTTGATCAAAAAGAACGACGGCACCACGCAAAACCTCAATCAGGCGGCTGTCTAGACCCCTTTCGCAATCTGTCCCCGCAGACAGAGAAGAAGATAAGCGGGAAAATAAAAAAATAGAGTCCCCTCTCGCTTATCTTTTCAAACAAGGAATGTCTAAGTGCCCGATTTAAAAGTCCTAAGCATATTTTAGTCCAAAAACCGCACACACTTTTCGAAAAATATGCTCTAAGAAGTGCTTTAATCTGCTAAATGAAATTGCAGCAACAAGCTTCTTTGCAAACGGCTGAAATTGTCATCAGAAATCAGCGTCAAAAGCGATGAGCCATCCGGCAAGGCCTGCACAGCCAATCCTTCGAGATTGTCCAGCTCATAACGCAAATTCCCGGAAAACAAGACTTCGGCTTCAGAAATAGCTCCGGCCTTCAACTGTCCGGCGCGAATACGGCGAAGCTGGATTTTCAGTCCCGCCAAAAGCGAAAAAGACCGCTCGACAATCACCAAATCCCCATTGGCCAAAAAAGCAGCATCTGTGGGCCGCAAATCCCCAATCTGCGGCAAGGTGAAAGCCTGATGGGACCGATCAATACCACGGTTGGGCAAAATCCAACCCTGTATCAATCGATTCTTCACACGCTCTGATAACAGCACCAAAGCCCCCTCATGCTTGCTGCCTTCTGCGCCAAGAGCAAGAGCTTCAAAACCTTTATTGCTGCTATTATGCCGCCTGATGGCGCTGGCAAGCGGCAGACGCTTCATCAGACGAAGCGCTCCAGATGGATCAAAGCGATAAAGCGCCACAGCATGGGAGCCTTCAAAACTGACCCACATATCCTGCCCCAAAATATCCAGCCCTTCTGAATCCATCTTGCGGCGGCGCTTACCCTTGATAAAATCCGGCAAGCGGCCAATCTCCGCCTGATCAATGCCAACAGGCTTGCCATTCTCAAGCATCAAACGCCCTTTGATCGTGCGTCCGCGATCCGTAATCGCCAGAAAGCGATCCGGTCCTATCCAGGAAAAACCCGACAAACCACCAAAATGCTCTTCACTAGGGCTACTCAGCTCAAGACCACCCAAAAAGCGCAATTTGCCAAACTGCGTACGTAAAGGAGCCCCCTGTTCAAACGCATCAAAAGGCTTGGTTTCTATAACAAAGGGACGCGCAAAAACACTCTGAGTCAGAAAAAGGCCGCAAAGCAAAAAGGGCGCAAGCAGAAAATTCTGTTTGTGCAAACTCTGCCTCATCGACCAGAACGGGCACGGGCTTTGCCCTGTTGCCAGCGATCATCAGAAATATTCTCATCAAACATTTCTGCCAGCTTTTCGGTCATCGCACCACCAAGCTCTTCCGCATCATTCAGGGTCAACGCGCGTTTATAATAACGCGTCACATCATGACCAATGCCGATAGCAAGCAAATTGACAGGCGAGCGGGTTTCAATCTCTTCGATCACTTCGCGCAAATGCTTTTCCAGATAATTGCCCGGATTGACCGACAAAGTGGAATCATCGATCGGTGCCCCATCAGAAATCATCATCAAAATTTTGCGTTGCTCAGGCCGCGCCAGCAGACGCTTATGCGCCCAATCCAGCGCTTCTCCATCAATATTCTCTTTCAACAAGCCTTCGCGCATCATCAAACCCAGATTGCGTCGCGACCGCCGCCATGGGCTGTCAGCCGATTTATAGATGATGTGACGCAAATCATTCAGCCGCCCGGGGCTTGGAGATTTCCCGGCTTTCAGCCATTCCTCTTTAGACTGGCCACCTTTCCATGCTTTGGTGGTAAAGCCCAAAATCTCCACTTTCACATTGCAGCGTTCCAGCGTGCGCGCCAAAATATCAGCACAAGTCGCAGCAATGGAAATTGGCCGCCCGCGCATAGAGCCAGAATTATCAATCAGCAAGGTCACGACCGTATCGCGAAATTCCGTATCGCGCTCCCATTTGAACGAAAGCGGACGCATGGGATCGGTGACAACACGGGTCAGGCGCGCAGTATCAAGCAAACCCTCTTCCAGATCAAAATCCCAGCCGCGATTCTGCTGGGCCAGCAACCGGCGCTGCAAACGATTGGCAAGCCGGGCCACAACATTATGCAAATTCTGCAATTGCTTATCAAGCTGAAAACGCAACCGGTCCAGCTCTGCCGCTTCGCACAAATCTTCAGCGGCAATAATCTCATCAAACGCCTTGCTGTAAATATGATAATCGCTCTGTGGCTCATTGCGGCCATAATCGCGCGGCGGCAGATTTTCCCGCGTCTCATCACTAGACTGATCGTCAATATCCTGCATTTCAAGGGAGCGATCCTGAACCTCGCTCTCGCCAGCCTCGGTGTCCTGCGCAGATTGATCCTGCTGCTCTTCTAGCTGCTGCTCACCCTGATTGGCATCTTCGCTGGTCTGATCCTGCTGGCTATCCTGATTGTCACCGCTTTCTGCATCATCGCCATTTTCTTCACTTTCTTCAGGATCACCGCCCATATCATCGGCAACCTCAAGATCAAACAAAAGCCGACGCAAGCGACGCGCAAAACGGGCCTGATCCAGAATATTATCTTCCAGCTTTTCCAGCCCCTCTCCAGCCATCTGCTCCACCCAGTCGCGCCATTGCGTAACCAGATTTTGCGCCGAAGGCGGAATGGGCATACCGGTCAAGCGTTCACGCACCAACAAGGATAGAACATGATCCAGCGGAGCCTCTTCAGGGCTGCTGCTATCCGGCGGGGAAATGCGGCTATAGCGATCTTCCAGCATAGCGGCCACATTATGGGCCAATCCCTGCATTTGCCGCGCCCCGATGCTCTCGACCCGCGCCTGCTCCACCGCATCAAATACACTTTTGGCACGCGCACCATCTGGCACATGCTTGGCGTGAATTTGCGAATTATGGCAAGCCACTTTCAAAGCCAAAGAATCGGCTTGACCGCGCACAATCGCCGCCGCTTGTGGCGTCAAGTTGCGCACCGGTTCCGGCAAACGAGCACTTTTTTGCGTCAAAATAGGCCGATCACCGGAGAAATGCACCTCCAGTTCCCCATGCCCGGCAATCGCCTTCAGCGTCCCACCAACAGAGCGCTTGAATGCTTGATTGGGATTAACCTGACCATGCAATTTTTGATGCGGCTTGCCTGACATTGAACAGACCTCTTAAACGCGGACGCGACAAAGCTAGAAACAAATAGAGAATGAGAAGCAAAAGCCGGGGCAAACACCCCTAGCTCACTGCAACATTCAAGGCAGAATTAGGCAAATCCTCGCCAAAACAGCGTTGATAAAATTCCGCCACCAAAGGCTGCTCCAATTCATCGCATTTATTGAGGAAGGTTACCCGGAAAGCAAAGCCCACATCTCCAAAAATCTTGGCATTCTCGGCCCATGTGATAACGCTACGTGGGCTCATCACGGTTGACAGATCCCCATTCATAAAAGCATTGCGGGTCAAATCGGCCACGCGCACCATTTTGGAGGCATCCTCACCCGCAAGGCTTTTGACCTTGGCACTGACAATATCAACTTCATTATCATGGGGCAGATAATTAAGCGTGGTTACAATCGACCAACGGTCCATCTGGCCCTGGTTGATCTGCTGAGTACCATGATACAGACCGGACGTATCCCCAAGACCAACAGTATTGGCCGTGGCAAACAAACGAAAGGCAGGATGCGGACGGATAACCCGGTTCTGATCCAAAAGCGTCAAACGACCCGCCACTTCCAACACGCGCTGGATAACAAACATCACATCCGGGCGACCGGCATCATATTCGTCAAACACCAGAGCGACATTATTTTGTAAAGCCCATGGCAAAATGCCATCCCGGAACTCGGTAATCTGCTTGCCATCTTTCAAGACAATGGCATCCTTGCCCACCAGATCAATCCGCGAAATATGGCTATCGAGATTGACACGCACACAAGGCCAGTTCAAACGCGCTGCCACCTGTTCTATATGAGAGGATTTACCCGTACCGTGATAGCCGGAAATCATCACACGACGATTATGCTGGAAACCGGCCAAAATCGCCAAAGTGGTTTCCCGATCAAAGCGGTAATCGGGATCAGGATCAGGCACATGGTCGCTGGCTATGGAATAAGCCGGAACCATCAAATCGACATCCAAACCAAAAATTTCCCGAACAGACACTTCGGTATCGGGCATATTGGAGATTTCTTGACTCATATGATTCATTTCATTGCTCTGGGTAACAGTGCACCTCTTGTTTTTATCAGCCTGTCATTGATCACAGAAAGGCCATATGCAAGAGGCGCACGGGATGTAGGTCATTCTTTTGACCGGCAACTTAATGCAAACAGAGCATAAAGGGAAACAGAATTAAGGGGCCCTAGAGCATATTTTTCGAAAAGTGTGTGCGGTTTTCGGACAAAAATATGCTTAGAAACAAAGACTAGAGCCTTTTGAATAACGACATGTTTCTTCAAAAGGCTCTATGTATTTTTTGGGATGGGATGTAACCTCAAAACCAATGAGCAACATATATCCGAACAAAAGCACAAAAAAATGCCGCAAAATCGACAGGATCAATCTTACGGCATCTCACAAAGTCTTACACAAAAGCTGCCCAATCAGGCATAACCGCCAGCTTTAAGGGTGTTATAAGCGGCAATCACCGCCTGCAACCGCTCTTCGCAAGCCCGATCCCCTTTGTTCAGATCCGGGTGATTTTCTTTCAAAAGCCGTTTATAGGCTCGCTTCACATCATCATTACTGGCAGGCAAACTAAGACCCAAAGTCTCAAAGGCCTTGGCTTCCAGAGGGCGCAATTTACGCGTCTGGTTGGAATGGCGTGAGCGACGCCTTTCGCGCTCTGCTGCTCGTTGCCGATGCCCATCGGAAAAACCGCTGGCCTCCCAGCTTTTTCCCCGTGTTTCCCCGGCTCTATGGGTCTCATTGCCCCAAGCATTGACACCCATTTTCCATGTTGGACGATCGCCCGTGGCCGCATTTTTGGTCGCATCCTCGGCCACGTCATCATCCATACCGGAAAAATAATCATAATTAACATTAAATTCCCGTGCATGAGCCGCACAGAAATTATGAAAGGCTTTTGGCCCGCCATCACGCTTGGGAGCCTTGCATCCCCCTTGCTTGTCACAATCAGGCCACTCGCATTTTTCAGCTTCTTCTTGCTTTTTGCGACGTTCGACCGCAGGCTTGATGCGAATCGAGTCGAAGAGTTTCGAATCCAGTTTCATTTATCTAGTTTAGTTTCCGCAGCGCCAGTTTTGGTAAGGTGCAAATCACCTTGGAAATTGAAGTCCAACAATTCACCATTGTTAGCCATGACCGTCAAGCATACAATCGAGAAAAAACTCACTCATCAACTACAGCCTGACTTTCTACAAGTCATAGACGAATCGGAAAAACACCGAGGCCATGGAGGCTGGCGCGAAGGGGGCGAAACCCACTTTGCCATCAAAATCCAGGCCAAAGCTTTTGCCGATCTTTCCAGAATACAGGCCCATAGATTGGTCCATGAGGCCCTTGCCGATGAGCTGGCAGGCCCGATCCATGCCCTGCAACTGGAAATCATAAAGTCTTGATAGGGGTTGTACTCTATCACAAAAGGCGGAGAAGGAAAACAACCCTCTCCGCCCTTTGCCATGACCAGATCAGCCAACAAAAGGGAGCGCATCATCCATGCTAAAATTCTACGGCTATAACACGATAAATTCGCTCAAAATTTTGATGTGCCTGCTGGAAACAGGGCTCGATTATGACTTCATACCCATCAATATCAGGAAGGGAGACCAACATAGCACGGACTTTCGCACCTTGAACCCCGCAGGAAAAGTACCCGTCATCTCCGACGAGGGGCGCATACTGGCAGAATCCAACGCCATCCTTCTTTATCTGGCAAAAAAAGCCGGTTGGGGCCTGACAACCAGCGCCGAGAATATCGATAAAATCAACATATGGCTTTTTTATCAAGCATCCTCTCAAGGGCCATATTTCGGACAAGTGGAATATTGGTCAGCAATTGCAAAGACACCAAATGCAGATGCACTGGCCCATTATACCTCCATTGCCAAAAATTCAATTGCCTATCTAAACAAGGAATTGGAGAATCAAAAATATCTGTGCGCAGATATCTATAGCATAGCGGATATCGCGCTATTTTCATGGATCAATGAATGTGACCATTTGGGATTGTCACTTGAAGATGCTCCCAATATTGCCCGCTGGAGCAAGGCAATCAAGGCAAGACCAGCAACAACAAAGGCTATCGAGTTTTTTGGCGACAAATCTATATTCACAGCCAAAAAACCAACCGAATAACGCACCACTTCTAACAGCAGGCTCACTCTTTCAAACATCGCAAGCTATCGCACAGGCGTAACCCTCAGGGACATGATTTGGTTACGCTCCTTGCGCAACACTCGAAAGCGGAAATTATAAAAAGTAAAGCCTTGACCAGGTTCAGGAATTTGTCGTGCTTCATGGATCACCAATCCGGCAATGGTCGTGGCTTCTTCTTCCGGCAATTTCCAGTCAAAAGCCCGGTTCAAATCGCGGGTCGGCACTGTGCCATCCACGATCACCGATCCATCAGGCTCTTGCCGCACGCCTTTCATATCAATGTCATGCTCATCGGAAATATCGCCAACAATCTCTTCAATGATATCTTCCAGCGTCACCAACCCCATCACTTCGCCATATTCATCCACGACAAGCGCAAAATGGCTTTTACGCTTCAAAAAGGCATTGAGCTGGGCTTTGAGATTGGTGGTATCGGGCACAAACCACGGCTCGCTCACCTCATCCATAATATTGAGCTGCGACGCATCACCCTTGACCCGCGCCAGAGCCCGCAACAAATCCTTGGCATGGAGAACACCAACAAAATTATCCTGCTCATCCTGCCACAGCGGGATGCGCGTATAGGGGCTTTTCAGCACTTGATCGACAATAGCCTCGGATCCCACATCAACATCAAGCGAGAGCATATTGGTGCGATGGACCATAATGTCAGAGACATCCAGCTCTTCCAGATCCAGCAAGCCATCAAAGCGATCACGATCATCCTTGACCACACTGCCTTCCATATGCAGCAAATCCACCGCGCCGCGCAGCTCGTCCTGACCGGACAAAATGGGGGTGTTTTTTGTATCAACGCCAAGCAGTCGTAACAAACGCACCACAATCCACTCAACCGTAATCACAAAAGGACCAAAAACCAGCGTCACCACCCGAACCACAGGAGCAACGCGCAACGCAAAAGAATCCGGGTTGGAAATGGCCCATGTTTTGGGCAGAACTTCAGCAAAAACCAGCACCACCAGCGTCATAACCAATGTTGCATACACAACACCCGCCTCGCCAAACACCGTCAAAAACAAACTGGTTGCCAAAGCCGAGGCCAAAATATTGACCAGATTATTGCCAAGCAACAAGGAACCAATCAATCGTTCGCGCATTTGCAGCAATTGGTTAACAACCTTTGCCCGTTCTTCACCGCTTTTTTCTTTTTGATGCATCCGCGCCCGCGAGGCGGCAGTCAAAGCCGTTTCAGAACCGGAGAAAAAGCCCGAAATGGCAATCAACACCAAAATGGCAAGCAAGGTGAACCACAAAGTCGTTTCCATCTTACACTCTTTCCCTGTTCAACAATCTAATGCACACAAAACCTAAGCGGCACCATTCAGATTAGTTTTCAGCCAGTTTCTCAGTCAAAAACTCACGCACCAAAACCGGATCCACGCCTTTCTCGACAAAGGATTGACCCAAACCACGGGTGAGAATGAAAGTCAGATTGCCACGCGAGACTTTCTTGTCCTGCGCAAT
This sequence comes from Cohaesibacter sp., assembly GCA_025800145.1. Lineage (GTDB taxonomy): Bacteria > Pseudomonadota > Alphaproteobacteria > Rhizobiales > Cohaesibacteraceae > Cohaesibacter. Next base: position 23,689 of record JAOXSH010000053.1, read on the forward strand.
GAAATCCATCAAAAGATCAGCATCCGGTTTTTGACCGGGAATGTCGTCAATGCGTGTTGGCAAACCAACGGCTTTGAGATGGTCAATCACCCGATCAGTGACAGCTGGATCACACAAACCAAGCCGCGCGGAAAATTCATGGGCCAAAACCATGCCAATGGCCACCCCTTCCCCATGCACAAGGCGCTTCGCATCATAGTCCGCCATGCCTTCCAGCGCATGACCAAAGGTATGCCCCAGATTGAGCAAAGCCCGTTGACCTGCCTCACGCTCATCTGCGGCCACAACATCAGCCTTGGCCTGACAGGAGCGCGCAATCGCCTCTTCTCGGGCAGACCCACCGTTAAAAATCTCAGCCCAATTGTCTTCAAGCCAGGTAAAAAAAGCCGGATCATTGATCAGGCCATATTTCGCCACTTCCGCATAGCCTGCGGCAAAATCACGACGCGGCAAGGTATCGAGCACACTGGTATCAGCTAGGACGAGACTTGGCTGGTGAAACAGACCAATCAGATTTTTACCATGTCCACTATTGATGCCAGTTTTGCCACCGACCGAGCTATCAACTTGCGACAAAAGCGTGGTGGGCACCTGCACAAAGCGCATACCACGGCGAATGATACCAGCCACAAAGCCCGCCAAATCACCAATCACGCCACCACCCAGTGCAATCACCAGATCGCCGCGCTCCAGCCGCGTATCCAACACCGCATCACAGGCGCGGATCAAACCCTCATAGCTTTTGGTTTTCTCACCTGCTGGCAACACAATGCTATGGCTCTCGATGCCAGCTACCTGTAAACTTTTTTCAACGCTCGACAAATGCAATCCGGCGACTGTCTCATCGGTCAAAATCGCAACTTTGGCTCCGGGAAAAAGCTCTGCAAATGTCTCGCCCAGTCCAGCCAAAAGATTGCGTCCAATCTGAATATCATAACTGCGCTCCCCCAGTTCAACACGAACAAGGCGACTTTCATTCGCACTGGTTTCTGACATGCTTTTTCCTTCACTCATCACGCTGTTATATAATCATCAAAAGATGGCTTGAAAGGCCCTGATCCTAATTGAAGACCCTAAGCCTAAACAGGATGCTGCTTGACATAATCTTCCAGCGCCTCAACCACCGCACTAACAATGGCTTCATGAGGCACATCACGCGATAGAACGGTCACATTGGCCTGCGCATAAATCGGATAGCGCTCATCGATCAGACGCTGCATCACCCCTTCCGGGTCCGGGTCTTGCAACAAGGGACGGTGAGAGCGTCTACGCACCCGCTCCATTAAAATATCAAATTCGGCTTTCAGCCAAACAGAAATACCACGCTCAAAAACAGCCTTGCGTGTTTGCTCATTCATCCAGGCCCCGCCGCCTGTAGCCAGCACATGAACCCCTTCATCCAGAAGACGCGCAATAACTTTTTTTTCGCCATCGCGAAAATGCGCTTCTCCATGTTGGGCAAAAATCTCAGCCACGCTTAAATTGGCAGCGGCTTCAATTTCGTGATCCGCATCGCGAAAAGCGATATCCAGCCTTTTTGCCAACCGACGACCAATGGTGGTTTTGCCTGCCCCCATCAAACCAACAAGAATGATAGGCCGCCCCCCAAGGGCTTGCACAAGAGCAGCTTCGCGCCCACTCCCAACTTGACCGTTCTCTGGCTGATTTTTAGACACCACGCTCTCTCGTCCTTAACTGCATTATGAACCTTGCCCTCTCATTGGCTGGTTTGTCGTCCCCCTGTCAAGCAAGCAATCGGCATTGATGGCTCATATCTCCCCTTCCAATCACTTGAGAGGCAAAAAAATCGCTTTTTCCAAAAAAACAATGCTATGCTCATCCCAATGTTGCAGCATAAACAAAACCAACAAGAGGGATGCAATGCCATCAATTGCGAAATTTCTCATCACATTGCTCATTCTTGGAGGCATCGGCTATGGCGGCATGTTTGCCCTTGCCAATTTTGTAAAGCCAGAGCCAAAAGAAGTGACGATCCGCATCCCTGTCAAAGACCTACGTCCGTGAACCGGACCAAAGAGTAAAAATTCGAGAAACAAGCATGACCAATATAGATGCCCGGCTCATCAGGCTTTATCTCGATATGCTCAGTGCCGAACGCGGTGCCGCTCTTAATACATTAGAAGCCTATCAGCGGGATTTGGAAGATTTATCCGATTTTCTCGGCCAGCAAAACAGCAGCTTTGAAACCGCCAGCGCGGGTCATTTGCGCGACTTCCTCGTTGATTTACAAAACCGGGGCATTGCCCCTTCCAGCGCAGCAAGAAAGCTCTCGTCCTTGCGTCAGATCTTTCGCTTTCTCTATCGCGAGGGCCTGCGTCAAGACGATCCGTCCACCACCTTACAAGCCCCCAAACGCAATCGCCCTTTGCCCAAAATTCTCAGCATCGAAGAGGTCGACCGCCTGATTGAAGCCGCTCGCTTCAATGCCAGTTTTGAAGGCCCCACACCAAAGCGCCAATTGCGTGCCTTGCGCCTCTATGTCTTGCTGGAAGTGCTTTATGCCACCGGATTGCGCGTCTCCGAGCTGGTCTCGCTACCAGCGTCAGCGGCTCATTTGGATGGGCAATTTCTAAGCGTCATTGGCAAAGGCAACAAGGAAAGACTGGTGCCACTATCAGACCGCGCCAAAGATGCCATGATCCATTATCAGGCCATGATCAAGGCACAAAACCAACCCAAAGGTAGTATAAGCAAGACAGATTGGCTCTTTCCCTCTTTTGGCAAAAGTGGTCATTATACCCGTCAGGCTTTTGGCCGGGAGCTGAAAAGCCTCGCCGATGATGTCGGTTTGCAGGCAAAATCGGTCTCCCCCCATGTCTTGCGCCATGCCTTTGCCAGTCATTTGCTGCAAAATGGCGCTAATCTGCGCATGGTGCAAAAAATGCTGGGCCATGCTGATATTTCCACCACCCAGATTTACACCCACATTCTAGACGAAAAACTGCGCCAATTGGTGCAAGAGCACCACCCCCTTGCCAAACAGGCATTGGGAGGAGAGCAAAGTTATTCAACAACCAAAGAAACATCTGAAAAGCCTTGAAGTGCCATAATTTCTACACAAATAAGCACAAACACAATTGCCGATCGGAATAAAGACGCGCCCTTTGCCACAGCTTTACTTGACACAAGAGCAACAAAGGTTCAGGGTCGCGCCAATTCTGGCCAGACCCTTTATCTGAAGCCCTGAAAGCCAAAGAGAAAGCGCGCTGACAGCCCCAAAAGGCGATAGTGACAGGCTATCAAACCGGCCCATATTTACGGGCTGCAAAAGAGAGACAATCGGACAAGCCGACGATGCATAGTTATCTGGAATTTGAAAAACCCGTAGCCGATCTGGAAGGCAAGGTACAAGAATTGCTCTCCATGCAGGAAAATGGCGAAGCGGTTGACGTAGGCGACGAAATCAGCCGCCTGCAATCAAAAGCAAAAAGCGCCATGGCCGATTTATATGCCAACCTCACCCCTTGGCACAAAACCCAGATTGCCCGCCATCCAGACCGTCCCCATTTCCGCGAATATGTCAAACAGCTGATTGAGGAATTCACCCCTCTTGCTGGCGACCGCAAATTTGCCGATGACGAAGCGGTGCAAGCAGGCTTTGGCCGCTTTGAAGGCCAGCCCGTTGCCATCATTGGCCATGAAAAAGGCCATGATACCGAAAGTCGCTTACGCCACAATTTTGGTATGGCCCGCCCGGAAGGCTATCGCAAGGCTGTACGCATCATGGAACTGGCCGAGCGCTTTAACCTGCCGCTCATCACCTTTGTTGATACAGCTGGTGCCTATCCCGGCATTGGCGCAGAAGAACGCGGACAGGCCGAAGCCATTGCCCGTTCAACCGATGCCTGCCTTGCCATGGGCACGCCCAATGTCTCTGTGATCATTGGCGAAGGCGGCTCAGGCGGTGCCATTGCCATCGCAGCCTCCAACAAGGTCTTCATGCTCGAACATGCCATCTATAGCGTGATCTCACCAGAAGGGGCGGCTTCCATTCTCTGGCGCGATTCCACCCGCGCTCAGGATGCGGCAACTTCCATGAAGATCACGGCGCAGGATTTGAAACAGTTCAAGGTTATAGACGACATAGTCAAAGAACCAGTGGGCGGCGCACACCGCAATCCGCACAGCGTCATTGCAACAGCAGGCGAGATGATTGCCAGCGCTCTCAAAGACTATGAAGGCCTGTCGGCAAAAGACATTCGCAAAGCCCGCCGCGAGCGTTTTCTGGCGATTGGCCGCACGCTGTAGCAAGCTGATAAAAAAGAAAAATCACAAAGAGCGATGTCGGATAACTAGAGCATTTTGAATAAACACGTCGTTATTCAAAATGCTCTAGTCTTTGTTTCTAAGCATATTTTTGTCCGAAAGCCGCACGCACTTTTCGAAAAACATGCTCTAACGGCATCGCCCTTTGCATATCCGGTATCTATAATCCTCCCGATCTTCGCCCCAACTTCGCCCCAATTCCGTCCCAATTTCACCATGCCACTTTTCTATATGTGGGCCTGCCAGCACATCATCCAGTAACAGACTGTCAATCTGTTTGGCTTAGGCTAGTTAAGAATAAGATGAACCAAAGATCAGGCGAGAAGAATGCTCAAAAACCGCAAATGGCAAAGTCTGGCAACCAGCACATTGCTGCTGGGCCTTGCCGCCTGCAATGCCGAACAATGGGGTGATAACAAGCATCTTCAGCCGTTAGACAGCAAAATAAAGGCGCAAATCCGCGACATTGGTTCTTCGGAAAATGCTCCACTCTATATCCGCATTTTCAAGGAAGAAGCGGTGCTGGAAACATGGAAGCAGAAAAAAGACGGCACCTTTGCCCTGCTCAAAACCTATCCCATTTGCGCCTATTCCGGTGAAGTCGGCCCCAAAAAGAAAGAAGGTGACCGTCAGGCACCAGAAGGCTTTTATGCCATCTCACCGGGCCAGATGAACCCCAATTCCAGCTATTATCTGTCTTTCAATCTGGGCTATCCAAACAAATTTGATCGCTCTTATGGACGCACCGGCAAGCATTTGATGGTCCATGGCTCCTGCTCCTCACGGGGATGCTATGCCATGGAAGATGAGCCCATTGGTGAAATTTATGCATTGGGACGCGAGGCTTTTGAAGGCGGCCAGCGCTATTTCAAGGTTCATGCTTTTCCGTTTCGCATGACACCGGAAAATATGGCCCGTCACCGCAAAAACAAACATTTCCCCTTCTGGCTGAATCTCAAAAATGGCTATGACCATTTTGAAGTCACCAAAAAACCGCCCAATGTCGAAGTCTGCAACCGCACCTATATCTTCAATCCCAAAGGCGCCAGCCATTTTGACGCCACAGGCAACTGCCCCAATTACACCATTGAGCCAAGCCTGATGGCAGCATTAAAAACCAAACGCGCCGCAGAGGAAATCCAGTTTCAAAAAGCCATTGCCGAGCTGGAAACAAAGGCCAAAGAGGTTGAGGCCGACAAAATGGACACCATTGCCGATGCCCAGCGCAATATTCTGACCCGCCGCGAGCGCATCAGAAATGGTCAAAATCCCGACGGTTTCCTTGCAGGTCTGATCAAAGGAAATCCGACAAGCCAAAGCAGTGATCAAGCCATGGGCAAGCCCCTGCAAAGCACAAGACAGGCACAACCTACAACCAAAGCGCCAACAACAGGCGCAGGCCAAATCACTCTGCCACAAACATCACCCATCGCAAAACCGGAGCAACAACAAGCCAGTCAATCCGGTGCCATTGCAAAGCAAGGTGGCGTTGGCGGCTTTTTCAAGTCCCTCTCAGATGGCATTTCCAATCCGTTCAGAAAAACGCTCCCTGCCACTGTAGTGCAACCATCAGCACAGACAAATCCTGATCTGACCACAATCCCAAAACCCAGAAGCTAGAGCATTTTGAATAAACACGTCGTTATTCAAAATGCTCTAGTCTTTGTTTCTAAGCATATTTTTGTCCGAAAACCGCACACATTTTTCGAAAAATATGCTCTAATACCAACGGTATAAACCTCTATATTGCTAACGCTTGAGATCCAGTGACAAAACACCATTCATCCAGTGAACGGCCGCCTCTATTCCACCAAAGGGATAGAGATGAAAGAGGACATCTCCCAGCGCAGCTTCTTTCATGCCTTCGTCCAAAGCCTCCCAGAACCGGTCAGGCCCGGCGCTGGAGAGCACATTTGCCATCGAAAGACCATAGCGGCCAAGAATAGAGGCAGACGTTGCAATGCCAAATTGTTTGGCAAAACGCAGCAGGGTAGAAACTTTCGCTGGCCCCGGTACCCCAATACGCACCGGCACATCAATACCATGCCCACGCAAATGCTCGATCCAGTCAAGAAAGGCCTGCGGATCCAGCCCGAATTGGGTGGTGATCTCCACATCACAACCAGCTTCTTGCAAAAAATCGAGCTTCCAGCGTAAACAGCGCCACAGCTCTGCCTCATCAATTTTATGATGGCCTTGCGGATAGCCAACAATCCCTACTTTGGACAAACCATGGCGGGCCACAATGCCGCTTTTCAAAAGCGCAAGGGAATCCTGATAAGGCCCAGAAGGGCTGGAAGGATCTCCCCCAACCAGCAAAAAACGCGAAGGCGCAGCTGCTTCTATCAAAGCCTCAATCAAATGGTCCCGATCCTCCTGCGATAGAAAGCGCCGCGAAGACAGGATAGGCACCGGCTCCAACCCACAAGCCCGAATAAGCCGCGCCGCCTCAATGCGCTGGTCATGATTTTCATTGCCAAGAAATGCAATATTGACTGGCGTTCCAGACGGAATCAGCGCTTGCGCCGCCACAATCTCTTGAATCGCCTTACCGGTTATTTCCAGGGTATAGGCAGAACGGGACGTAGAAATTGTCATCATAAAAACTCATACAAATTTGCGAAAAAGGCGTGTCTGATCAAACAAATCTTCCAACACCTGCATTCGGTCCTTGGTATCGTCCCAATTCTCTGTCTGAACCGCTGCAATCACAGCCTCCATCACAAACATGATAACAACCGAACTATCCCAAGCCGAAGGCACTTCGATATGACAATTAAAACAATGATAGGCAACCTCGGAAACCGGCGAACTCCACTGATCAGTGAATAAAACCACTTTCACCCCGCGGTCCTGCGCCATTTGGGCCAATTTTCGACTATCGCGCTCATAGCGACGAATATCGAAAAGAACCAGCACATCCCCTTCTTTCATATTCAGCACATAATGGGGCCATGCGTTGGAATTGGACGCAACCAAGGTCACATCCGGGCGGATCACCTGCATATGAGTGAAAAAATAATCAGCCAGAGCCCGCGAAATACGCCCGCCCACAATATGAACGGACCGACTGGTATCGGACAAGAGATTCACCACCGCATCAAACTCGCCCACATCAAGCAAACCAAGAGTCTGGCGCATATTCTGCATCACCGTATCAGCAAAACGATTGAGAATATGCGTATCAGGTGCCGCCTCGCTCCAGCGATCATGCTTGGCGATAGGATCCGAAATCTTGGCTTCCAATTCCCCGTGCAAAGCGGCCTGAAAATCGGGATAGCCTTTAAAACCGAGCTTTTGCACCATCCGCGCCACCGTCGGCGTGGAGACTTTGGCATTCTCAGCAAGGCTGGTAATGCTGCCAAGACCGGAAACCGGATAATTGTCCAGCAAACAATTGGCCAATTGGCGTTCTGCCCGGGTCAAAGCATCAAACTTATCCCGCAACATATCCGCAATATTTTTTATCCGATCAGCCAAACTCACCTCTTTGCAACTGATTCCCTAGCACAGGAAACTATATCACTGTTACAAATTTTAGCAGCACAACGCAATCTGAAAAGATTTTTTCAGAAAAATCATTGACAGATCGATTCATCCTGAACAATTCTTTACAAAACTACGCAATGCTCCAAAATTTCAAAGGCCAAAATTTCAAAGGATAGCCCAAGATGCAGCCTGCTCCAGACAATCAGACAGTCGCTCTTTTGAAGCCAGATGAGCCGGAGCCAGTAAGCTGCATCAATGAACAGGCCAAAAGCGATATCTTGTTGATCTGCGAACATGCATCCAATGCCTTCCCGCAAAAATTGGGACAATTGGGCTTGAGCGAGGACACCACAGAAAGCCATGTTGCATGGGATCCGGGGGCTCTTGGCGTCTCTCATCATTTAAGCCAATTGCTGGATGCCACCCTCATTCACCAAAATTATTCCCGACTGGTCTATGATTGCAACCGCCCACCAAGCGCCAGTGACGCCATGCCCGAGCGCAGCGAAGTCTTTGATATACCGGGCAACAAAGACCTGTCAGACGCCGATAGAGCGGCACGAATAGCAGCCATTTATCAGCCCTTTGAAGACGCTCTGAAAGCCTTTATTGCCAAAAGACGGGATCAGGGCCGCGCGCCAATTCTTGTCACCATTCATTCTTTCACCCCTGTTTATCATGGCAAAAAACGCGAGGTAGAGCTGGGCATTCTCTATGATCAGGATACCCGCCTTGCCAACGCTCTGTTGCAGGCAAGCGGGCACCAAAAAGACCTGATCATCCGCGCCAATGAACCTTATAGCCCAAAGGATGGTGTCACCCATACCTTGCAAACTCATGCCCTGCCCCATGAGTTGCAGAATGTCATGATCGAAATTCGCAACGACCTGATCGAAACAAAAGACCAGCAAAAAGCCATGGCCCAAACATTGGCCCAACTCTGCCAAACGGCCATAGACCAACTCACGCCCGATAAAGACACATAAAACAAACAGCCTCCGCAGAAGAGGCCAAAACAATCTCAGCAATGTTTGCAATTCCGCACCAGCCACCTGCCAATGGAGAGCAGATCGTGCCAAATGCGATAACCGCCTTTGTCAGATATGTGAATATGATGAACCGCCATGTCGGTACCATCGCCATGTATCTGATTTTCGTGATGATGGGAATTTTGCTCTATTCCTCCATCTCCAAAACCTTTTTCACGCCCTCTTTATGGACACTGGAAATGGCCCAATTCGTCATGGTGGCCTATTATCTGCTGGGCGGTGGCTATTCCATGCAGCTGGACGCCCATGTGCGCATGGATCTCTTTTATGGCAGCTGGTCGCCCAAAACCCGCATGTTGATGGATTGCTTCACCGTGCTGCTGCTGATTTTCTATCTGGTCATCCTGCTTTATGGCGGCCTCTCCTCCACCCAATATGCCTTGCAATATGGCGAGGAGAGCTATTCCGCATGGGCACCAAAAATGGCTCCTATCAAAATCATCATGTGCATTGGCATTTTCCTGATGCTGTTACAGGCCATTGCTGCCTTTTTCTATGATCTGGGCCGCCTGCGCGGTGTCGATATCCTGAGCGGGGAGAATATCGGATGAGCTATGAAATGATTGCCCTTCTGATGTTCAGCACCATGATGGTCATGTTGCTGACCGGCCAACGTGTGTTTGGCGCCATTGGCTTTGTTGCGGTAGCAGCTGCGCTTTTGCTATGGGGCGATGGCGGCTCGGAAATGGCCTTTTCCGCCTCCATGAAATTGATGAAATGGTATCCGCTCCTCACCTTGCCATTATTCATTTTCATGGGCTATATGCTCTCCGAATCCGGCATTGCCGAAGACCTGTATAAAATGTTCCATGTCTGGATGGGCCCAATGCCCGGCGGACTGGCAGTTGGCACCATCGGTCTGATGGTCATCATCTCAGCCATGAATGGCCTCTCCGTCGCTGGCATGGCCATTGGTGCAACCATCGCTTTGCCTGAATTGCTGCGCCGTGGTTATGACAAAATCATGGTCACTGGCGTCATTCAGGCTGGCTCCTCCCTTGGCATTCTGGTGCCCCCTTCTGTGGTGCTGGTCCTCTATGGCATGATTGCCCGCCAACCGGTGGGCAAGCTCTGGCTTGGTGGTGTTTTTCCCGGTCTCATACTGGCTTCCATGTTCATTGCCTATATTGTCATTCGCTGCAAAATGCAGCCAGACCTTGGCCCGGCCCTCTCCAAAGAAGAGCGCGATATACCAATGAGCGAAAAGCTCAAACTTCTGCGCGCTGGTATCTTGCCGCTCATCATCTTCTTCCTCATGACAGGCCTGTTTTTGATGGGCATCACCTCACTGGTGGAAAGCTCCGCCGTGGGTGCCGCTTCCGCCATGGGCGCTGCCGCCATTAAAGGGCTACTCAACAAACAGCTAATCGAATCCACCGTGCGCAAAACCCTTGGCATTTCTTGCATGTTCATGTGGATCATCCTTGCCGCCCTGTGCTTTGGAGCCGTCTTCGACGGGCTGGGCGCGGTGCGGGCCATCAAAACCCTGTTCGTCGATGATCTGGGCCTTGGCCCATGGGAAATCCTCATCCTGATGCAACTCTCCTACATCCTGATGGGCATGTTTTTGGATGATACCGCGATGCTGGTCATTGTGGCACCGCTCTTCATTCCGCTGGTTGGCTCCCTTGGCTTCGACCTCATCTGGTATGGCGTGCTCTATACCATCACCTGCCAGATTGCCTATATGACACCGCCTTTTGGTTACAATCTATTCCTGATGCGGGCCATGGCCCCACCCACAATCTCACTGATTGATATTTACCGCTCGGTCATTCCCTTTGTCGCCATCATGGTGCTGGGTCTGGCACTCGTCACCCTCTTCCCCGAACTGGCCACATGGCTACCGGAGAAAGTCTATGCCCGCTAACCGGGCATGAACCAAGCAACAAACACAACAAAAGGGCAAAAGCCCACATCACCTATAAGCCAACCACCACCAGTCTGGCCCAGATGTCAGCATCCAGAGGAGAAAGACAATGACCAACAGACGCGATTTTCTTAAAAAAGCGGGTATGGTGACTGCCGCAGCCGGAGCGTCCACTTTGGCCGCTCCAGCCGTTCATGCAGCAGGCCGCCCCATCAAATGGCGCTTGCAGACCTATGCAGGCGCTGCCCTTGCCGAGCATGTGATCAAGCCATCCATTGATGCTTTTAACAAGGCCGCCAATGGCGAAATGGAAATCGAGCTTTATTTTGCCGACCAATTGGTCCCAACAGGCGAGTTATTCCGCGCCATGCAGCGCGGCACCATCGATGCGGTGCAGTCTGATGATGATTCAATCGCCGCCCCCGTGGATGTGTCTGTCTTTGGTGGTTATTTCCCCTTTGCCTCACGCTATAGCCTTGATGTGCCAGCCCTGTTCAATCATTGGGGCCTGAAAGAAATCTGGCAAGAAGCCTATGACGAGGTAGAGGGCGTAACATGGCTCTCTGCTGGTGCATGGGACCCCTGCCATTTTGCCACCAAAGACCCCATCAACAGCCTGGCAGATTTGAAAGGCAAGCGCGTCTTTACCTTCCCAACTGCTGGTAAATTTCTCTCGCGCTTTGGTGTGGTGCCTGTCACCCTGCCATGGGAAGATATTGAAGTGGCCATGCAAACCGGCGAGCTGGATGGCATTGCATGGTCTGGCATTACCGAGGATTACACGGTCGGTTGGGCCGATGTGACCAACTATTTCCTCACCAACAACATTTCCGGGGCATGGGCTGGCTCCTATTTTGCCAATTCCGAACGCTGGGCAGAATTGCCAGAGCATCTGAAAACCCTGTTCAATCTGTGTATGGACAGCTCCCACTATTATCGTCAACACTGGTATTGGGCAGGTGAAGCCAAGCTGCGCACACAAGGCACCAAACTCAAACTGACCTCCATTCCTGACGAAGAATGGGCAACAGTGGAAGCCGAGGCCCGAAAATTTTGGGATGAAATTGCCGCAAAATCTGATCGCAACGCGCAGGTGGTGAAAATCCTAAAAGACTATAACGCCTCTATGGAAAAAGCAGGCCGCCCTTATCGCTATAGCTGATAAGCTGTCCCCACACGACAAGGTCACCCCGCAAAAGCGGGGTGACAATATACAAAAATACAAAGCTCCAAGAGCCGTTCAATCACATTATATGGTCACTCGACCACAGACGGAGAATTGCCACCATGACCGGTACCTTGTCTTTTGATCAACTCAACGCCCTGACCCAAAGCGGCGAGATTGACACCGTTCTGGCTTGTCAGGTCGATATGCAAGGCCGCCTGATGGGCAAGCGCTTTCATGCTGCCTATTTTTGCAAAAGTGCCTATGAGGAAACTCATAGCTGCAATTATCTGCTTGCCACCGACATGGAAATGGAAACCGTCGAAGGCTATAAATCCACCAGTTGGGAAGCTGGCTATGGCGATTATGTCATGAAGCCGGATCTTGATAGCATCCGCCTTGTGCCATGGTTGGAAAAAACCGCCTTTGTGATGTGCGATGTGCTGGACCACCACACCCACCAGCCTGTGCCCCATGCTCCGCGTGCTGTCTTGCAAGCTCAGACCAAACGCTTGAACGACATGGGAATGAGCGCCTTCATGGCCACTGAGCTGGAATTTTTCCTGTTTGAACAAAGCTTTGAGGAAGCCCATAACAACGGCTATCACCGTTTGAAAACATGGGGCAAATATAACGAGGATTATCACATCTTCCAAACCACCAAGGAAGAAAGCGTCATGCGTGCCATTCGCAATGGTCTTCATGATGCAGGCATTGAGGTGGAATGCTCCAAGGGTGAGGCCAGCGCCGGACAGGAAGAGATTAACGTCAAATATGCCGACGCGTTGAGTACAGGCGACAATCATGCCTTTGTCAAAAATGCCTGCAAGGAAATTGCCTGGGCCCAAGGGCGCGCACTGACTTTTCTGGCAAAATGGAGCGGAGAGGCCGCTGGTTCCTCCTCCCATGTGCATCAATCCCTTTGGTCAATCGATGGCACAGAGCCGCTCTTTTACGATGAAAGCCGTAGATATGGCATGTCGGAATTGATGGAGCACTATCTGGCAGGCTTGCTGCATCATGCCTCTGACATCACCTATTTTCTGGCCCCTTATATCAATTCTTACAAACGCTTTGCGCAAGGCACCTTTGCCCCAACCAAAGCCATCTGGTCAAAAGATAACCGCACCGCTGGCTATCGCATTTGTGGCGATGGCACAAAGGGCGTGCGGGTGGAATGCCGTGTGGGTGGCTCGGACCTCAACCCATATCTGGCCATGGCCGCGCTGTTGGCCGCTGGCATTGATGGCATAGAGAACAAGCGCAAGCTGGAACCGGAATTTTCCGGCGATGCTTATGCCGCAACGGACGCACGCTCCATTCCCGCTACCTTGCGCGCGGCAACAAACGTGCTAAACAGCTCGCAAATGCTGCGCAAAGCCATGGGCGATGATGTGATCGACCATTATGTGCGCTGCGCCAGCTGGGAACAGGAAATGTTTGACAGACAGGTGACAGATTGGGAAGTCGCCCGCGGCTTTGAACGCGCCTGACCACACATCAACAAATGCATCTGAGACTTGTATCAAAAGTCCAGTTTAAACAGTTCAACGATCACAACCGCAAATGATGAGCCAAAGCATGAGCAAGAGCCTTCACTGTATCTCTCCCATTGACGGGAGCGTCTTTGCAGAACGCCCAACCCTGACACTGGACCAGGCCAAGGCAAGCGTCTTACGCCTGACCAAAGCGCAAAAAGCATGGGCAGCCCGCCCCTTGAAAGAGCGCATTGATCTGGTCATGGCTGGGGTTGCCAAAATTGGCGAACAAAATGACGACATCGTGCCGGAATTGGCAAAAATGATGGGCCGCCCGGTCCGATATGGCGGCGAATTCGGCGGTTTCAACGAGCGTGCTTCCCATATGGCAAAGATTGCCGAGGAAAGCCTCAAACCCATCATCGTAGAAGAAAGTGATTCCTTTGAACGCCGCATTGTCAAAGAAGCCCACGGTCTGGTGCTGGTCATTGCCCCATGGAATTATCCTTACATGACCGCCATCAACACAATTGCCCCTGCTCTGATTGCAGGCAACACAGTGATGCTCAAACATTCCACCCAAACTCTTTTGGTGGGCGAGCGCATGGCACAAGCGTTTCAGGACGCAGGCGTGCCAAAAGATGTCTTTGAAAATGTCTTTCTCGATCATGCCACGACGTCCGAATTGATCGCGCAAAAAAGCTTTGGCTTTGTCAATTTTACCGGCTCTGTCGGCGGCGGCAAAGCCATTGAGCAGGCAGCCGCAGGCACCTTTACCGGCGTCGGGCTAGAGCTGGGCGGCAAAGATCCCGGCTATGTCATGGAAGATGCCGACGTTGATGCAGCTGTCGATACTTTGATTGACGGGGCTATGTTCAATTCCGGCCAATGTTGCTGTGGCATTGAACGCATTTATGTCCATGCCTCCAAATATGACGAATTTGTCGAAAAAGCCGTCAAAATCGTCTCAAACTACAAGCTGGGCAACCCGCTGGATGCAGAAACCACTCTCGGCCCCATGGCCCACAAGCGCTTTGCTGATGAAGTGCGTATGCAGACCAGCGAGGCAATTGAGGCAGGTGCAAAGGCACTTATTGATCCTGCCCTCTTCCCACAAGATGATGGCGGCGCCTATCTGATGCCCCAAATCCTGGTCGATGTCACCCATGACATGCGCATCATGCGCGATGAAAGCTTTGGCCCTGTTGTTGGCATCATGAAAGTCGAGAGCGATGAAGAAGCCATTGCCCTGATGAATGACAGCGAATTTGGCCTCACCGCATCTCTTTGGACGCAAGACCCAGAGCGCGCAGCCAGCATTGGCGCACAAATCGAGACCGGCACCATTTTCATGAACCGGGCCGATTATCTGGATCCGGCTCTGTGTTGGACCGGCTGCAAAAATACCGGACGGGGCGGTGCACTCTCCATCATTGGCTATCAAAACCTGACCCGTCCAAAATCCTATCATTTGAAGAAGGCATAAAGCCATGACACTGACTGCGAATTGGGGCTATCCCACACCCATCCGTTTTGGCGCTGGCCGTATTAAAGAAATTGGCGAAGCCTGCAATGCCGCTGGCATGAAAAAGCCTTTGCTGGTCACCGACAAAGGACTGGCCAATCTGCCGATCACCCTCTCCACTCTCGATCTGATGGAAGAGGCCGGACTGGGCCGTGGCCTATTTGGCGATGTTGACCCAAACCCAACCGAGAAAAATCTCGAAGCAGGCGTCAAAGTCTTTAAGGAGGGCAATCATGATGGCGTCATTGCCTTTGGCGGTGGCTCTGGGCTTGACCTTGCCAAATTGATTGCATTTCAGGCCGATCAAACCCGCCCCATCTGGGATTTTGAAGATATTGGCGATTGGTGGACACGGGCCGATGCCGATGCAATCTACCCCAATATTGCCATACCCACCACGGCGGGCACAGGCTCGGAAGTAGGCCGCGCAGGCGTTCTCACCAATTCCGAATCCCATGTCAAAAAAATCATTTTCCATCCCAAAATGCTGCCAAGCGTGGTGATTTGTGATCCTGAGCTAACTGTAGGCATGCCACAAATGATCACAGTTGGCACCGGCATGGATGCCTTCATCCATTCACTGGAAGCCTATAGCTCTCCTCATTATCACCCCATGAGCCAGGGCATTGCGCTGGAAGGCATGCGCCTTGCATGGGAGAACCTGCCCAAAGTTGCCAAAGACCCCAATGACATTGAGGCCCGTGGCCATATGATGGCCTCTGCCGCCATGGGGGCAACCGCCTTCCAAAAAGGCCTTGGCGCCATGCACGCCCTCTCCCACCCAATCGGCGCAGTCTTTAACACCCATCACGGCATGACCAATGCGGTGGTTATGCCAGCTGTGCTCACCTATAACCGCCCCGCTATTGAAGAGCGCATCGAAGCTTTGGCCCGCTATCTCAATATCGAAGGCGGCTTTGACGGCTTCTTTGCAGCTTTGATGAAACTATCAGAGGAGCTGGGCGTACCCAAAAAACTGTCCGAACTGGGTGTCACCAAAGACCGCATCCCAGATCTCGCGGCCATGGCCGTAAAAGACCCAAGCTGTGGTGGCAACCCCTTGCCCGTCACATTAGAGGTCGCAACCAAATTGCTGGAAGAGAGTATTTAAGCTCTCTTTCTCTCACGGCTGCGCCATTAATTAGGTCTTCACGCTATTCCTGATCTTCGATCAGGGCTCCAGACGAGGCGCTTCGCGCTTGCCTATCGGCCGTCAGAAAAGGAAGGATTTCCTTTTCTGGATCCTTGTACCCAATTGATTTCTCAAGGGAAAAGAACTCGGCGGAAACATAGATTTCCGCCGGAAGCTGCTAGGCAACCGAACCGAATGGTTCACAATCCCCCAGGCCCTGATCGCCAGATCAGGATGTGAGCATATTTTTCGAAAAGTGTGTGCGATTTTCGGACAAAAATATGTTTAGAAACAAAGACTAAAGCATTTTGAATAACGACGTGTTTATCCAAAATACTCTAGCCGTGAGGAGAATAATTTCGGAGAAAGCATCTCGCTTTCTTCGGGAACCGATAGGTGACCGGGGCGAATGCCCCGCGTGCTCGCAGGCCCGGCCAAAGGCCGGAATAGCCATGAGGAGAATAATTTCGGAGAAAGCATCTCGCTTTCTTCGGGAACCGATAGGTGACCGGGGCGAATGCACCGCGCTCTTGCAGGCCCGGCCAAAGGCCGGAATAGCCGTGAGGAGAATAATTTCGGAGAAAGCATCTCGCTTTCTTCGGGAACCGATAGGTGACCGGGGCAAATGCCACGCGCTCTTGCAGGCCCGGCCAAAGGCCGAAATAGCCGTGAGGAGAATAATTTCGGAGAAAGCATCTCGCTTTCTTCGGGAACCGATAGGTGACCGGGGCGAATGCACCGCGTGCTCGCAGGCCCGGCCAAAGGCCGGAATAGCCGTGAGAGAAAAAAAGAAACAAAATCAACCCGCTTTATAGCCCATACGCACCCCGCCCCAATGGCGGCCTTTCACATAGATAGGGGCTGATAGATCCTTCATCAGCACAAATTTGCCACCGCCCATATCGCGACGATAGGTTTGCAGCAAGAAATTTTCCCGGCTTTGCCCCGCAGCCAGCCCAACCCGATCATCAAAAATACGACGATTGCGGCAATTGGCAGCATTCCAGACCGGGTCTTTGCTCTGAGGTTTGGAAAAAACCTTGTTATGGGTTGGCAAATAACCGTTTTTGTCAACTGCCGCCACAAAAGCAATGGCGTCATGCTCTGCCACAATCGGCTCCTGAATATCAGGCATCACCCGATCTGTCATAGATGTAAAAGGCGCCATCATTTGCTGCGGATTGGTGCCATCAATAGGTTGATAGCTCTGGTCGAACAAATCCTGCTCACTGATCCGGCCAGCCTTCACTTCCGCTTCAAAGGCATCGGATATCTGTTGTGCCAGCTTTTGCACGGTCTCAATAAAAAAGGTATTCTCTGTCTCAAGTCCGCCAACAGACGATGTCGCGACCAATTTATCCGAAAGCCTGGCCGCAGAAACCATCCGATTTGAAGCAGAGGTCAGTCCACTTTGATTGCTTTCAAAGGCCCCATGCACCGCATTGACATCCCCCACAAGTGAACGCAAAGACTGATTATTTTCCGCCACACCACTTTCAATATCCTGCGAAGATTGGCGAATACTCTCAAAGGCTCCATCCAGAGCTTGCAAAACGTCATGCATGGAGCTGGAGCTGTTTTCAACATCGCTCATGGCACCGGTCGCTTGCACGCTTAACTCAATCAGCAAGTCCGCCTCTTTGTCCAAATCAGACAAGGTCTCGCCGATGGTCTCCGTTGCCTTGCTGGTTTGGGCGGCCAATTGCTTGACCTCACTGGCCACAACCGCAAAACCTTTGCCCGCCTCACCCGCACGGGCCGCCTCTATGGTGGCATTGAGCGCCAGCAAATTGGTCTGGCGGGCAATGGCATCAATAGCCCCGGCCACATCGCGCACAGAACCAAAGGCCTCTTGCAAACCTTGCAACTGAGTGCTGATACCACCAACCGCCTGCATCAAATCAGCAATTTTGGCATTGGTCGTCTCAACCATTTCACGGCTACGCGCCATATCAAACGATGTCTGCTCGGCAACTTGATAGGAGGCAGTGGCCGCCGCATGAATCCGATCATTGGATTCCTGCACCATACCGGCAGAGCTTTTTAACTGCGAAAAAGAATCGAAAACAATCGTCGTCTCGCCGCTTAACTGCTCAATCTCCCCCGCCACATCGGCCAATTCCAGACCAAGGCCATTGAGATCATGAACAACAGTGCGAAACAGACCCTCATCCATGCAAGGTCTCTGTACAGAACTTTCAACACCTGACTGAGTGGGACCATTGCCTTGTATGCCCGACAGATCAGCCTGATCAAAATCATGGTGATCCCGCGCCTCACGCCGCTTCAAGTTTAGCATCACAACCTCAATCTTCTTCGAAATTATAAGTAATTAACCAATCACTCTGACCAATGAGAGTTAACAAAAAACAAAGAAAGTACACAAAACAGCAGAAATCAGCCATTTGGCCGATATAAATATTCAATAGTCAGAACATAGAAAAACAAAATGATAACTGCCTTGACAAACAGACCTGATTTCTCATAAATGATACGTTATAACATAACATATTCAGGATATTCTCATGACTGCGCGCAAAATAAACCGCACATTGGCAGCAACATTTCTGGCTGGCAGCATGGCAATGACCGGCAATGCCTTTGCGGCCCTCAATGTCGTAACCACCATTGCACCGGTTCATTCCATCACACAGGCCATTATGGGCGATCTTGGCAAAGCACACATGCTTGTGCCACAAAATGCCTCGCCTCACAGCGCAGATTTTCGCCCCTCTCAAGCCAAAGCGCTGCAAAAAGCCGATCTGGTGATCTGGATTGGCCCGGATATCGAAACTTTCCTCATTGACCCACTCAAAACCTTACCGAAAAAAGCCCATCTGCTGGAATTGATGGACGCCAAAGACATTATTCGCCTGCCTTTGCGCAGCGGCAATGATTGGGAAAAGCACAGCCATGGGGATCATGATGACCATCATGACGAACACGCCCATGACAAACATGAGGATCATGATCACAAAAAGCATGACGAACACGCGCACGACAAACATGATGATCATGGTCACGAAAAAGGCCGCATGGACAATCACATCTGGCTTGATCCGCAAAATGGCATTGCGATGGCCAAAGCCATTGCGCATGAATTAAGCGAGCATGACCCGGACAATGCAGCCACTTACGCCAAAAACAAAGACGCCTTCATTGCCGAAATGAAAACAGTCATCGCACAAGGCAAAACAGATTTGGCCAATCTTGGCAATCACCCGTTTCTTGTCTTCCATGATGCCTATCATTATCTGGAAGAACGCTTTGGACTGGAAGCAGTTGGCTCCATCATGCTGCAACCCGGCGTCATGCCCGGCGCGGCCCGTGTGAAGCAAATCCGCGAAAAACTAACCAAGACAAAGGCCGCATGTCTGTTCACCGAACCACAATTCTCTGACAAGATTGTGCCTGTTTTGGTCGAAAACACCACAACAAAGCTCGGTTCATTGGACCCAATTGGCCGCGCTCAAAAAGCTGGTCCCACACTTTACGCCGATCTGATCCGCTATAACATCAAGTCATTAAAGACTTGCCTTTCAACGAACTGAACTCCCGTTCTATACAATTCTTGAAAGGTAAGGAAGAGGGCGACATTGTCGCCCTTTTCTCTTGCTCAAAATTTTATTCACATTTAAACGGCACGAATTTCCTCAAGAAAATTATCAACTTCACTTTTCAGAACCTGTGACTTGTCAAGAAAGTCCGTTGCTTTATCATTGACAATCGAACATTCACGCCCAGTCTCTTGCGATGCTTTAGGCAGTCTGACGCAAATCAACACAGGCTGTATAAATCCAGCTCACGACCTCACCAATGCTCTGATCCAGATCATCAGCAAGACTGTTCATCATCGCGCGCTTCTCATCCGCATTTTACTGTTCAAGCGCTTTTGCTGATCATTCAGACGGTAAATTTCCCGCTTATTTTCCTTAAACCCTTCCAGCGCGACGGCCATTTCACCAATTTCGTCCCCTCGCCCCAGCTCTTGAATGGTAAAGGCCAAATCATCAGCACTTAGAGCATATTTTTCGAAAAGTGTGTGCGGTTTTCGGACAAAAATATGCTTAGAAACAAAGGCTAGAGCATTTTGAATAACGACGTGTTTATTCAAAATGCTCTACTAGCTTATTCATATTGTCAGTCATGCAGATAATAGGCTGCACAACTTTCATAC
>JAOXSH010000103.1 GCA_025800145.1 Cohaesibacter sp.
GATAGAATGGGAGTGGTATAGGAACCAGTGGCTGGAGAAAACCGGCCAATATCAATGCTGCAAACCAGAATGCCTGTTCATATTACCATGAAACGCTGCCAAATATAACACTCAAAGCAGGTTGATAGAGGTTCTCATCTGTGTTTCGTCTCGACAGATTGTCATGGATATGTCACACTTTGTCTGTCTCAACTGAGTTTTTATGGAGGATTACATGGCTCTTGAAGCGCATATCCAGGAACTGGAACGTCGTCATGAGGTTCTGGGAAAAGAAATCGATGACGCGGCCCATCATCCGTCCGTCGATGATTTGGAAATCGCGGATATGAAACGACGAAAGCTCCAGCTTAAAGATGAGATTGAGAAACTGAGAGCCTCTGATTGATTCTTTCAGTTCAGCAATAAAAAAGCCGCGGTCCAGACCGTGGCTTTTTTGTTTGTTTTATGAGTTTACGTCCTAAATCGGGCACTCAGTTTTTGTTACAATGCTTTGGCGCGTTCGCGCAGGACGAATTTCTGGATTTTTCCAGTTGAGGTTTTTGGTAAATCTTCAAAAATAATGGTTTTTGGTGCTTTAAAATGCGCCAAATGCTCGCGGCACCAAGTGATGAGATCCCGTTCGCTGATTTCGGACCCACTGTTCGTTTCGACAAAGGCACAGGGGGTCTCGCCCCATTTGTCATCAGGCCTTGCTACGACAGCGGCAGCGCTGACATCGGGATGTTTGTAGAGGGCCTCTTCCACTTCGATGGAGGAAATATTTTCACCGCCGGAAATGATGATATCTTTTGAGCGGTCTTTTAGTTGCACATAACCGTCCGGGTGCATGACGCCCAAATCCCCGGAATGGAACCAGCCATCATAAAAAGCCTGATTGGTGGCCCCGGCATTTTTGAAATAGCCTTTCATAACGATGTTGCCACGGAACATGACCTCGCCAATGGTTTCGCCATCTTTGGGTACGGGTTTCATCGTTTTGGGATCAAGAACTGTTAAGTCTTCCAAAGCTGGATAACGCACGCCCTGTCTTGCTTTGCGGGCGGCCTGATTGGCTGAATCCAGATCCGACCATTCCTCTTTCCATTCATTGACGACAGAGGGGCCATAAGTTTCGGTCAGGCCATAGACATGGGTTACGTTAAAGCCCGCATTTGCCATGCCTGCCAGGATGGATTCGGGCGGGGGAGCGGCGGCGGTGATAAATTCTATGGGGTTTGCAAGTGTGCGTTTTTCGGTCTTTGGTGCATTGAGCAAAGTCGACATCACGACAGGGGCGCCGCATAAATGGGTGACGCCTTCATCAGCCATGGCATCAAAAATGGCTTTGGCGCGCACAGCGCGCAGGCAAATATGGGTGCCCGCCACCACAGAGAGCGACCATGGAAAACACCAGCCATTGCAATGAAACATGGGCAAAGTCCACAAATAGACCGGATGTTTTGCAAGATTAGCTGAAATGATGTTGGCATAGCCCATGAGATAGGCCCCGCGATGGTGATAGACCACGCCTTTGGGATCGCCTGTTGTGCCAGAGGTGTAATTGAGGGCAATTGCGTCCCATTCATCATCAATGCCGGGCCAATTAAAGTCTTTATCGCCTTCGCTCAAAAGATTTTCATAGCCCAATTCTGCGATATAGGGGCCGGTCTGGGGAAATTCGGGATCTTCATATTGCACGATGATTGGGTCAATATCGGCCAGTGCCAGCGCGTCTTTCATGACATTGGCAAATTCTGTGTCGATGATGACCATTTTGCTTTGAGCATGGTCGAGCTGAAACGCGATGATGGCAGGGTCCAGACGGGTGTTGATGCTATGCAGGACGGCACCGACCATCGGTACGGCATAATGGGCTTCGAGCATGGCTGGAATGTTTGGCAGCATCACCGAGACCACATCGCCTTTTTTGAAGCCCCGTTTTGACAGGCTGGAGGCAAATTGACGGCACCGATCATAAAAGTCAGCGTAGCTTTTGCGGCTTTTGCCATGCACCCAGGCAATATGATCTGGGTGGATGCGAGCGGAACGCTCCAAAAAGGTCAAAGGAGACAAGGGGATATGATTGGCAGGATTTTTATCGAGATTGTTGTCAAAGGGATTGGTCATCACGCTTGTACTTTCCAGCAGGCATTTCCATCATGTTTTTATCAGGTTTGGCAGATCACTGCGCCCGGGTCTTGGTCTGCCTGTTCTTGCAGAAGAAGGGATATATAATAGAAGCCAAAGTGTGGGGAAGCGCAAGCGCCATGCCTTTAGACTTTGAGGCTATCTGCAATGAGTTTGACGGCTATCACAAACATGGCAGCATAGGTGAGTGTGTAAAAATGTTTTTGGCTGATATGGTGGACCAGCCAGATACCGGCACCTGTTGCGAGCGGGGCCAGTGGCAAGAGGAACAGAGAGGTTTTCAGATTGTCTGTTGAGAATTGGCCAAGGGCAAAATAGGGAACCAGTTTGATGGCATTGGCCAAGGTGAAAAAATAGACCGAAGTGGCAATGAAGGTTATTTTGTCCAGTCTCAAAGAGAGGGTATGGATCTGATAAGGCGGGCTGCCTGTATGGGCGATGAAGCTGGTTAGACCTGAACAAGCGCCCCAGAAAAACGCCGAGAGCGGGCCCTTTTTATGGTGCGTTTGGGATGACTGATTGCTGGGTCTTATTGACAGCTTTTTGATGACATAATCCAGCACAAAAATAAGTGGTCAGGCCAACGCAAAAGCGGATCACTTGTTTATTTAATTGATCGGCCAGGAGCCAGCCCAGAGCAATGCCAAAAGAGGCGGCGGGGACCATTTTCTTTAAAATGGACCAATCTGCCTTGCCGCGATAGGCGATGATGCCCACCATATCCATGACAATCAGAATGGGCAGCAAAATGGCAGCTGCCTGAAGCGGAGGGATGCTCAGGCTTAGGATGGGATCCCCCAACATGGATAAGGATGCTGCAAAGCCACCTTTTGACAGTCCGGCCAGTATGATTGCGGGAATGGCGAAATAATAAAAATCGGCGGGTAATGGCATCAAGGGTTCTGAATTTGGTTGGATTGTTGTTGGTGATTCTCTTTAACCCGCCTAAAAGTCGAATATTTTGTCGCAGAAATTGCTCTTTTTACTCAATAGACGGCGCGGGGGTGGCATTGTATTTATGAGGCAATCTGCATTTCTTTGGGAGGCCTCGATGAGCGCATACTATAAAGACGTTTATAATAGTTGGAAACAAGACCCGGAAGGCTTTTGGGGTGAAGCTGCGCAAGCCATTGACTGGTTCAAGCCTGCCGACAAAATTTTTGACGCTGATCTGGATGTTTATGGTCGCTGGTTCGCCGGTGCTGAGTGCAACAGCTGTTATAATGCGGTTGATCGTCATGCCGATGGAGCGCGGGCTGATCAGGATGCTATTATTTATGATAGCCCGATCACAGGCTCCAAAGCCACTTATAGCTATGCTGATGTTAAGGCTCAGGTTCAGGCTTTGGCCGCGGTGTTGCAGGATCAGGGTGTTGAAAAAGGTGATCGTGTTATCATCTATATGCCTATGATCCCGCAGGCTGCCTTTGCCATGCTGGCTTGTGCGCGTATCGGGGCGATCCATTCGGTTGTTTTTGGTGGCTTTGCTGCCAATGAGCTGGCAACCCGTTTGAATGATGCCAAGCCAAAGGCGATTATTTCTGCCTCTTGTGGTATCGAGCCGGGCCGGGTGATTGCCTATAAGCCTTTGTTGGATGAAGCCATTGAGTTGGCCGAGCATAAGCCCAGCGCTTGTGTGATTTTCCAGCGAGAGCAATTGGGGTGTGATCTGATTGAGGGGCGTGATGTTGATTATGGCGCTGGCGTTGATGCTGCCATTGAGGCAGGACGCGAAGTGCCTTGTGTGCCGGTTGCGGCAACAGATCCGCTTTATATTCTCTATACCTCTGGCACCACCGGGCAGCCCAAAGGGGTTGTGCGTGACAATGGTGGCCATATGGTTGCCCTTAGCTGGTCGATGAAAAATCTTTATGACATCAAGCCGGGGGAGGTTTTCTGGGCCGCTTCTGATGTGGGTTGGGTCGTTGGCCATTCCTATATTGTGTATGCGCCCTTGGTGCATGGTGCGACCACTCTTTTGTTTGAAGGCAAGCCCGTAGGCACACCGGATGCGGGCACCTTCTGGCGGGTGATTGATGAGCATAATGTGGTGTCTTTGTTCACCGCGCCAACGGCCTTTCGCGCGATCAAGAAAGAAGATCCCAACGGGGCGTTTATTGGCAAATATGATTTGTCCAAATTGCGCACCCTGTTCCTTGCTGGCGAACGGGCTGATCCTGATACCGTGCAATGGGCTGAAGATATGCTCAAAGTGCCAGTGAT
Source organism: Cohaesibacter sp. (assembly GCA_025800145.1). GTDB lineage: Bacteria > Pseudomonadota > Alphaproteobacteria > Rhizobiales > Cohaesibacteraceae > Cohaesibacter. The sequence goes on from JAOXSH010000103.1 coordinate 4,351, forward strand.
TGATCATTGGTGGCAGACTGAAACCGGTTGGGCGATTGCCGCCAATCCGGTTGGTATTGAATTGCTACCGGTTGTGCATGGTTCGCCAACCGTTGCGATGCCTGGCTATGATGTTCAGATTGTTGGATCAGATGGTCATCAGGTGGCTGCAGGCGAGATGGGTAATATTGTGATCAAACTGCCCATGGCACCGGGTAACCTGCCGGGGCTTTGGCAAAATGATGACCGGTTCCGCTCGTCCTATTTGGAAGAATTTCCCGGTTATTATCAAACGGGTGATGCGGGCTATATGGATGAGAATGGCTATCTCTATATCATGTCCCGTACCGATGATATCATCAATGTGGCGGGGCATCGTCTTTCAACCGGCGCGATGGAAGAGGTGCTTTCTGCCCATGCTGATGTTGCAGAATGTGCGGTGATTGGCATTGCAGACAAGCTGAAAGGGCAGTTGCCTGCCGGGTTTGTTGTGCTCAAATCCGGTGTTGATCGCACGCCAGCTGAGATTGAGAAAGAGTTGGTCAAGCTGGTGCGTGAGAAAATTGGCCCGGTTGCCGCCTTTAAAATTGCGGTGACGGTTGATCGTTTGCCCAAGACCCGCTCAGGCAAGATTTTGCGGGGCACCATGCGCAAGATTGCCGATCATGAAGACTATAAAATGCCAGCCACCATTGATGATCCAGCCATTCTGGACGAAATTGGTGCAGCGCTCAAAGAGCATGGATTGTAAAATCTTCTCTTTGACATAGAGATGAGAAAAGGGGGGGCGTTGTCGCCCCTTTTGTTTGGATGAGGTCTGATTTTGATCATAAAAAAAGCCGGGCATTGCCCGGCTTTTGAAAAGATATTTGATCTGAAAAGATGCTCTGATCAGCTTTGCGCTTCTTCTTCTTCTTCCTGCGGAGCAGGAGCGAAATTGGCAAAGACGGATGCCGCATCGGGAAGATTTTCTTCTTCCTGTGGTGCCTCGGTTGGCTTGAAATTGCCAAATGGATCGGCTGGATTGATCGATTCTTCCGGGGACAGCAGGGTTGGATCTTCTGGCAATTCCTGACGGGCAGGGGCATCGGCTGCGGATTTTTTGACTTCCAGATCCAGATCAATCTGCTTACAGATGCCAAGGGTTACCGGATCCATGGGTGTGAGCTGGGCGCTGTTCCAGTGGGAGCGGTTGCGAATGGCTTCAATGGTAGGTTTGGTTGTTCCTACCAGACGGATAATTTGCGCGTCTTTCAGTTCAGGATGGTTGCGCACCAGCCACAAAATGGCATTGGGACGATCCTGACGTTTGGAGACCGGGGTGTAACGTGGACCACGGCGCTTTGGCTCTGGCACGCTGACCTTTGGTGGGGCCAGCTTGACCCGGTAATTGACGTCATTTTGTGCTTTTTCAAGCTCTTCGCGTGTCAACTGGCCAGTCATGATCGGGTCAAGGCCTTTGATGCCTTGTGCCGCTTCACCATCTGCAATGGCTTTGACTTCCAGTGGATGCAATTTGCAGAAAGCAGCGATCTGATCGAAAGACAAGGCTGTGTTATCGACCAGCCAAACTGCTGTTGCTTTCGGCATCAGGGGCGCATTCGACATGGTACATCCTCTTGGTTGCTTGACCGGGATTTTCACCAGATCAGCTTGGGAAATTCGTCTGAAAATGACAGGGAATATCGTCACTATACTTGGAATAGTGACGTGAAGCAAACAAGAAAACGTCTTTTCTGGGCCTTTAAGTGGCTTTGTTGCATGAAGAAGGGGTTTGAAAGACTGTTTTTTCCCAATTTTACCAGATCTGGTTTGTCTGATCTGGAATTATGAGCGAGGGGTAGGAGCCATGATTTTGATGGCTCTTAGTCACACAAAATGCTTATTGCGTGATGCGGACATTGTTGAGCGCTGCGGCGATTTTTTTGAAATCTGCCACCATTTGCGCGGTGCTTCGTGGTGTGAAGGCATAGTCTGGCATGGTGGCGCAATTGCGCAGCATGGTTGTGGTGGACGATCCCAAATTGCCATAAGCTATCGTATAGACTCTGATGCCTTCTTTTTTGGCTGCCTGACAGGCTTCCAAAGTGCGTTTGTTCATTTCGCTTGTTGTGTTGCGTGATCCAGAGATGCGGCCATCACCGGAATATCCATAAGCACCATAATTTCTGTAATAATTCTGCCCATCGGACATGACGATCAGAAATTTGATGGTTTCTTTGTCTGAATAGGCTGCCCCTTGGGTGAAAGGTGGCTGTTTGGACAAAGTGCGCAAGCCCCAAATGGTGCCCATATGAATGTTGGTATAGCCACTGGCCTTCATGCGATTGATATCAGTGCGGATGGTGTTCATATTTTTGGTCAGGGGTGTGATCTTTTGAACATAGCATCCATAATTGGGATTATAGCGGCTGGGGCGCTGGTTGTAATATTTGCCATATCGATCTTTGATTGGATTGTAGCGGGCACTGCCACTTAGCCAGTCTCTTAGATATGACCCGGAGCGGCCATCTCGTCTATCTGGCATGAAGAATGGCAGATAATAGCTGTCGCCATATTTGGTGCTGGGAGAAACATCATTGATATCATAGGGATGTTTGCGTGCTTCCATGCAGCCTTGCCATTCTGTGTTTTGTAGCGTTTGAAACAGTTCCATACGGTTGGAATTTCGTGGCAAATGTCTGTATGAATCGCGCACATGATAATTTCTATGCAGGGATGAGCGGGCATTTTGATCCAGCCAGCTGGCATTTTTGTTGCTTTTATCGACCCGCACAAGATGGTTGAAGGGCACCAGTGCGATGCGTAAATCTTCGCTGCTTTGCTGGTTTTCTTCCAAGATATTGACCAGACTTTTGGCAGCGGTTTTCAGACCACTGATGCGGCTGCCACGCATGGAGCCGGAATTGTCCAGCACCATGGCCACCTCAATGGCCTTATCGCTGGAGACGGCTTCACTTTTGACCTTGAAATCCATGCTGTCCACGCGGGCCAGTTTCATGAAATAGGTATCGGTTGAGCCATGAGCCCAAGCTCTGATCTTGTTGTTCTTGCGGTCAATTGCGATCAGATTGACATTTGCTGCGGTGCCGTTGGGGACATTGGCAGCGACATAGCTGCGGATCAATGTTTTGATTTCATTATCATTTTGAAGGGGAATGCGGTTAACGGCGGCCAGAACAGCGGCATCGACGGCATCTTGGACTTGTTGCTGCTGATTGCTTGCGCGGGCATAATCGATCGCGGCTCCCCCTAACATTATCAATGGCATGATACTGAGAGCGAAAATGATGGCGACCGCTCCGTCGTCATTGCGATGAAAATGGCTGACAGAAGCATGGATATGTTGGACGAGTTGGCTGCTTTTGTGCTTCAAACGCGTTTTCAGCTTATGTGCTGACTGGGTGTGCATATCGGGCTCCATGATCTCAAAGCAAATGGCCAGATGGTGTCTGATTGTCAGAGACAGCTGGCTGATTGTTGAGCATCATTGAACCCAAAGAGCCTTACCAACTTCTTTCCAGAATAGGTAGGAAGCTAGTCTTTTGAGAGGTGAGGTTAATGCTGGTTTACACGATTGTCTGAATAATCATCTATTCGTTGTAGATTTATAAAGATTGTTTGTTTTGGTTATTTGATTGTAACAAAAAAGAGGCTGATGAGCCTCTCTTTTACTTATATTTTATGATCTATTCTACTTTTATCATGATCTTTCCGATATGTTCGGAGCTTTCCATCAGGCTATGGGCTTTGTTAGCTTCTTTCAAAGCAAATGTTCGATAGATGAGTGGTTTGATGGTCTGATTGGCAAGGAGAGGCCAGACATGCTCATGTAATTCCGAGGCAATGTTCGCTTTGAAAGCATCGGGCTGGGCTCGCAAAGTTGAGCCGGTATGGATCAGGCGTTTCATCATCAGGCGGCGAAAATCGGCTTCTGTTACACCGCCTTGCAAAAAAGCAATGGATACAATGCGCCCATCATTGGCTGCTGCAATGTAATTTTTGGTGATATAATCGCCTCCGACCATATCAAGGATCACGTCTGCGCCTTGTTTGTTGGTCCAGTTGCGCAGCTCTTTGACCCAATCCTTTTCTTTGTAATTGATGGCCAGATCGGCTCCCAGATCGCGGCAGGCCTGACATTTTTCTTCTGTGCCGGCTGTCGTTATGATGCGTGCGCCAAAAGCTTTTGCCAATTGAATGGCTGTGGTACCAATACCTGAACTGCCGCCATGCACCAGAAAGGTTTCGCCTTTTGTGAGGCGGGCACGCTGAAAGACATTGTGCCAAACAGTGAAGAAGGTCTCTGGCAGTGCTGCTGCTTGTTCCATATTGAGACAATCGGGTTTTGGCAACACGCTTCCCTCATCTGCGCAGCAATATTGGGCATAGCCTCCCCCTGAGACTAATGCTGTGACCTGATCGCCGACTTTAAATTTGCTTGTTTCACTGCCGAGCTGAATAATTTCTCCTGAAATTTCCAGACCAAAAATATCTGAGGCGCCGGGCGGGGGTGGATATCCGCCTGCACGCTGGATGCAATCGGGGCGATTCACCCCTGCATAGGCGACTTTGATCAGTACCTGGTTTGAGCTTGGGCTTGGAACAGGGCGTTCCACTTTTTGCAAACAATCCGGGCCGCCGGGCTCCGGGGCGATGATGGCTTGCATCATGGAAGGAAGGGAGGGGATGTGTGGCACAGATTGTCTCTTGGTTTTGTCGATAGGGATGGTTTAAAACAGCCTTCTTTTATGGGTATTTTGATTTGTTATGCTTCTGTCTGGCTGTTTGTTGGGCGTTGGCTTATAAAGAATTTAGCAAGTTCAAATCGTTGGGACAATAAACCTTTTTTATCATCTCATGCCGTTGGTATAAACGGATTGGAACATATTGTTTTTATATATTTCTTTCTATTTTGAATGTTTAAAATGTGATTACTTGTTGGTCTTAATTGTGTAAAATATAATGGTAAATTTATCTTCAATAGATATATTTGTTAACCAGTTATTAATCATTGTTAGTTCTAATAAACTTATCCATTTTACATGGATCATGAGTGGCTCCTGTCACTCTGTTTGACGCCTCCCTGTTAACTCCTGAGAGCCGCCTATGCGGCTCTTTTTTTGTGCTGTTGCAGATGCTGGCTTTTTGCTGTCAAATAGCTCCGCATTTCTTTTTGATCGCCGTTGCCGCGCGTGCCTTATCTTAACCATATTTGCGCTTTGTGCTGGATGAAAATCTATTTGACGCAGATTCGCAAGGGGATTTGGGCTATGGCTGTGGCGTTGATTTTGGAGATTGTGCTCCGTCAAAATTAACGAAACATAGAAGTGTCAAGAGGTAATCTGAAAGCTGGCATGGTTTGTGCTTGATATTCTCGCAATTCATGTGTGTGCAGATAGTCTGTTTGAAAATGAGACAGTGAGCATGCTAGTCAGTATCAGAGAGTTGGAGGTCACATGAACGATAAGCGGAAAGTCCGGGCAACTGAAGCCCCTGTAGCGTTTGGTGCCAAGCTTGCTGATTCAGACAGTTTTAAAACCCTGTTTCGCGATGGTATGGCTTTGGTGGAAGAGGCAGCTGATTATCTGGATGGAGATGGGCGCGATGAAGCCAAGGATTTGCCCCGTGTGGCGAGTTTGGCTTATGCGACCGAATCCATGCGCTTGACCACCCGTTTGATGCAGATGGCCTCATGGCTGTTGTTGCAGCGCGCTGTCAATGAAGGGGAAATGACCCCTGAACAGGCTGGTCAAGAGAAAAACAAAGTGCGCTTGCATGGTCTTAGCTCTGCCAAGGATGGCCCGGGTTGGGAAGAGTTGCCGTCTCGCTTGCGCGATTTGATTGAGCGCTCACTGCATTTGCAAAAACGCATTCGTCATCTGGATGAGGTGATTTACAACAAGGCTGTCGAAAGTGAAGAGCCTGCTGTTGTCAGCAATCCGGTGAGCGATCAGATCGGTATGATTGCCAATGCCTTTGCGGTCAAGGCTGATTGAAGTTGATAATCTGGTTGTATCTTTGATGATTGAGACCCGCCTTCTTTGAAAGCGGGTTTTTTGTTTCATGGCTCGTAATAGTTGCCGCTTGGTGGAGCTGCGAGCAATGGCATGGCGGCTTGCATATCTTCTTTGGGGAAATTAGCAATCGATGCCTGATGGTCTTTTATCGTTTCCCATTTTTCGATAACAATGTAGCTTGACTGTCATCCTTGTTTTGTAAAACGTCGCAGGCAAGGCAGCCTCTTGAATTTGAAATATAGGGAATCAGGGATTTCAGGAATGTGCCCAACTCTTCAGAGCTGGCCTCCTTCGCTTTGAAATGGTTTAGTCTTGTGATTGGCATATTTGGTCTGCTCCCTTGATCTGAATAGAAACTCATAGCAGCTGTTATTGTATGGCTTTGGCATGATAACAAAAAACCCGGCTCGAAGGCCGGGTTTTGTATCTCGATGGCATTGCAGTCTTTTATGAAAAGGCTGCTGCCTGGGTGCTTTATGAACCCAGGAAGCCAGAGAATTTGTCTTTGAAGCGGGAAACGCGACCGCCACGGTCCAGCAACTGGTTGTTGGAACCGGTCCATGCAGGATGGCTGGTTGGGTCAATATCCAGGTTCAGGATATCGCCTTCTTTGCCATAGGTGGAACGGGTCATGAATTCGCTACCATCGGTCATAACAACTTTGATGGTGTGGTAGTCTGGATGAATGTCGTTTTTCATCGTCGAATGTCCTTACTACTGGGCCTCAGAGCGCCTTGCGATCATCTGATTGAGATGCGATTGCCGTAGCGAGCTGATCCAAAAGTTTCGGCTGCGGGCGTAGGCCGCCGCACAGCCGCAAAATAATTTGATGGACCCTATAGCGCAGCCTGTTGAGATATACAAGCCTGTAACCTATCTTGAGACAGAAAAATGCGTATAGCGGTCTTATATGGTTCTGATTTGGGGTTAACTCGGCCTTTATGCTTTATGGCAGCGGGGGAGGGGTTCATTCTTTTCCATCCAGAATTATGACTGAGGCTATGACGCACAAGAAGCGGGACTTTTCATGACCAAGACTGACGTGCCAAAAGGGCGCTCTTTTCAACCTCTCATGCGGTTGGCCCCCTATGCCTTGCGCTATCGCTCTATGGTGGCAATGGCGCTGTTTTCTTTGTTGCTGGCCTCCGGTGCGACTTTGTCTTTGCCCACTTTTGTGCGCGGCTTGGTGGATCAGGGATTGAGCCAAGGTGACATTGGATTTGTCGATCAATATGCAGGCTGGTTGCTGCTGGTGGTGGCCTTGTTGGCGCTGGGCAGTGCCTTGCGCTATTATTTTGTCATTGTGCTTGGGGAGCGGGTTGTCAATGATTTGCGTTCTGATGTTTTTGCCAAGCTGACGCTTTTGTCGCCGCATTTTTATGATCAAGCCCGCTCTGGTGAAGTGATTTCGCGCCTGACGGCAGATGCCACTCAGATTAAATCTGCGGTTGGGGCTAGCGCGTCCATGGCCTTGCGCAATTTTTTGCTGTTTGTCGGGGCCGGGGCGATGATGGTGGTAACCAGTCCTGCTATGTCTGCGATGGTTTTGGTGGCGCTTCCTTTCATTGTGCTGCCAATGGTGGCTTTGGGTCGCTGGGTGCGGGGCAGACAGCGCTTTGCGCAGGATCGGTTGGCTGACAGTTCTGCTTTTGCTACAGAAGCCATTGGGGCTATGCGGATTTTACAGGCTTTTGGACAGGAAAAGCGGGCGCGTGATTTTTTCTCCAGCCGCATTGAAGAGGCCTTTGGTGCAGCACAGAAATCGACTCAAGCCCGTGCGGTGTTAACCGCTTTTGCTATCTTTGTGATTTTCTCGTCCATTTTGGCTGTGTTGTGGGTTGCTGCGCAAGATGTGGCAGCCGGTACGTTGTCTGCCGGGGCCTTGAGCCAGTTTGTTCTCTATTCCATGTTGGCGGCGGCTGGGCTGGGCGGCATGAGCGAGGTTTGGGGTGAAATTTCCCAAGCATCGGGGGCGGCAGAGCGTTTGTTTGAGTTGCTTGATGAAACAGTGAGGATCGAAAGCCCAAAGGGCGGGCATGTCCTGAGCAAAGAGCATAAGATGGATGTGGTTTTTGACTCTGTCGGTTTTTGCTATCCCGGTCATCCAGATAAGCCGATTTTGCATGGATTGAATTTTACCATCAAAGCTGGTGAGACGGTTGCCATTGTTGGGCCTTCAGGGGCGGGAAAGTCGACCCTGTTTCAGCTTTTGATGCGGTTTTATGATTTAAGCGAAGGCTCTATTCATTTGGCTGGTCGGGCCATTGACAGCCTTGACCTTGCTTCGCTGCGCGGGGCCATGGCGATTGTGCCCCAAGAGCCTGTGGTTTTTGCGCTGTCGGTTGCGCACAATATTGCCATGGGACGTCAGGAGGCCGATCAGAGCGCGATTGAGCAAGCGGCGAAAGCGGCGCATGCGCATGACTTTATTCAGCATCTTGGCAATGGCTATGACACAATGGTGGGTGAGCGCGGCATTATGCTGTCTGGTGGTCAGCGGCAGCGTCTGGCGATTGCGCGGGCAATTTTGAAAGATGCGCCTTTGTTGTTGCTGGATGAGGCGACCTCGGCGCTGGATGCGGAAAGCGAGGGATTGGTGCAAGAGGCGCTGAATGATTTGATGGTTGGCCGTACAACTTTGGTGATTGCCCATCGTTTGGCCACGGTCAAAAAAGCTGATCGCATTCTGGTACTGGATCAGGGCCGTTTGGTGGAGGAGGGCAGTCACGATAGCCTGATCGCCAAAGGCGGCCTTTATGCGCGCCTGGCCCGTTTGCAATTCGGTTTTGAAGAGACGTGAGAGGGGTGAGGCCTTCTCATGATTTTGTTGTCAGCTTTGGGTGAGTTTTAGCTCAATGCGGCGATTTTTGCGCAAGGCCTCCTCGCTTTCGCCTTGTTCCAGAGGTTGAAATTCTCCAAAACCCGCGGCTACAAGGCGAGTTGGGGGGACGCCTTTTGAGATTAGATATTTCACCACCGAGATAGCGCGCGCCGTTGACAATTCCCAGTTGGAAGGGAAACGGGCGGAATTGATCGGGCGGGCATCTGTATGCCCGTCAATGCGCAGCACCCAATTGATTTCTTCGGGGATTTCACGGCTTAGTTCCAAAATGGCTTCGGCAAGGCGATCGAGCTCTGCTTGGCCTTCGGCTTTCATGCTATCGGCCCCTGAGGGAAAGAGCACTTCTGACTGAAAAACAAAGCGGTCCCCCACGACGCGGATGTCTGAGCGTTGGGAGAGGATTTCGCGAAGGCGGCCAAAAAAGTCCGAGCGATAGCGGGACAATTCCTGAACACGTTGGGCAAGGGCGACATTGAGGCGTTTGCCAAGGCTGGCAATTTTGGTTTGGCTTTCGCGGTCGCGTTTTTCTGATGCATCCAGCGCATCTTCCAAGGCTGCAATCTGGCGACGCAGAGCTGAAATCTGCTGATTGAGCAATTCCACTTGTGCCAAGGCACGTTGGGAGACCGCTTTTTCGCTTTCCAGCGATTTGCTTAATGCTGCAATTTGGCCGCCTGCGCTGTCTTTATCTCCGGCTTGTGCTTGTAGTTGGGCAAGCAAGCGATCACGGGATGATTGTGCGCTGGATAAATTGGATTGCAAGGTCAGCAGCGAGCTTTCCAGATCCTGTTTTCCGGCACGCTCAAGGGCCAGCAATTCTGTAAGCTCGGCAATCTGGTTGTTGAGCTTGTTGAGAACCGTATCTTTGCCGGAAATTTCCTGACTGAGGAAGAATTGGGCGACCATGAAAACGGTCAACAAGAAGATCAGCACCAATAAAAGGGTGGCCATGGCATCGACAAATCCGGGCCAGTAATCGGCTCTTGGTTCATTGCGTCTGTTGCGTGACAAGCCCATGGATGTGCCCTTTATCCTTGTTTGTCAGATTGGGAGAGGAGGCTGTCCAAGCGTTCCAGAAGTTTTTTGATATCCTCTTGCTGGCTGGATTGCTGGTCTGCCCAGTCGCGCATTAATTGCTGTTCTGAGCGGATATGCTGGACCAGCCCTTGAATGCCTTCTGCCAGATTGGCCATGGCATTGGTTGCATTGCGATTGTTGTTGCTGGCCTCTTGACCGGGCAAATTATCGAGCTTGAGGGATAATCTTTCCAGCATTTGCATGAGCTGTTCATTGTGTAGGGCGGTGGTGCTTGTGCTGTTTGCTGGTTGATGAGTGAGGGGCGTGGCCTGCTCGTCGCTGCGAATGTCTGTTACCGTTGAGAGCCAATCTTCCAGATTGGTATAAAAACGGGTTTGGGCCTGCCCTGCTTGCAAATCCAGAAAGCCCAGGACGAGGGAGCCGGAGAGACCAAAGAGGGAGGATGAAAAGGCCGTTCCCATGCCTTGCAAGGGGGCTTCCAGCCCGGCTTTCAGATCTTCAAACACCACGCCGACATCATTGGACGCCACAGAGAGCGAGCGGATCACATCGCCGACCGAGCTGACGGTTTGCAACAGACCCCAGAAGGTGCCGAGCAGCCCCAAAAAGACCAGAAGACCTGTTAAATAGCGTGAAATGTCGCGGGCTTCATCCAGTCGCATACCAATGGAATCCAAAATGGACCGCATCGTGGATGTATCGATGGCCATGCGGCCCACACGATCCCCCAACAGGGTGGCCATTGGGGCCAGCAGGATAGGAGGGCGTGCAACTTCCAGACCGGGGTCACCAAGCCGGAAATTATTGACCCATTTCACCTCGCGAAACAGACGCACAACCTGCCTTAATGCCAGAAAGATGCCAACGCCAAGCACCATAAAGATCATTGAGTTGAGCAAGGGATTGGCCCAAAAGGCTTCTATGATCTGGCGATAGAGAATAAGCGGGATAAAGGCGGCGGCTCCGATGAAAATGAGCATACGGAGCAAATAGTGGCGGGGGCTGGCGAGCTTGTAGGGGTCTACGTCAGTCATCTGTTTCCAACTTTTACGGTTTTGCCGAAGCCTGAAACGAAAAAAGGGCTGGAGTGAGACTCACTTCAGCCCTTAAAGACATAGCCCGTTTTTTGATCCTTGCGAAGGAGCAAAATAAAAATTTTGTTCTTCTCTTTTCAAAAGTAGGCAGGCTTTCGCCTATCGCGCAGTTAGCCCTGCGCACGCTTTAGATTGCGCATCAGATATTTGCGCACGGTTTCATTGCCTGCGACAATGGAGCCATTGTCCAGCATTTTTTCGCCGCCTTTGATGTCAGAGACAAAACCGCCTGCTTCGCGGACCAGCAAAATGCCTGCGGCCATATCCCATGCATTGAGATTTTCTTCCCAATAACCATCGAAACGCCCTGCTGCGACATAAGCCAGATCAAGGGATGCGGCACCCATGCGGCGAATGCCAGAGACATCTGCCATGACGGCTTCCAGCTGTGTCAGATAAGCTTTGTGCTGGCCGCGACCAAGATGGGGCACGCCAGTTGCGATGACGCAATCGTGGAAATCCATGCGGTTGGCGACGCGCAGGCGGCGATCATTAAGGAATGCCCCACGTCCGCGTTCAGCGGTAAACAGATCATCGGTGGCGGGATTATAAATCACTGCTGCGACGATCTTGTCTTCATGTTTCAAGGCAATGGAGATGGCAAACATCGGGATGCCATGGAGGAAATTGGTTGTCCCATCAAGGGGATCAACAATCCATGTATGGCTTTTGTCGATGCCTTCTTCTGCGCCACTTTCTTCCATCAGGAAGCCGAAATTCGGGCGGCCTTTTTGCAATTCTTCGCGTAGGATTTTCTCGGCCTGATAATCGGCATTGGAGACAAAATCGCCCGGTCCCTTGCGTGAGACTTGCAGATTTTCCAATTCGCCAAAATCGCGAGACAGGCGGCGGCCTGCTTTCATTGCGGCCTGGACCATAACATTGAGAAGGGCTGAACGGGCCATGAGGCTTATCCTTGATTGTATAAGAGCAAAGCCATGCGCTGCTTCTCAGGCTCTGAGGCTGCGCATGGCTCGTTTGAGGCAGCTAAAGACTTTATTAAACTGGTTTAACTTTTAAATCGGACACTTAGTCCGCGCGGCGCACATAGGTGATTTCGTTGGTGTCGACGATAATCTTTTCGCCAGTGGTGATGAAAGGAGGCACCATGCAGCGCACGCCATTGTCCAAAGTTGCAGGCTTATAAGAAGAAGACTGGGTCTGGCCTTTGATGGTTGGCTCGGTTTCGGTGACTTCCAAAGTGACCTGATCTGGCAATTGAATGCCAATCGGGCGCTCTTCGTGCAGTTCCACAGTGACGGCCATGCCATCTTGCAGAAAAGCGGAGCGTTCGCCGACAAAATCCTTATTCAGTTCCAGCTGCTCATAGGATTCGCTGTCCATGAAAACCAGATTGTCCCCTTCTTCATAGAGATAGGTGAAGTCTTTTTGCTCAAGGCGGATGCGCTCGACGGTTTCTGTGGCGCGGAAGCGTTCATTGAGCTTGCGGCCATCGATCAGGTTTTTCAACTCGACCTGAGCAAAAGCGCCGCCTTTGCCAGGCTTAACAGCATTGATTTTCACCGCAACCCAAATGGTGCCCTGATGCTCGATCACATTACCGGGGCGAATTTCGTTACCATTGATCTTCATGATATGTCATCTCGCTGGCAGGGCCATCATGCCTTTGCGCCGGTCTGTTGTCCGGCGTGGCGGGGCCGTGCAAAAAAATTACAGAAAAAGTCAACGTCCTAGACCATATTCAGCGGATTTTTTCAAGGCTTTGCGCGGATTTTTCCTTAATTTCAGCGTTTACAGGGCTAAATGTCGTCTTGTGCTGATCCTGTTTGCACGTGCCGGATTTTACCAGATGCTGGCATTTTGCAGCTGGGCGCGGGCTTTGGCTTTGTCTGCTTCTGGCAAGGCGCGATAAAAGGCATCCAGCCAGTCATCTTTTTTGCCAGCTTTTCGGGACAAAAGATACCATTTGGCGGCTTTGATCGGTTGGGCTTTTGTGCCAAGGCCACGGGCGAGAATGCGGGCCAGTCTGTTTTGCGCCAGAATATGCCCTTTATTGGCTGCTTGTCGCAACCAGGAAATGGCGGCTTTTTGATCTTGCTTGACGCCTTTGCCGTTGAACAGCATCAGAGCATATTCCACTTGTGCGTCAAGAAAGCCGTTTTGCGCGGCTTTTTGCAGCCAATAGCTTGCCTGATCGAGATTGGGGGCGGGCAGAAAATCTGACACATAGAGATTTGCCAGAGCATATTGGGCCTCAGGCAAGCCCTGATTTGCCGCTTTGGAAAAGAGATCCATCGCCTTGGTCAGATCCTGTCTACGGCTTTGGCCTTGCAGATAGATATAGCCAAGATTGAATTGGGCATTTTTCTGATTTTGTGTCGCGGCTTTTTCGAACCATAGCAAGGCCTGATCCAGATCCTTTTTGATGCCTTTTCCCGTGGCATAGGCAAAACCAAGAGAGAATTGTGCTTCTCTGTCGCCATTTTTGGCGGCAAGGCTGAACCAGTTTAGCGCTTCCTTGTCATCTTGTGGGACGCCGAGGCCATGTTTGTATAATTCTCCCAGCAAAGTCTGGCTGGCGACATCGCCTCTTCCTGCCCATTTGGTGGCCAAGGCAAAGGCGGTTAGATAGTAACCGCGCTGGAAGGCATCAAAGGGGGCATTGGGCGTGGTTTCCTTTTCCGGTACATTGAAAGGATTGGCCTTTGTGGTTGGACTAATCGCGGAAAGCCCTTGTTCTGATTTGTTTGGCGCGTTTGGCGCGTTTGGCGCTTTGGGGGTTGAGAGGGCAGGAGAGAGCGTGACGCAAACAAGCGATATGGCAAGCATGGCGCATAGGCACCATCTGGCGTGATATCGATTGCTTTTTATCAGTGCTTTTTGCATGGATCTCTCTTGTGTCCTTGTCTTTTGGCCGTTTGCTCAGGCGCTTTCGATGCTATGCTCTGCCAATAGGCTGTTGGCTTGTTGAATTGCTAGGCGCGGGCCTTGGGCATGGTTCCAGACAGCGCTGCGCAAAGCGATGAATTCTATGCCCGCTTTTGCGGCTTGCTCGCATCCATCCAGTGATGTGCCAGAGAGAATAACGGCCGGCACTTCAAACAGAGAAGACCACCAGTCTGCCATCTCAAAACTTTGGGGATAGATCATTTCTTCTTCTGGCGCATTGAGGCGGCCAAACATGATATAATCAATGCCGCTTTCGCCGCGCTGCATGGCCTCATGGCGTTTGTTGCTGCCTTCCGCCCCTGTCATGAAGCGGTTGGAAAAATCTTCTGCGCCTTCGCGAATTGCGTCCAGATCTCCGTCCAGATGCAGGCCATCGCATTTGGCCCGCCCTGCAATGCGCGAATCGCCGCGCAAAAGCACAGCGACATCTTTTGCCTGTGCCATTGATGTCAGGGTTTGCGCGATTTTTTGCAGCTCACTGTCATGCTCGGCATCGCAATCAATCAGCAAGGCTGCAATCTCGCCTCCGGCCAGTGCCTCGCTCAAAAGAGCGGGGAAGGTGTCCAGATCAATCTGTTTGGGCGTGATGAGATAGATTTGTGTGCTTTGCATGATGTCGATCTTGTGTTTGGCCAGTTTCAGATTTTGGCTTGTGTCTGGGGCTTGTGTCTGGGGCTTCTGTCTGGCCGTTGATGGCTGTTTATGTCAGATTATTGCGGCAAAAATTGGTTCTTCTGATATCCGCAAATTCTGGCATGGGTGCAAGGACAATTGTTTGACCGACCCTTGGCAGGGCCGATTTATCCCATATTGGCCCAAGAAAAAACGCCAATTGGCTGGCAATTGGCGTTTTGTTGTTCTGGTGCAAGGGGGATATCAGTTTTTGAGCACTTCTACGCCGGGCAGGGCTTTGCCTTCCATCCATTCCAAAAAGGCACCGCCAGCGGTGGAGACGTAGGAGAAAGTCTGCGATATGCCTGCATGGTTCAGCGCTGCAACGGTATCGCCGCCCCCTGCAACGGAAATCAGATTGCCGACTTCGGTCTCGCTTGCAGCGGCTTTGGCTGCGGCCACTGTTGCTGTGTCAAAGGGGGTGATTTCAAAGGCGCCAAGTGGGCCATTCCAGACAATGGTCTGGGCTTTTTTGATCCATGCAGTGACCGCTTCGACAGATTTTGGACCAACATCGAGCATCATGCCATCGGATGGGACGCTATCGACATCGACAATTTCATGGGGGGCATTGGCGGCAAAGTCTTTGGCAACAGCTGCATCAACCGGCAGGATGATATCGCAACCGACTTTGTCTGCTGCGGCCATGATGCGTTTTGCGGTGTCTGCCAGATCATGCTCACACAGGCTTTTGCCGACATCTTTGCCTTGTGCGGCAAGGAAGGTGTTTGCCATGCCGCCGCCAATGACCAGACCGTCCACCTTGCTGACGAGATTTTCCAGCAGGTCAATTTTGGTGGAGACTTTTGCACCGCCCACAATGGCCAAAACTGGGCGCTTTGGTGTGCCAAGGGCTGAATCAAGAGCTTCAAGCTCGGCCTGCATGGTACGGCCAGCAACCGCTGGCATATGATTGGCCAGACCTTGGGTCGTTGCATGGGCGCGATGGGAGACGGAAAATGCGTCGGAGACCAGCAGATCGCCATTTTCAGCCAAAGCGGCAACAAAGTCGGCTTCGTTCTTTTCCTCGCCTTTATAAAAGCGGGTATTTTCCAATACCAAAATGTCACCCGATGACATAGCCTCAATCGCGCCTTTGGCGACATCGCCAATGCAATCTTGCGCGAACATGACCGGGCGATCGAGAATTTTTGACAAGGCAGGAACGACAGGCTTTAGGGACATTTCAGCGACTTTTTCGCCTTTGGGGCGACCGAAATGCGCCAGAATGATGACTTTTCCGCCTTTTTCAGAAATTTCGGACAAGGTTGGCACAATGCGTTCCAGACGGGTGGCGTCGGTGACGATGCCATCTTTCATTGGGACATTGAGGTCTACGCGAACCAGCACGCGCTTGCCGTTCAGCTCTACATCATCAAGGGTTTTGAAGTTGGAGGCAGCCATATGGGGTTGTTCCTGCTTTTCTCAAAAGGATCTATAAAAGGAAAAGGCGCTGGAGATGCCGGGCCCCCAAAGGGGATGCATCGGCCCAGCGCCTAATCTGTGTCACGTCTGATTGCCTTTAGGCAATCAGATCAATTTTGCCATTGCAACTGCGGTGTCGGACATACGGTTGGAGAAGCCCCACTCATTGTCATACCATGTCAGAATGCGCACCAAAGTGCCTTCCATAACTTTGGTCTGGTCAGCGGCAAAGCTGGAAGAATGGCCGTCATGGTTGAAGTCGATGGAAACCAAAGGCTCTGTGCTGTAGCCCAGAATGCCTTTCAACTCGCCTTCAGCGGCTTCCTTGATGGCTGCATTGATTTCTTCTGCGGTGGTTTCGCGCTTGGCGATGAATTTCAGATCCACAACAGAAACATTGGCGGTTGGAACGCGGATGGCGGAGCCGTCCAGTTTGCCTGCCAACTGAGGAAGAACCAGACCTACGGCTTTTGCAGCACCAGTGGAAGTCGGGATCATGGACATGGCAGCTGCACGGGCGCGATAGAGATCGCTATGCATGGTGTCCAGAGTTGGTTGGTCGCCTGTGTAAGCGTGGATGGTGGTCATATAACCTTTTTCGATGCCAACCAGTTTGTCCAGCACGTAAGCGACAGGAGCCAGACAGTTGGTGGTGCAAGAGGCGTTAGAGACAACCAGATCTTCACTGGTCAATGTGTCGTTGTTGACACCGTAAACGATGGTTTTGTCAGCGCCGGATGCAGGGGCGGAAACCAGAACGCGCTTTGCGCCTGCTTCCAGATGTGCAGAGGCTTTTTCCTTGGCGGTGAAAATGCCGGTACATTCCATGGCCACATCAACACCCAATTCGCCCCATGGCAGTTCTGCTGGATTGCGGATGGCGGTTACCTTGATTGGACCCTGACCGACGTCAATGGTGTCGCCATCAACGGTGACAGTTGCAGGGAAACGGCCATGCACAGAATCATAGCGCAGCAGATGTGCATTGGTCTCAACCGGACCCAGATCATTGATGGCAACGACTTCGATGTCGGTGCGGCCAGATTCAATGATTGCACGCAAAACATTACGGCCAATACGGCCAAACCCATTGATCGCAACTTTTACAGTCATGATCTTCTCCTACACTTGACCGGCCCATTCAGGCCGGGATTCATATTCGACCAAAATCAATGCCCCTATAAAAGCGAGGGCTTTGTTGAGGTCAACCCTAATCTTTGTCCATGTGCCGGTTTGTCATCTTTGGCAGCATGATCAAAAGCGTTTGGTCCTGTTTTTCCATCATTTGGTGGGATAACAGGGCGTTTGTTGTGAGACTTTTTGCGGATGTTGCACAATGGCGGCAATCGGTTTTTATTTGAAGAACCAGTGTCTCGGATAATCGAAAAAAAAAGAGGGACCAAAGTCCCTCTTCTTACCTTTATTCAGCCGCTTCGCTTTGTTCGAGCTCAGTTTCTACCTGAGCGACAACCGCGTCGGCGGTGATGCCGAATTTCTCATATAATGCTTTGTAGGGGCCGGATGCACCAAAGCTGGACATGCCAACAAAAATGCCATCTGTGCCGATGAAGCGATCCCATCCCATGCGGATGGCAGCTTCAATGCCGACATTGACGTTTGCATTGCCCAATATCTCTTTTTGATATTCGCGTGACTGGGCTTCGAACAGCTCAAAACATGGCACAGAGATCACACGGGCCTTGATGCCTTTTGCCGCCAGAGCTTTTTGGGCTTCCATGGCGACTTCGATTTCAGAGCCGGAGGCAAAGAGAGAAACATCTGCTTCGCAGTCAGATTCAGATAGCACATAAGCGCCGCGTGCGCAGAGATTTTCTGAGACATATTCTGTGCGGACCGGGGCCAAATTCTGGCGGGTCAAGGACAGAACGGACGGTGCCTTGTCAGATTTCAGGGCCAGATCCCAGCATTCTGCGGTTTCTGTCACATCTGCCGGACGGAAGACCAGCATGTTTGGAATGGCACGCAAAGAGGCAAGGGTTTCGACCGGCTGATGGGTTGGGCCATCTTCGCCAAGACCGATGGAATCATGGGTCAGAACATAGATGACGCGCTGTTCCATTAAGGCAGACAAACGCATAGCGCCGCGCATATAGTCAGCAAAGACAAGGAAGGTGCCGGAATAAGGCACCACGCCGCCATGCAAGGCCATGCCGTTGAGGGCTGCGGCCATGCCATGTTCACGGATGCCCCAATTGATGTAACGGCCAGAGAAATCATCAGGCGTTACAGGAGCTGTGTCTTTGGTTTTGGTGTTGTTGGAGCCGGTCAAATCCGCAGAGCCGCCAATGGTTTCGCTAATGGCTTCATTGATGACGGTGAGGGCCATCTCTGATGCTTTGCGGGTGGCGACGGTTTTTGGTTCAGCGGCCAACTCTTTTTTGTAGGCATCAAGCGCGTCATCCAGACTGGATGGCAGATCGCCGCGCATACGGCGCTCGAAATCGGCCTTGATGTCAGCTTCTTGCGCATCCAGACGTTTTTGCCAGTCTTTGCGGGCGTGAGCTGCATTGAGGCCAGCAATGCGCCATGCATCGCGAATATCGGCCGGGATATCAAAGGGCTCATTGTCCCAGCCAAGGGCTTTGCGGGTGCCTGAAATTTCGTCTGCGCCCAAGGGAGCGCCGTGAATACCAGAGGTGCCAGCCTTGTTTGGTGCACCAAAACCGATGGTGGTTTTGCAGGCAATCAGGGTTGGTTTGTCGCTTTTTTGTGCCGCTTCAATGGCGGCTGCAATGGCATCCTGATCATGACCGTCAATGCTGTCGGTGTTCCAGCCAGATGCTTTGAAACGTGCCAATTGATCGGTGGAATCGGAAACAGAGACCGAGCCGTCAATGGTGATGTTGTTGTCATCCCACAGAACGATCATTTTGTTCAGCTTCAAATGACCGGCAAGGGAGATGGCTTCCTGGCTGATGCCTTCCATCAGGCAACCGTCACCGGCAATGACATATGTATAGTGATCGACAATCTCGGAGCCGAATTTGGTGGCAAGCAATTTCTCGGCGATGGCCATGCCAACCGCGTTGCCAACGCCCTGACCCAGAGGACCGGTGGTGGTTTCAATGCCACAGGCGTGACCAAATTCGGGGTGACCCGCGGTTTTTGCGCCGATCTGACGGAAATTGGCAATATCCTCAATGGTCATGTCTTCATAGCCAAGCAGATGCAACAGCGCATATTGCAGCATGGAGCCGTGGCCTGCGGACAGCACGAAGCGGTCGCGATCTGCCCAATTGGGGCAGGTTGGGTCAAATTTCATGAATTTGGTGAAAAGGACCGTCGCGATATCGGCTGCACCCATTGGGAGACCGGGATGTCCTGATTTTGCCTTCTCGATCGCGTCCATAGCAAGAAAGCGGATCGCATGGGCCATGCGGTTTTGTTTGTCTGTGTTGCTCATGAGCTCTGCGTCTGTGATCAATGTGCCAACCCTGATCCATAGTTGGATGGATCAGGAAGGATCTGGATAGCAAACCCTTCTGCATGAAAGGGGTGCAGTTGGGTGTTACGGGATCTGCCATGCCTTGCGTGCGCGGCAGACAGAGGCTGATACAATCGCCACGACATTTAGCACCCCGGTCTCAAGAGTCAATGTGAACCTTGTTGAAGGGGGCGAAAAACCGCCAAAAATTCACTTGTGGAACTTTATTGTTGATCAATTGTCAGCATTGACGACATCAGGACAAAGCGCCTAGGCTTGGGTTCTGGATGGAATTTGGCGTGATTCATTGTTACAAATGCCTGATTGGGTCAGGCTTGTTTTGTTGATTATGCTGGATGTGAAGGGTGTTTTGCGCCTTGCTTTGGACATTATTTGACTGGAATTGTGGGCCAGTTGGCGTGTCTTGATAGATTGAGGGGGGATGTGATGGTGAGTGAGCCAGCGATTGCGGGTGCGTTGGGGCGATTGGATCGGGCTCTTCTTTCTCTTGAACAGGCTATCGAAAAAAAACAGGCAAAACAGACTCGTTTGAAAGGCTTGCAGGAAGATGTGTCGCGTCTTTCCAATGAGCGCGAAGATCTGTCTTCTTCTCTTGCCAATGAAACCAAACGGGCGGATCGTTTGGAACAGGCCAATGAAGAAGTGTCCCGACGGTTGGGGTCTGCCATGGAATCAGTTAGGGCTGTTTTGGAGCAGCATGGCGGGTAAAGCTGGTGTCATGAGAGTGTCATTTGATTGATGGCAAGTCTTCACGATCGGTCTTTGGGACCAGAGGCAAGAAAATAAGGGTGCGGTTGTTTTAAATGGTTCAAGTCAGTGTCAGCATCAATGGGCGTGCCTATCGTATGGCCTGTGAAGATGGTCAGGAAGATCATTTGCTGTCTCTTGCACGCCGTTTTGATGCAACCATTTCTCATTTAAAGGACTCATTTGGAGAAATTGGCGACCAGAGACTGACTGTGATGGCGGGGATCATGGTGGTGGATGAGCTAAATGAATTGAAGAAACGCATCAAGACGCTGGAAGGTGAGGTGGAGGCCTTGCGCGATGCACGCACTGCGGTTGTTGAAAAAAGCGCTGGTGATCAGGAAAATATTGCCGCACGCATTGATAAAGCAGCCGAGCAATTGGAAAAATTAGCGTCTGTCCTGTTAGAGGATTAGGACATTTAGGGTTTCCATTTGTTTTGAGTTCTGATTCAATGTTCCAAAAGGGGAGGTTTGAATGGACCCGAGCAGATTTGTTCTCACAGATCGTCAGTGGCTTACGATTGAACCACTGTGTCCCGGCGGTTTGAGCGCACCGGGCCGCACTGGTGTTGATACGCGCCTGTTTCTGGAAGCAGTGCTTTGGATCGTACGCACGGATGCCCCTTGGCGGGACTTGCCGTCTGAGTTCGGCAACTGGAATAGTACCTTCAGACGGTTCCGTCGATGGGTTCAAGCCGATGTATTCAAACGAATATTCGATGCCCTCAGCAATGAGCCAGATATGGAGTACGCGATGATCGACGCGACCATCGTCAAAGTCCACCTGCACGGAATGGGCGCAAAAGGGGGACTCAGAGCCAGGCCATAGGCAAATCGAAGGGCGGATGGACAACCAAAATCCTCGCTCTCGTTGATGCCTTGGGCAACCTCGTGCGGTTCATCCTGATGCCCGCCAACCGCTATGACACGGTCGGTGTCGCGCCGTTAATCCGCGGTGTCGAATTTGGTGCGATGCTCGCGGATAAGGCATTCGACAGTAATTGGATCATTGATGATATGAACGCGCGCGGAGCGAAGATCGTCATATCGCAGCGCCCTCAGCGGTTGCAGCCGCTTGAAATTGACGAGGAAATGTACAAGTGGAGACACCTGATCGAGAATTACTTCCAGAAGCTGAAAGAATTCAAGCGCATAGCTATGCGGTCGGATAAGACAGACGCATCCTATGGCGCGATGATCTGCCTATGTGCCGCGATCATTAACTCACGATGAATGTCCACAGACCCTAGTCCGAGGTAAGACAAATCATCCTTTGTCCGTTGCCTCATTGCCGCGCCAAAGCGTTCGATCATCATGATCTGAGCGACCTCGGCGGCCTCGTAAACATCCTTCCATATCCATGCGCCATCGCTGTCAGACGCACCAAAAGCATCTTCCATTCTCTCGCGTAGAATTTTAGCACTGAGCCTGTCGCCAAACCTGAGATGATCGAACAGCAATCTGGCAGCTGACAAGATGCATTGAGCATCGGATGAAGTCTGAGTTGACTGTGTGGGACAGCCCGCAACTGGGCTGGTGGTCTGGAACGATCCGACCTGATTCATAATAGCTCTCCTGGGTTGGGTTCAACGAACCCAGCCGGGGAGGGCACTCTCTCTTCAGCCCGGAGGGTTCATCTCTTCCTCCCGGGGCTCTCACTTTTGTTGCCACAGATACCAAAAATTTCCTTCGCTTTGGTTCAACTGCTGGTGACCTGCAAATGAGATTGACCAATATGCTACTCAGTAGTATGGTGGTTCTCAGGAGATCAAGATCATGTCTGTGAAAGCATCCGTATCCATCTCGGAACAACAAGACAAATTCGTGCGCGAACTTGTTGAAGATGGTCGATATTCAAGTGTTAGCGCCGTCGTTCAGCAAGGCATCGAACTGTTACGGCACAAAACTGAGGCGGATGTGGTACAAACCAATGCTCTAAGGGTGCTTTTGAAAGAGCGGATGGAAGGGCCATTTGTGCCTGCTGAAGAATTCAACCAGAGACTTGAGAGCATGTTGGCACGGAAACGAGAAGAACATGGTCTGGACGATTAGGGTCCAGCCTGAAGCTGAAGATGATCTCGCGTTAATCTATGATTTTCTGTTCCAATCCTACCTAGACTTCGGTGAAGCGCCTGACGATGCACAAGAGCGAGTTGTGGATCGAATTCGCGGTATCACAAAAAACGCTTATGACTTAGCGCAGAACCCTTATTGCGGTACAAAACGCAATGATTTTGGTGACGGTATCCGGAATATTACCCAGAACAAGGCCATCATCTGGTTCCATGTCGATGAAGCCACCAAAACAGTCAGCATTCTTGCTTTCTTTTTTGGTGGTCAAGATCATGTCGATCACATGTTAGAGCGATTGCTATCTGGAAAATAATCTGGCCTGACAGTGATCACAGACCGCTTGTGGCTCTCAGCCGGTGTCGGCGAAGATCGCAGAATCGGGGCGGAATTGGGTTCATAGAGCCGGATCTGAGTGTCATCGAGCGACAATGCCCAGGCGAGATTCTGTTCTTCAACTGCCTCATCGGCACCAGCAAAGATGAAAGCTTCCGACCAAACCTTTTCGAGCGGTTTCAGCTCATTGCTGTCCTTATCCGCGTGCATCGGAGAAAACGGTCGAAGCTGCGAGACCGCCTCTGGCAGATCAAATCCCAGTTCTTTAGAGACCCATGCGTCTTGCTTCCAGCTCAGGGATCTCAATAGCTGGTGTTGTTGGATCGGGTTGCTTGGTCGTCACCGGGATGAGAAAAATTCGATCCGTTTCAGTTGAGGGACTTCTCAGAATTATGGCACATGGGCGGTTTTGACACTGCTTTCCCGGCCCTTGGCGGCCTCGTGACTCCACAGGAACTGATATTCCACGAGGGTGCCATTTTGATAGGCATCATAGGGGGGAACTCAATGGTCATCATCCAGTTGTGCGTCTATGCCGGATAGAAGCTCATCCCGCAAATCTTGGGGAAGCTCGTCTGTTTTGAACGCTTTGTGCAAAGTTCGGGCGGATTTCAAACGCTCATACTCTTCAACGCTCATAACCACGTGACGAGGTTTTCCGTGATTTGTAAGTATGATCGGGGCAATCGTTGCTT
The DNA here is from genome assembly GCA_025800145.1 of Cohaesibacter sp. Classification (GTDB taxonomy): domain Bacteria; phylum Pseudomonadota; class Alphaproteobacteria; order Rhizobiales; family Cohaesibacteraceae; genus Cohaesibacter. Next base: position 27,647 of record JAOXSH010000103.1, read on the forward strand.
CGTGAAGGATTTCACAGGTTTTACGCGTGAGATCACTGGCTCTGAATTCTCGATCTGTCATCGCACTAACATCCGTAAATGTTGAATTTTACACAAAAAACAGAATTTCTGTAATTTTATCAAGCTGCCTTGTTTCAACCAGTGACCGCGCTTGCGACAAGACATATCCATCATAGTCTCCCAGAAAGCCCCAACAGGCATCAATTTCTTCGCCTTCCTGTTCAATGACGTAGCCGTAGATATTGCCTGACAGATATTCGTGATAAGTTGCAACTTCGTTGCGGAGCACATCTTCTACTTTTGCACGCAACTGTGCCGACACGCGCTTCACATCATATTCTTTCCGGATCTCCTCCAGGGTTGCGTATATGAACCCGACCTGTCCTGAATCCCACGGACAGTGAAACCCTGTCGTATTCATCGCAAGGCCGGAATGATCGTAGAGAAACAACGGCAATATTACAGCCTTTCGTTCTGCCCGTAAAAGCAAGGTATCAACGGACATATCTGTGTTTTCATCGAGCTTCTTCTCGCTATTGCGTTCTGTGGCGAATTCTTCTCCGATCAGATCTTTGGCGACCTCGCCGATATGCGCTTTGGTTACTTTGCCCCAATAGTTTGCAGCTGTTGGACGCCAGCAAGCGGCAACATCCACATCCATACGCGCACCAAGTTCCTCAATGACGGCTGAAGGACTATTATCGGAAGAGAGCTGCGCTTCAAGCGTTGTAGCTGCGGCCCAGGCAAACAGCGCTTCTTTCTCTTCGCGCGTCAGCTTTGACATAGCTTGGAAGTCTTTGGGCTGTTCGAGCAGCATCCAGGAAACCGTAAGCCCCTCTTTGATAGCCTCAAGCATGCGATCCGCAATGGAACTTGCCACGAGCTTTTCGCCATTGGGGACATACCGACGATTGAGGCTTACGTCGAGCGGCAGACCGCTGATGTAGCCGGAAGAAAACGCCCGCTTGCACATCGTGTACAGCATGGCATCGAAGGCAACGTTGTAATGAACTGCGAGGTGAGCGCGCAGAATGTGATGACGGGTCGTGCGCAAATCATCGGCCAGCGAATTCGGCATGCCCTCGGCCTTGCGCATTGCCCCTGCAGGATCCGATACAGGAAACGGCGTCGACGATGTTGGCGACGAAATGCGGCTATCATCCGTATCATGACGTTGGTTCGCCTCGGGAATATCTTCAGGTCTAACAAGACCAATATCGAGTGCAAGCTCTCCGTTCCATCCAATCGATAAAACAACACCCGCAATTGCGCGGTCTGCATCCGAGTAAGGCCGCGCCGCTTCAATCTGTTCGTGGATCTCATCGATGCGGGGTTGGATGGCCTCATATTCTTCGAGCAATTCCAGAGACAAGTCTTCACCATCCCCCATGGCGACAAGTTCTTCTTCCCGGGCATTCAGTGTTTCGATTTCTTCGATGAGAGCTGGATCCAGATCAACCTCTTGCGGTGATACGCGACCGAATGAACGCAAGGCACCTTGATCGAGTTCGATATGGGCATCCACCCATTTCCATTTCCCGATATAGTTCTCCGCTGCCGCTTGGAGTTTTTCCAGTGCAAGACGTTCGACCAGTTCGGGGTTTTCGAAATAGGTTGTATCTCGTTCGGAGAACAAATCTGACATCACGGTTCCGCCAGCAGCCTCATAGGCTTCTTGGCCGACGAATTTACCAAGCTTTGAGGCCGCCGAATAGGACGTTTCAGTCAGCATGCGTTTGATAGCGTTAGGATGGACATGATGGTTGTCCTTGATACTGTTCCAAACGACCAATTGACGATCATGGTTGTCCGATAGCGTGAAAGCCATCACACATTCCAGATTGATGTCGCCAGCACGAAAAGCCTCGAAGACTGCCGGGGCGACCCGCGCAAGTTTCAGGCGCCGTCTGACAAGGCCAATATCGACACCGAATTTTTGTGCGATCTCTTCTTCTGTTCGACCTTCTTCAATCAAGGTTGCGAATGCTTCAAATTGATCAGCTGGATGCATCGCAGCCCGTTGAACATTCTCCATGATGGATGAAAGCGTTGCTGTTTGTTCTTCCTCAACAAGGCAGACAACAGGGTGATTTTGAGGAATGCCCCCTTCTTCAGCGAGCGCTTTCAGCGCCTTGAGACGCCGCCAACCTGCGTCGACGAGGAAAGTATCGTTTGGTCCTGAATATACAATCAGGTTCTGCTTCAGGCCTTGTTCCCGGATGGATGCCAAGAGTTGTGCATCTTCGGCTTCTGATGGTGGGACTTTCCGAACGTTTTTTGGTGAAAGCTCCAACTGGCTAAGTGGAATCTGGCGGATTTCAACTGGGGCTGACGCACTTCCCTTCGTTTGTTCGCCGGTAGCTGGTTTTGGGGTTCTGGACTTGGCGGTGGATTTTGTTCTGGCCATGGGTTTTGCTCCTTTTGGCAATTCCCGGACCCGAGAAAACTCTCTCTTCTCTTTCAAGCCCGGTTACCCCGGGCTATCCCTCCTCTTCCTCTATTGTTTGAGTTCTGCCTATGATCTTGGGCTGGAGTTGGTGTTCCGGACCTGCGCAAGAGATCGTTCCTTGACAACGGTCCTATCTGTCAAGTGGAGATTCTAGAAAAGCTGACCTTCAAATTGAATCGGTCAATGACTGGGTAGGGGACGAAGCGACCAAACTCAGATTTGGCTCCTAGGTCTCAAATGGGCGGGAAGCGGCCATTTCCTGCAGGTGCTAGAACATGGTTGTTGCAAGCAAAAGCTGACTTTTTGAACCAGAAAAGCGTGAACGACGAAGCAATTCACTCAAGTTAAAAGCGGTTAAATGAAGCTGAATGAAGACCGGATTGATTTCCCTTCATGAGGTTTCAACTGCAAATTTGATACCTGCAATTATGAACCCATCGGGCAGCAAGTCCTTTGCATCAAGTGACGAATGCAAGCTTATCGACCGTCAGGCTTCCGTATTTTGGCAAGATCTCTGTTTTGAAATACTGCAAATGCGGGGTTTCCAGATGGGCCATCCAATGGGACTTGCTTTCCCAGATCTCATATATGAGCCAGGTACCAAAGACTTCGTCGTCCCGGCAAACCTGATAGCACTGACATCCTGTCTCAAGCCGGGTTGCTTCCGCCAAAACACCTATTTCAGTTGCCATGACAGCTGCGCGATCAGGATTTGCCGTGATATGGGCAACAACAACAAACTGGCTCATTTCATACACCTTTCCTGATCATATCGGCCGCTTTTTCAGCAATCATGACAACGGGCGAAGCCGTATTGCCGGAGACAATTTTTGGCATGATGGATGCGTCGACAACGCGCAGGCCTGACAGCCCATGCACGCGCAATTCGTTATCAACCACGGCGGCCGGGCCATAGCCCATCTTGCAGGTCCCGACAGGATGGAAAATTGTCGTTGCAATATCGCCGATGGATCGCAACAGATCCTCATCATTTTCGACCTCAGGCCCAGGCAATACTTCGCGCGGTTGATAGGGCTCAAGGGCTTGTGCGGTCATGATCGTCCTTGCCTGGCGCACAGAGGACAGTGCCACCTGTCTATCCTTGTCAGTGGATAGATAGTTCAGCCGGATGTCAGGCTGAGCGTCACTATTCTTTGTTGTGATATGGCAATCCCCCACGCTCTCAGGCCTGAGATTGCAAACAGATACTGTGATGGCCGGGAAAGGATGCAGCGGATCGCCAAGCCGATCCGTGGAAAGAGGTTGAACATGATATTCCAGATCAGGAGTCGCCACCGAAGGGTCGGACTTGGTGAACATGCCAAACTGGCTGGGGGCCATCGACATGGGACCTGATTGCCGCAATCCATATTCGAGAGCGATTTTGGCCTTGCCAATCAGTGAGTTGGCCATGGTGTTGAGCGTCTTGGCATTCTTGACTTTAAAGACCGTGCGAATTTGCAAATGGTCCTGAAGATTTTCTCCAACCCCAGCGCATTCATGCATCACGGAAATGCCCTGCTTTGACAGGATATCCGGGCGACCAATGCCGGACAATTCCATGATTTTCGGGGAATTGATCGCACCGGCGGCCAGCAACACTTCTCGCTTGGCAACCGCTTTGTAGCTCTTGCCCCGGTGACTGAACTGAACACTGGTCGCGCGTTTTCCTTCAATAATGATCTTGTCCGTATGGGCTTTGGTGACGATCCGTAGGTTTGCACGTCCCTTTGCCGGGCGCAGGAAACCCTTGGCGGTGTTCCAGCGAATACCAGCGTGCTGGTTTACTTCGAAAAACCCACTGCCTTCATTGTTGCCATCATTGAAATCATCGCGGGGCATGATACCAAATTGCTTTGCCCCTTCCTGAACAGCATTGAGAATATCCCAATTTAGGCGCTGCTTGGAGACAGCCCATTCCCCACCAGAGCCATGCATCTCACCAACGCCGGAGAAATGATCTTCAGACTTGCGGAAATAGGGCAGGACATCCTCCCAGCCCCACCCGAGATTGCCCATTTGCCGCCAGCAATCATAATCTGCGGCCTGCCCACGCATATAGATCATGCCATTGATTGATGTGCAGCCACCCAGAACCTTGCCGCGCGGATAAGCCAGAGAGCGGCCATTCAAGCCCGCTTCATTGACGGTTTTCATCATCCAGTCCGTACGGGGATTGCCGATGCAATAGAGATAGCCAACAGGGATATGGACCCAATGATAATTGTCCGATCCTCCTGCTTCGAGCAGCAGAACACGGACCGAGGGATCTTCGCTCAATCGATTGGCAAGAACGCAACCCGCCGTCCCGGCGCCAACGATCACATAATCATAGTCGCCTTTAAACACTGTTACCGATGTCATCAATGACTTTCCTTATCTTCCCGTCGTCAGAAGGTCACGACGATTTTTCCGATCATCGAACCGGTTTCAATCAGGCGATGGGCATCCTTGAGTGTCTCTGCATTCAGGCCACGCATTGCTTTGGTTTGTGTGGTGGAGACGACGCCATCATCAACCATGTGTGCCATCTGGCTCAAGATCCGGCCCTGTTCGGCCATATCTGGGGTACCAAAGAGTGACCGTGTGAACATCAGCTCCCACATCAAGGCGGCAGATTTGCCCTGCAAGGCCGAGATATCGATCTTCTCATCGGTTTCCACGATGGTCCCGATCCGCCCCTGAGGAGCAATCAATTCGCACATGGCATCCCAATGCTGGGCAGTATCGGCATATTGGGCGATGTAATGAACAAATTCAGGTCCGGCCTTGCGCACTTCAGCGACAAGATCACGATGCGCGACCACATCATGGGCACCCATCTGCTGGCACCATTCGGCGCTTTCCGGACGTGATGCAGTCGCCAATATTCTCAGCCCTGTCAGCTTGCGTGCCAGCTGGGTGGTCACTGATCCCACGCCGCCTGCACCACCGATCACCAACAAAGTGCCGGCGTGGGCTCCGGTTGAGACTTGCAATCTATCAAACAGCATCTCCCAGGAGGTCAGGGAGACCAATGGCAGGGATGCTGCAGCTTCGGGGGCAACGGACTTCGGCGCTTGAGAGACAAGTCTGTGATCCACCGCCTGCATCTCGGCATAGGAACCGGGCCGGTTCACATCTCCGGCATACCAGACGCGATCACCGACCTTGAATCCGGACACATCCGCTCCCATCGCTTCCACTTTTCCCACGGCATCATAGCCAAGGATAAAGGGTTTCGCGTGAGACTGGTCCACCGCCGTACGGATACGCCGTTTGGCATCCGCCGGGTTCACAGAAATGGCTTCTACCGACACCAGCAAATCTGCCGGTCCAAACTCTGGCGTTGGCAATTCCACATCAAAGAGGCTATTCGCGTCATCGATTGGTAGCGAATTTAAAAATCCGACAGCTTTCATCACAGATCACCCGCCGTCTGAAGATTATGCCAAATGGGTTTCAGGGCCCTGGTGAGCGCGGTATAGATCTCATACCGCTTGTCATAATGGCCCTTCATCTCTTTGGCTGGTTGAAATTCTTGCCGTGCCCGTGTCATCTGGCTGATCCCCTGCTCATAATCGGACACCAAACCTGTCGCGACGGCGACACCAATTGCAGCCCCCAGAGCGCCGGTCTCAGATGCTTCTGCCACCACGATAGGAACACCAAGGCAGTCGGCAAACATTTGCGGCCAATGAGGGCTGCGCGACCCACCTCCGGACAGGATGGCGCGATCAAATTGAACGCCCGCCGACCGGAGAATTTCGATATGGCGGCGATGCTCAAGCAACACGCCTTCAAACAAGGCGCGCAGCACATGGCCTTCGCCATGCCAACCCGCCAGCCCGTAAAAGCCCGCGCGAAAGTCGGCCCCTTGCCCGGATCCATATAGGAAGGGATGAAAAAATGGATCATCAGGTCGGGGCGTTACTTCGCCCACCAGTCGATTGCAGAAACCGAAAGGATCGTCGTGATGTCCACCGCGCTCGACGAACTCGCGCACATACCATTCCAGATTGGCCGCAGAAGTGGCGCTGGCTTCAATATTGACATAGTGGCCAGGGCCAAAGGCCGAGACCATGAACACGTCTTTGTTCACAACAGGTATTTGCGAGAAAACCTGATTGATGCTCCATGTCCCGGCAATGATGGAGGCATCGCCTGGCAGACCAGCACCCGACCCGAGCGCACTGGAGACCACATCAAAATAGCCGCCAATAACTGGAGTGCCCTCAGCAAGACCGGTCGCTTTGGCGGCCTTGACCGTGACATGACCCGCAATTTCGGCAGGATCAATCAATCTTGGAAGGAGATTGCGCGCATCTTCCAGACCATAGAGATCCAGCAAGTCATCATCATAGGCAGCATCGGGCATCCGGGCCAGGCCGCAGCCGGACATGTCGGAGATTTCGCTCACTCGCTCCCCGGTCAGGCGATTGGTGATGAAATCCTTGCACAAAAGCAATGTGCCTGCCTGAGCATAGATCTCGGGCCTGTTTTTCTTGATCCAGGCCAGAAGAACGGGGGTCTGAGATGGCCATGGTTTTTGCAAGCACAATTCATGCAAGCGATCCCCCGCCGCAGCACCCAGCTCGCCAGTCAGATCCGCCGCACGTGTATCCAGAGACTGGATTCCGACCAGGGGCTGGTCATCCTTATCCAGCAGATAGAGGCCATTGCCATGCCCAGCACAACCAACCCCGGCAATCTCGCTGGGATCGATCCCGGCCTTTTCGATGCAGCCCGAAATCGCGACGCCAGCATTGGCCCAAAGCTCGTTCAGATCGCGTTCCACATGCCCCGGCTGAGGCGTCGATGATTGACCATCGAGCGCATGCATGGCGATTTGTCTGCCTTCCAGGTCAAACAACACCGCCTTGATAACGGTGTTGCCTGCATCAAGACCAAGTACATATTTCTGTCTATCAGCCGTCATTGTAGATGTCCCAAGCCTCTTCACCAGAGGCACCATTGTGGATCATGGCCATCAAAGCCGCGACCATCGCTTTTGGATTGTCATGCTGGTAGATGTTGCGGCCATAGACCATGCCCTTGGCACCTTGCGTCATCAGAGCTGCAGATTTGCTCAGCACGTCTTTCAGATCGGCTTTGCCACCACCACGTACCAGAACCGGGACGCGCGCAGCTTCAACAACGCGATGGAAGTCTTCAGCATTGTCGGTAGGGTCTGCCTTGATGATATCGGCACCCATCTCTGAGGCGAGGCGCACGAGGGTTACGATCTTGTCAGCGTCTCCGTCCACCTGATAGCCCCCGCGCACATCGTTGGGCAGCATCACAAGCGGCTCAATCATCAGCGGCATGCCATATTTGTTGCAGGCAGCCCGAACGCGCGAGATGTTTTCAATGCATTGACGGAACAGCTCCGGCTCATCGGGAAGCATGAAGAGGTTCACAACGACGGCCGCAGCATCCATTTCGAGCGCGCCAATGATCGGTTCATCCGCATTTTGCAGCATGGACCACATGACCCGATGGCGCTGATCATTATAGGGATTGCCCATGTCGATCCGCATCACCAAAGCAGGCTTGTCTTTTTCAGGGCGGCTTTGCAGCAGGTCCGCCTGACCATAGGCACATTGAATGGCATCAGGACCGGCCTTGATCAGCGTATCCATCACACCGGCCATATCCTCCAGACCAACCATGAATGAAGGCTCATTACAGACGCCATGGTCAACCGCCACGTCAAGGCAGCCGCCATTGGTGAACATCCGGTTCATGCGGGCTTTCGTGCTTATGCGCATTTTTTACTCCATAATTCTGTTCGCTCCGTCAGCATCTGGGATGTGACGCCATAAAACTCTGTCATTTCAGCAACCAATGTTGCCTGTTGCTCATTGATGTCCTTGCTGCTCAATCCAAGTTCAGCTTTCAATATTTCTGCCAATATACCAATCAAGCCACTTGAAATCTTTCCGGTGATGGCCAGAGTCGTCCTTCGCAGCACGAGATCAGACAATGTCTCGACCTGCTCCGACCGGATCATATATTTGATTTCCGAACGGCTATAGAGCGAGCCTTCTCCCACAGAACAATCACCGGGATCATTGTTGCAGGCCTGCTGCACCCGGCCCGCCACTGAGCCGTAATGGGTTATCAGGTGGCGCGCGCGTTCAGTGTCGATGGAAAAGTCCCGTTCCAGTTGCCGCGCAAGCGAGGTGGTATCCTCAGGGAACTCCTTGCCACCACCAATGGCCAGATCAAGGGTATCGCATTGACGTTCACGGCCCAGAGCCTCCAAGACCTGATCTGTTGTCTGTTCCGCAAAGGCCCGGAATGTGGTCCATTTACCCCCAACCATACAGAATTGCAGTTTGTCACCAGGCAGTTGCCGCACATCATGGCCACGGGAGATGCGTCCGGTAAATTCATGCTTGCTTTGAGGCAGAGGGCGGATGCCCGCATAGCTGAACACCACTTCATCCTGTCTGATATCGATGGCCGGGAAAACCAGTTTGAGCGAATCCAGAATATAGACCAGCTCTTCCTCCTCACAGCGCACCCGTCTGGCGTGATCCACACGGATGTCAGTTGATCCTGCCAGCACTTTCCCAAGATAAGGAAACACGATGCAAACCCTGCCGTCGGAATTCTCGAAATAGACCATATGGCCGTTCAGCGCCTTCTCAAGCGCCGGATTGTCAATGATAAGATGCGATCCCTTGGTGCCGGAAACCATCTTCTCAGCAGGGGCCGAGCCCAGGCTCTTGACTGAGCTATCCAGCCAGGCTCCGGTTGCATGGACGACGGCGCGCGCATTCACATGGAGCTTCTGCCCGGTAATCCGGCAAGTAAGCTGATATTCCTCCTTTTCCAAGCCAAGCTCGGCATAATTCATTGCGATGCTATGCGGCGAGGTTTCTGCGACATCGGAGATCATCTCGATGCATAATCTCTCCGGATGGGAGATCCATGCATCATAGTAAACCGCCGAAAAGATCGCTTGCTCTGTGAGTTCTGGCCACTCATCCCGAGTGGTCTGGCCGCTGTTGAAATGGTGATTGGGAAGGATCTGGTTCTTGCGGGTAACCCAGTCATACAGGGACAAGCCCATCTTGATCGGCAGGGCTCCGCGGCTCGACGGTTTGCCTTCCCAACCAAAGAAACTGGCAGCGGAATTCAGGATGCCTGAGAAAATGGAAGTAACAGGAATGACGGTCGGCAAAGGTGCCACCAAATGGGGTGCATTGCGCAACAGCGCGTCTCTTTCCTGAAGGGACTCCCGAACCAGATCAAACTCACCATTTTCAAGATATCGCAGTCCGCCATGGATCATTCGAGACGGCGCAGCAGAGCAGCCGGACGCATAATCATTCCGCTCGACCAGAAGGACGCGCAATCCCTGAAGTGAGAGCTCGCGATAAACCCCGATTCCGTTCACACCTCCCCCAACGACAATCACATCGAATTGGTTATCGTGCTGGATCCCGGTCAGTCTATTCTGGCGTTCTACGGACATAGCTTCCCCGTTCGCCGCAGTTGAGCTGCGTCGTCCTTCTGTTTTTTGTTGTGACGAGAACTAACCGTCCAGGTCGATTAAGTTCGATGTTGCAGCCTGACTGATTGCATCAATATCTGATGCAGTCAAACTTAGCTGTCCTGCTTTGGCATTCTCTATCGCCTGGCGTTCATCCCGCGCTCCGCAAAGCGAGAATGTGATGCCAGGCTGTTGCAATGTCCAAGCGATGACGGTTTGCGCCAGCGTTGCGTCATGCTGATCAGCAATCGGCTTGATCACTTCCATAAGTCGCGCAACCTTCTCGCGATTGGCCATTGAAAAGCGAGGATTGTCCTTGCGCTGATCGTCGCCTTCAAAAACCCGATCCGGTCCGATCTTGCCACTGAGCAACCCCAGCGCCAGAGATGAATAGCTAAGAATGGAGACGCTATTTTCCACGCAGAGAGGAACATGGCTGCCTTCAATCACACGCTTCACCATTGAATATTCTTCCTGAACCGCATCGAGCTGGCCAGCGGCGAGATATTGCCGAACATCCTGGGCGTTGGTGTTGCTGGCACCGACAGAGCGGATTTTGCCTTGCTCTTTCAGCTGTTCCAGCGCTTCCATCGTCTCGTCAATCGGTGTGGTTGGATCTTGCCAATGGGTAATATAATGATCGATCACATCTGTTCCGAGACGCTTCAGGCTCTGCTCGACCTCGTAAATGATCGCATCCTTGCCCAGATAGCGATGCACTGGCTTGCCATCATAATCGAAGAAATGGTTGCCTTTCTGGGTGTGCCAGACCAGACCACATTTGGTCGCCAGAACCACCTTATCGCGTCGGCCCTTAATGGCCTTGCCGACAATCTCCTCTGCCAGACCTTGCCCGTAGGCAGGAGCGGTATCGACCAATGAGACGCCTTCATCAATGGAGGCCTGAATGGCCCGGATTGAGACAGCTTCATCGGTGCCGCCCCACATCCAGCCGCCAATGGCCCAGGTCCCCAGACCAATAGCCGAAGCCTTGATGCCGGATTGCCCAATTTCGCGCGTTAGCATCGTGTTGTTAACAACATCAAGCATCCTGAAGCTCCTGTTCCAATAGGGTTGTTGCGGTATCTTCGTCAGTGACAAGCGAGTTGAAATATTTCCCGTTTAAGGCCGCAGCTATGGGTTCGACCTTTTCAGGTCCAGACGCAATAGCGATGGTGATCGGGATAGCTGCCAGCTCCTTGGGTAGCAATGCAACAAGCCGGGAATTGTAACTAATGCCGGAGGAGGAACCGTCTTGCTCAATCAGATGACCAAGAAATTCGCTACGCACTCCGCTTTGATACAGTCTTTGGCGTTCGGCTTCTGAAACCGGATGCGCCATGTAGTAAGTTGAACTTGCTCCAGCGACGGCCCCAATACCGACAACTGCAACGGTTGCTTTACGGGCCTCGTCCATCACCTCGCGCACTGACTTCAAAGACAAGACCAAATCACGTTCTTCCTCAGACGCTGCATGCAAGGGGGCGTGGATCAAGGTCGCATGACCCGAGAGTTTTTGGGCCAATTCGGTCGCGATATGATTGACATCCGTATAATGGTGTCCCTGAACACCACCGGTCATGGGCACAACGGAGATGTCATATTCACTGGTGACCGTCATATTCTCAATCATCACGCTGAGGCTTCGCCCACCCGAAATAGCAATGGTATCGCCGTCCCGGATTGTGTCCTTGAGTAGGGAAGCCGCACCTTTGCCAACTTCGTTCAAGGTTGCTGGTTCGCTTCCCGAAACGGAGGGAACAACAAGGCATTTCTTGAGGTTCCAGCGTTTGGCGATCTTGCGTTCGAGATCGAAATACCGAACCAGCGGGCTCTTGATGGTGATCTGCACCATGCCGAGCTCGCGCCCCTGCTTGATCAATCGGTTGACCTTGGCGGTGGACAGCCCCAATTCCTTGGCAACATCGGATTGCAGTCGCTCTTCTTCATAATGCAGCGACAAAACCCGAGCGATCAGATGCATCTGTTCCGGACTTGGAGGCACAGTGCTCATGATGCTTTCCCTTTCTGACTGATAAAGTGATTAGAGGCGGCGGCCAGGAGCAATGCAGAACCGATGACAAACGCCTGGTAATAGGCAGGAACAATGGTCAGCATACCCACAGTCAACGCCATAATAATAAGTGCACCGACAAAGGATCTGAGAACTTTTCCTTCGCCCCCGCTGAAAGCAGTGCCGCCAAGCAACACGACCAGAATTGCGGTCAGTTCCATGCCATCCCCCGATAGAGGGTCGCCAAGGGACATGAAGCTGGAGCGCGCGATCCCTGCCAGAGCAGCGCTGACACCCACAATCACATAGAGCGTGAAGACCGTGCGGCCGGTATTGATGCCAGACAGTTTCGCCGCGGTTGGATTGCCACCTGTCGCAGCAGCATATTTGCCTAGGGTTCCGCGATTCTGGATGATGATCAACAGGATTGTCACGGCAGCGGCAACCCAGAATGATGCGGGCAGATTCAATAAGACACCTTCACGACCATAGGAATTAAACCAGCTTGGCATTTTCAGTCCATTGCCTGATTTGATAGCGGAAACCCCATCCTGCACCAGCAGCAAAGCTGCACCCTTGAACAAGCTCAATGTAATCAGGGTAGCAATGACGGGTGTAATATTGAGCCGGACCACCAGTAAACCATTGATTGCCCCCAGACCAGCACCAATGATCATCGTCAGCACAAAAGCTGGCAGAAATGGCACGCCATTGATGGCAAGCAGTGCATAAACCACTGCGCTCAATCCCATCACGCTGCCAACCGACAGGTCGATATATCCTGAGACCATCAGCAGGGTGAAGGTGCCGGCCAGCACGAGCAATGGTGCTGAAATCCGCAATATGTTGATAATATTGCGCTTGTTCAGGAAGTTTCCGCGCTCGAACAGGTCAAACTGATCCAGATTGGCACTGGCGAGGATCGCCACCACGGCAACAAGCACGAAATAGATATAGTAATTCTGAAAGAACCCGGAGACCTTGGCTCCAAAAGTCAGCTCAGATGCGTTTGTTTGTTGAGTGATAGACATCATGCTTACCTATTGCGACGGGCCAGAGCCCAGGTCTGAGTTACAATAGCCAGGAACACCGCCACAGCCTTGAGGATGAATTGCCAATCAGGGGAAAGCACCAGACCGGTCGCAGCTGACGTGACAACCGCCAGGATGATCGCCCCGAAGAACATGCCAATCACTGATCCGAAACCGCCCGTAATTGCCACGCCACCCAGAAGCGCGATGACCAGCGCGTCGAACTCCATCAGGAGACCTCGGTTGGAGAAACCGGACTGATATTCGGAGGCAAGCAGGATCCCCACGACACCGGCAATCGCCGCGCTGAACAGATAGAGCTTGGTGATGTGCCAGGCACGGTCAATTCCGGACAGATCCGCAGCTTCGGGATTGGCTCCGATCCAGTAAGTGATCCGTCCGAACACCATCTTGCGCTCAACAAAAACCGCAATCAGCAGCAAGACGATCATCAGAACCACGGGCAGTTTGATCGAGGTGCCAAACATGGTCAGATTGCCAAGAAAACCGAATTCGCTGGGCAGATTGGTGTTGCGCTGCGAGCCATGTGTGATGATCTGCGCAATGCCGCGTGCCACCATCATTGTACCCAATGTGACAATAATGGATGGGATTTTAAAACGCACAACAAAGAGTGCATTCATCGCCCCGATGGCCAAAGCCCCACCTAGCGCGCATATAGTCGCCAGAGGATAGGGAAAGCCCAACCCGGTCGAGAGTGGGTTGGTCCCGCCGGTGCTTTGTGCAAACCAGACCGACAAGACCCCTGACAGGGCAACGATGCCACCGACCGACAGGTCGAAATTGCCGGATACCAGAAGGAAGGACACACCGATCCCCAGTGAGATCACGGCCCAGTTGTTGGTCACCAGATTGACCACATTCTGCCATTGGAAGAAATTTGGCACCAGAAAGGACGCCGTCAGAAACAGGCCAATCGCTACCATGGTGACCAGCATAGTAATAAAAGCCTCATCACTCATTTTTCGGTGCAGTTTCAAGATCTGGAAAGGCTCCGTTACGATGCTCATATCACATCCCCTTCATGGCCACCGGTCACTACATTGAGAATGTGAGCAATATCTACATCCGGTCCGTTTGTAATTTCTTCTTGCAGATGTCCATCAAACATCAGGAAAACGCGATCACAGATGCCCAGAACTTCTTCCAGCTCCGAGGAAAAGACGGCAATAGCGTCCCCTTCATCTGCCAGCTCCTTGATGATGTCATAAATTTCGGTCTTCGCACCGACATCAACTCCACGGGTTGGTTCGTCTAGCAACAGAAGGTCCGCCTTGGAGAACAGGCATTTGGCAAAGACGACTTTTTGCTGGTTTCCACCAGACAGCTTCTCGGCATGCTTTTCAATTGAGCTGGTTGCGATGCCCAGTTGATCGACATAGCGTAAAGACGCATCACGCACGTCTCTGGCCTTGAAGATTCCGCTTTTAGAGACACGTGGCAGGTTCATAACCGGGACATTTTCCCGAATGGTCAGCTCGGTGAAGAGACCCTGCGTCCGGCGCTCTTCGGGCACCAACGCAATCCCTGAAGCAATCGCTTCCTTCGGGGTCGTGCCAACGGGCTTGCCTTTATAAGTGACGGAACCCTCAAAAGGATCCGCTCCGAAAAGCGCTCGTGCGATCTCGGTCTTACCGGCTCCGACCAGACCATAGAAACCGACAATTTCGCCTTCCTTGATATCAAAAGACACGTTTTTCAGCAGCTTGTTCGTCACGCCCTGGGCTTGAAGCACGACTTTGTCGCCAATCCCTGCGCGTGGTGTGTAGTTCTGGAAGACGGTGCGGCCGATCATCATTTCGATCAGCTCGGCACGACCATTAACTTCACTCAAAGGCTTGGTAGCGATATGCTTGCCATCTCGCAGGACGGTTACATTGTCGCCAAGCTCAAAAATTTCGTCGAGTTTGTGTGAGATATAGATGACCGTCACATTGCTCTCGCGCAAGCGCCGGATCACGCCAAACAAGCGCTCGACCTCTCGTTCGGACAAAGCCGCTGTTGGTTCATCCATGATGATGATATTGGCCCCGGATGAAGCGGCGCGAGCGATCTCGATGATCTGCTTCTGCGCAACGCTCAGGGATGAAACTCGCGCGGTCGGATCGATGGATGGTTCGATGGCAGCCAATGTCTTAATCATACGATCTTCAAGATCCGACTTGATCAGAAACCCAAAGCGGCTTTTCTCCATGCCAAGGGTCAGATTTTCGAGCACCGTCAGCTCATCCACCACATGCAATTCCTGGAACAGTGTCGCAAGGCCGCCTTCGCGGGCTTCTTGCGGGCTTGTTGGTGCATAGGCTTTTCCGTTCACCGACATGGAACCGCTCGTGGGTTCCAGGGCACCGGTCAGCATCTTTACAAGTGTCGATTTCCCAGCACCATTCTCGCCGACGAGGCAGTGGATCGTGCTGTTTTCTATAACAAAGCTCACCTGATCAACGGCTCTGACACCGGGATAATCCTTGGTAAGCTCTTCGACGGAAAGCACGGTAAAGGTCTGTTGGCCGGTCATTCCAATCTCCTCTGGATTGGAGCAAGTTCCTTCAGTTCGGATTAAGACCGTCTGGAGTGTCGTTGCTGGTTATTCACAGATGTTTTTTATAAGACAGAAATTGGAAGGCTGATAATCCAAAGAGGACCCCAGATTTGGGATAACCAGCCTTCCCAGGCAGCATTAGCCGCCAAACTGAGCGTCAAGCCATTCTTTGGCTTCACCTTTTTTCATTGTCCAATAGGAAATGGTGTAAGCCTTATAGAAGAACTCTTTCGCCGGGCTGGATTTCGGAGCAACCTTGCCATCCAGAACATTCATGATCAGATCGATGCGACCCTGAGCGGTTTCTAGAGGTGGCAGACCCATGGAGACCTTGAGGCTTGAGTTTGGATCAAAGACATGGTCGATCTCAACCGCATCAAAATCCACGCTGGCAACGATCTCGGTCAGAGGCTTGCCGTCAGCAAACTTGCCGCGACCCAACTGAGACAGACCGGCCATTGTGCCAACAGTCAGGTTTGAAGCTTCAGAATAGATCAGATTGACTTCTGGACGCTGCGTTAGAAGGTCAACGATGATCTGTTTGGCAGCTTCCTGGCCCTTGCTTGAATCAAGTGCGCCGAGATTTTCCGCAGTTGGATCAACAGATAGAACGCCTTTGGCGAAAGGCTCGGTACGTCCGGAATTCACTTCTGTATGGTTTGGCCAACCCAGCTGTACCATCACGATTGGCTTGTTCGGATGCGCCTCCTTCCAGGCCTTGGCCATCTGGGCACCCATTTCAAAGGAGACGGACGCCTCATCACTACGAGCGGTAGGAATGCCCGTGTCAGTGATCGGGCTAAAGAATGACGTGACAGCAATGTTTTCTGCCAATGCGTCATTCACACCGGGTGTCGCTGCTTCAGCGTCCCAGATATGCAGGCTTGCCGCATCAAAACCACCAGCGACAATCTGGTCAACATTCTGCGTCATAACGGCAGAATCTGCCTGACCATCAAAAACCACGACCTCGGCGCCATATTTGTCTTTGGCATATTTTTCAGCAGCAGCAGCCTGTGATTGATGAAATACATTTGAAAGGTCAGAGACGAAAAACGCGATGCGTTTACCGTCTGCTGCCAGGACGTTTGCACCTGCCGCCATCACGAGCGACGACGCCAGCAGTCCTGACATAACCAACTTCTTTCCATTAATCCTCATTGCAGTTCCTCCCATGCATTGGATCAACGAGGTGATCTTCACCTCCAGTTTAACCACAAGTCAGCCCTATTCTTCATGTGAAATTTATTGCAGTTATTGTAATAAATATGCATAATTTGAAATTATTGTCAATTATCCAATTATTTTTCTGAATAAATTTCAGCCGAAAAAAGTTCGCAAATACGGAATAAGGGCAGAAACTTCAAAATCTCAGAACTCAACAATCATCAGATTATCTATTTGATTCTATGTTTTAATTTTCTCTAATCGGATTTATTCTCTACATCCGAACGGTCTTCTAAATGCAAAAAAGTATTTGTAGGTACAACACCTGAAATGAGTCTATAAGCCGGTGACGGAGAAAGGCATTCAGGCGCGTTTCTCCAAAAATTTGTTTGGAGGTTTGGGATTTCTCCACCATGA
>JAOXSH010000106.1 GCA_025800145.1 Cohaesibacter sp.
AAAATATGCTTAGAAACAAAGGCTAGAGCATTTTGAATAACGACGTGTTTATTCAAAATGCTCTACTAGCTTATTCATATTGTCAGTCATGCAGATAATAGGCTGCACAACTTTCATACGAAGGAAGAAAAGCCCCAAAACAATCACCAGAGACAAACCGGCCATCAGCATATTTTGAAACACAGCCTCATTAAAATGCTGCACATTCAACTCCGCCTGCGCTTTATACCAACGGCATAAAAGATTGACCCATAGGATGCCTTGAAATGGTTTACTGAGAAGGCAGCTTTCGACGGACAATGCCGTTGGTATAAGTCAAGAAACTGGAGATCAAACCGAACCCAGAGCGGAAAGTGAAGATAAGAACAAAGACCGTGGTTAAACGCAGAGATTTCATTTTCATGCCCGCTATGACAGATCTGACAAAAACTGCGATCACCCATATCGAGATTTCAGTAAAATTTTAACAAAATCACGGGGCAATAAGATGGCAATCCCGTCATAAAAGGGTGCATAATATTACCCCCTTTCCTTGCGGTTCTTGGTCATTCTACCTTTGACAAAAAGCCCGGTCCATGCCCTAAAATAGCTGGGTCAATCTCCCCAAGGGCCATCTCATCCTTGCCATCATAATCAAGCGAGAGCAACACATGGCGCATCATATTGAGCCGCGCCCGTCGCTTGTCATTGGCTCGCAAAATCACCCATGGACTGTCAAGATTATGGGTCTTTTCCAACATCAAATCCCGCGCTGCCGAATAATCCTGCCATTTATCCAGCGCCTCAAGATCCATCGGCGACAATTTCCAGTGTTTGAGAGGGCTATGGCGGCGATCATGAAAGCGCTTGAGCTGCATTTCCTGCCCGATATTGAGCCAAAATTTGAACAATCTGGTGCCGCTATCCAAAATCATCCGCTCAAAACGCGGTGCATCTTTTAAAAATTTATCCCGCTGCACTGGCGTACAAAAACCCATCACCGGCTCAACCCCGGCGCGATTATACCAAGAACGGTCGAACAACACGATTTCCCCTTGGGTCGGCAAATGCTGCGCATAGCGCTGAAAATACCATTGTCCGCGCTCCACATCACTGGGTTTGGACAAAGCCACCACCCGCACATGACGCGGATTGGTATATTGGGTTAACGCCTTGATCGAGCCCCCCTTGCCAGCAGCATCTCTGCCTTCAAAGACAATCACAATCCGCTCACCCTTGGATTGCACCCATTCCTGCACCTTGACCATTTCAATCTGCAAGCGCTCCAAATCCGCCTCATAATCCGAGCGCTTGAGCTTTTTATCATACGGATAGCCGCCACTGGCCATCATCCGCTCTTTTAACGCTTGCGGAAAAACCGGATCATTCAGATCAAATGTCTCATTCTGTGCCATATCTCTGCCTTTTTTCACGCGCACCCAACTTTTATAGCCATGTTGGCAAAAAATGGCAGGCCATGACAAGACAATTGCAACTGTCCGGCCCCCCGCATAAATTAGATCTTAGTAAATGAATCGGATGAAACAACAGGCTGCTATGACCTTTTCTTGCGCTTATCTTCCCTCTTGGGGCCGCGTCACGGCTCTCAAGCTCACCATAGTCACGCTGATCCTGTTCAGCCTTGGCGGCATGAGCCAATCCAGCTATGCGCAATCACAGACAAGCGGCCAACAACAGAACCAGACACAAACGTCAAACCAAAATCCGGTTCAATCCAGCGCCATCGCACATTTAACCAAAGCGCTGGATCGCATAGAAAAAGCCCTGTCTCAAAAAGGTCTCACAACCAAAGGCTTCACACAGTTGCAAATCGAGCTGGCCGACATCAAGACCAAGGCCAGCACGCTGGAAGCCTCGTTAACACCGCAATTGACCGAGACCAAAGCCCGCCTTGATGCTCTAACCCCAACGACAGAGACAAAAACAAATACGACAAGCCCGGCAGCAGCAGAGACCGAAACAACACCCGCAAGCCAGACAACACCAGCAGACACCAAAGACAAAAACACCACGCCTAAAAATCAACAAAAAAAGCCCGATGAGACAACCACAGAACAGAGCAAAAGTGGAACCGAACAAGTCCCCGCCGCACAGGTGATTGCTGGACCCAGTCAGGAAGAAAAGCAACTTCAAAGCCAGCGCGAGGAATTGAGCAAGATCTATGGCAATCTGCAAAATCAACTCACCCTCATCCGCGCCAGCATTGTCCGCGCCGATTTGCTGGCAAATCGCATCACTTTGGCCCTGCAAGAGCGCTTCACCAGCCAGTTATTCGAACGCTCCGGCACCATTTTAAACCCCATTCTGTGGGCACGGGGTCTGTCAGGCCTGATCAATCTGTGGGATAGCGCCTTTTTGCTAGCCAATGAATGGCTGGATTTTCTCTCCAAAAAAGCCAATGACACAATCTGGCAAGTCTTTGGCATGATCGCCTTTGTCACTGTGTTGATCATCGGCCCGGTACGCTATTTGCTCTTTTCCAGCATGTCCCGTCTGGCCCGGCTTGACCATCCAACCCCCTTGCAGCGCTCCAGCCATGCCCTTTGGTCTATTCTGGTTTATACGCTGGTGCCCTTTGCATTTGTGCTGGGCAGTCTCATCATTTTGGAAAACGCCGCTCTTCTGCCCATCAGGATCGAACAAATTGCCAAAGCCTTGCTAAGCGTACTTTTCATCTGCGTCCTGTCCTATGGCACCTTGCGCGCATTGCTCACCCCGCAAAAAGCCGCCTATCGCCTTGTCGATTATAGCACCCCGCGCGCCGCCAAATTGTTTGGCATCGGCCTGTTGCTGATCACCGCCTATGGTGCGCAGGCAACCATCAGCGCCTTTGGTGAAATGCTGGTCGGCAGGCTGGAAACCACTGTGCTGATCCGGGGTACTTTTTCCATCATCACGGCCATTTTGGTCTGGATCGGACTGAAACTGGTGATCAATGCCAGCACAAGACAAACAAATGAGACCTCTTTCGCAACCGAGGATGACAGCAAACCAAGTTGCTTTTCCCTGCCAGCTTTTTTGCTCTGGCTACGACCTCTTGTCTGGTTAAGCTGCATCATTATCATTGCCGCCCCCATTTTGGGCTATGTCTCCCTTGGTTATTTTCTGGCCGAACAATTGGGCCGCATTTTCCTCACCCTTGGCCTGTTGGGCATTCTGACCGGCTTTATTGACAATTTCCTGCTGGAAAATATCGACCCCAACACCGAAAAAGTGCGTAGACTAGCCAATTCCATGGGGTTGAAGGCCAAAACCCTAAAGCAGATCAGCGTGCTCTTTAACGGCGCTTTGCGCATTTTGCTTTATTGCGCCACAGCCCTTTTGATCTTTGCCCCATGGGGGTTGCGCTCCACCGATTTTGTTACGGCCATCCAGACAGGGGCTTTGCAATTGCAATTTGGCGATCTGCAAATCTCACCCGTCAGCATTCTTGGCTCGATTGTCGTTTTCATCATTGGTTTGGTGCTGGTCAAAAGCATTCAACGCTGGATGGAAAGACGCCTGCTTCCAAGCACCAATCTCGATACAGGGCTGAAAAACTCCATCCATACCAGCGTTGGCTATGTGGGTTTCATTCTCGCCGCAATGCTGGCCTTTTCCTATATGGGCATTGATCTGTCCAATCTGGCCTTGGTCGCTGGTGCCCTGTCCGTTGGCATTGGCTTTGGTATGCAAAGCATCGTCAACAATTTTGTCTCTGGCCTGATTTTGCTGGTCGAACGCCCGGTAAAAACCGGTGATTGGGTGGTTGTTGGCAATGATCAGGGCTATGTCAAAAAAATCTCGGTCCGCGCCACAAAAATCGAGACCTTTGATCGCGCCACTGTCATTGTGCCCAATTCAGAGCTGATCTCCAACCGGGTGATGAACTGGATGCATAACGGCTCTCTTGGCCGCATCATCATTCCTGTTGGTGTCTCCTATGATGCAAACCCCGAACAGGTGCGCGATATTCTACTGACCATTGCCGAAGAATCGGAGCATATCGCCAGCTATCCTGCGCCTTCTGTTTATTTCATGGATTTTGGCGCGTCCTCGCTCGATTTCCAGCTGCGCTGCTATATTCAGGATATCGACTATTCCCTCTCAGCCAAAAGCGCCTTGCGCTTTGCTATTTTCAAGGCACTGAAAGATGCCAATATCGAAATCCCCTTCCCGCAACAGGATATCCATATCCGCACAGCCAAAGCACTGGCGCAAAAAGAAGACATAGAGCTGGCACGAGAGAGCCAAAAACCTCTTGAGCCGCCCCGTGCTTACAAACCTGAAAAGGGACGCAGCCAGCAAATGACAAAAGAGCCAGAGCTGGAAGAAGGAGGCCATGGTGATGGATAAAACAGCCATGATGAGCAAAACACAGAAAACACCCTCTCTTGCAAAAAAAGCTGCGCTAATCACCCTTAGCGCCGTTTTTCTGGCAGGCTGTCTGGAGACCACCAATCCACCGCAAAATCCGCTTTATCAACGCCTGACCCAAAGCCAGCAAAGCGTGAACCCCGATGCCGCCCTTGGCCTGATCAACAGCTATCGCCAAACAAAGGGCCTGCCCCTATTGGCTCTGGATACACGCTTGATGCAAGCAGCCAACAAACAGGCCATCGTCATGGCCGAAAAAGGCCAAGTCTCCAGCAAATTACGAAAAGATCTGCTCTTAACCCAACGCTTAAAACAGGCCAAGTTCCCGCAAACACAAACAGACCAGAATAAAGCGGCAGAAAATATCAGCGCCGGTTACTGGACTTTGGCCGAGGCCTTTTCAGGCTGGCGCCAATCCAAACGCCACAATGCCGTCATGCTGAAAAAAGACGCAACCCATATGGGCATTGCCACCGCCTATAACCCCAATGCCAAATATGGCGTCTATTGGAGCCTGATTCTGGCCAGCCCTAACACAAAACCCAACGAGGCAACCACAACCACACCACGGCCAAAGCCACGCTGAGCCTAACATCAAAATAATCCACTGTAACCAAAGTCTGGGTGCCAGAGGACAAGAAGGCTGATAGGCTCGCCTTGCCTTTTATCACCGCAAGGCAATGGCCTAGAGCATATTTGTCGAAAAGTATGTGCGGTTTTCGGACAAAATATGTTTAGAAACAAAGGCTAGAGCATTTTGAATAACGACGTGTTTATTCAAAATGCTTTATACCAACGCCATGAAAGATTGACCCATAGGATGCCTTGAAATGGTTTAATGGCAAGGAGGAAAATCGCGACAATGTGGTTCATTTTCAAGATTTTACGACGGTGATCTATGGTTTATCGGTTTTGCCCGGTGAAACGTCCAGTGGACGTTTCATCATAAGAACGCCGAAGGCAGATTGCGCAAAAATGCCCTCACCCTTCGGATTTGTTTTGAAGCACCCATCTATCGAACCAAAATCTTTAAGAGCCTGATTTAAAAGTCCTTAGCCATCCCTCCCCCCTTATTTTGCTCTTGGCTCTTCTATCTGAATGCTTCAAGACAAACAGAATAGCCTAAATGAATGAGTCCTGAGCCTAATATGCTGAAACCAGCCACAAGCTATACCGAGCTTTATGACAGCTTTGAATGGACCATCCCAAGCCAGTATAATATGGGTTGGGATATATGCGATAAATGGGCGCAAAAAGAGCCCAATCGCATTGCCCTCTATCACCGAAAGGACGATGGCTCTATCAAGCCCATCAGCTATGGCGAGTTACAAAACAGCGCCAACCAGCTTGCCAATTGCCTAACAGAAACAGGGCTAAAACCGCAAGATCGCGTAGCCTTGCTATTGCCCCAATGCCCACAAACCCTGATCGCTCACATTGCCATATATAAAATCGGGGCCATTGCCGTACCCATAGCGCTGTTATTTGGAGAAGAGGCCCTTGCCTATCGTTTGCGTGACAGTGGCACAAAACTGCTCATCACCTCACAAGACCAAATGCCCCGCATCACCCCCTTGCGCCCTACTTTGCCAGAGCTAACCCACTGCCTGTGCATTGACCAACATCCGGGACAAGACGCAAAGCAGGAGCTGAATTGGCAGCGCGATGTCATAGACCAATCAACTGAGCATATCTGCCAT
Organism: Cohaesibacter sp.; assembly: GCA_025800145.1. Taxonomy (GTDB): domain Bacteria; phylum Pseudomonadota; class Alphaproteobacteria; order Rhizobiales; family Cohaesibacteraceae; genus Cohaesibacter. Next base: position 6,057 of record JAOXSH010000106.1, read on the forward strand.
CCCACACACGCTGATGATCCGGCCCTGATGATTTACACATCCGGCACCACAGGCCGTGCCAAAGGGGCCTTGCATGGCCATCGTGTCTTGCTGGGACATTTGCCGGGTGTGCAAATGCCCCATAATTTCTTGCCACAAAAAGGGGATCTCTTCTGGACCCCGTCAGACTGGGCATGGGCGGGTGGCTTACTCAATTGCCTGTTTCCCTGTCTGCATTTCGGCGTGCCAGTCATTGCCTATAAATTTCCCAAATTCGACCCCGAAGCCGCCTTTGCCCTGTTGCAGGATATGAAAGTGCGCAACACCTATATGCCCCCCACCGCCATTCGCATGTTAAGGCAAGTGAAAAATCCGGGCAGCCGCTATAAATTAGCCCTGCGCTCTTTTGGAACTGGCGGCGAAAGTCTGGGCAAGGAAATGCTGCATTGGGCCGAACAGGAATTGGGCATCAGCATAAACGAATCCTATGGCCAGACCGAATGCAATTTAATGCTTGGCTCTTGCGCACAATTGGGCGTCTCCCGCCCCGGTGCCATTGGCAAACAAGTTCCCGGCCATTGCGTCGCCATCATCAATGAGCAGGGCGAAACATTGTCCCCCAATCAAACAGGCATCATTGCGGTCAAACAGCCCAATCCGGTGATGTTTCTGGGCTATTGGAACAATGACAAAGCCACAAAAGACAAATATATCGGCGATTGGCTGATCACAGGCGATCAGGGATATCAGGATGAAGAAGGCTATATCACCTTTGTCGGACGCGATGACGACATCATCACCAGTGCGGGCTATCGCATCGGCCCAGGCGAAATAGAGGATTGCCTGATTGCCCATCCCGCTGTTGCCCTATGCGCGGTCGTCGGAAAGCCCGATCCTGAACGCACACAGATTGTCAAAGCCTATATCGTACCCAAAGAAGGCATAGAGCCGGATGAGACCCTAACCCAAGACATTCAGATCTTTGTCAAAACCCGTCTGGCCGCGCATGAATATCCACGCGAAATAAGCTATCTGGACGATTTACCCATGACAACCACAGGCAAAATCATCCGCCGCAAACTCAAAGAAACCTAACCCCGCACCAATTCTTTGACGCGCTGGCGGATCCGATCACGACCTTCAAAATAGCTTTTGGCAAGGGGCAGAGAGAAGCGGGCAGACGGTGCCAATGGCACCAGCAAATCACACAAAGGCCGTCGCCCTGCCCAAAGCGGATTGATCATTGAATGATCGGCACTGGCAAGACTATCCAGAAAATCCAGCGACAGATCTTGCAAGGCTTTGCGCGTTACATGCAACATAATCTGCCCCCCGGCGGAATATTTGGCATAAGCCGGATCAAAAGCAATTTTCCAGGTGAAGAGCCCACGTCCGGCGCGTAGCGAAATCAGACTGGCAATAACCTCTCCATCCAGCCTCACATCATCAATCTGCGCCCGACCATCCGCCGCCATTTGTGGCAAACAGCCACGGGCAAAACCAGCTGTGCGGGCATTGCAAATCAAAGCCGTCCCCCGCACTCCTTTCCAGCCTTTGGCCTCAAGTGCCAAAAATGCCTCCAAGGACTGATCAAAAGCCGCAACTTCCCCCTTACCACCGCTCGCATGGCAAAACTGAATATGACCCAACTCTTCCAACCGTCGCAATTGCCGCGCATAATCTTTGCGCTTCTTAGTACGCAGCGATAGACCATAGGCCCCGCCATCTGGCCTCAACAAAGCCCCTGCCGCATCGCGCTCTATCACACACATGGCCCGCTCATGAGACCGCAAGCGTCCCAACGCACCAAGCCCGCGCTCCAGCACCCAGCGCTCTATCCAGTGTGAGAAAGGCGCTTGATCGGGAAAGAAAGGCCAATGCAAAAAACCTGCCTCAGACGATGCGGCAATTTGATCCAGCAACAGAGCAAAAGCCTCATAAGACCAAGATGCTTCATCCCTGCCAAGCTCTGAACAAAGCCCACCCAAAGGCGCATAATCATGCGCCCAGACCTGCGCCATGCGTCCACCAAACAAAAAGAAAGGCCGCACCGTCTGAAACACCAGACCAATGGTCTGTATTTGTGAAGTTTCCACTTTCTCATAGCGCAAAGCCTGCTGCCGTCCATAAGGAACAGGCAAATCCTTTCCATACTGCACAAAAGCAGGATGCAAAAACGGGCTATATCCAGAGTGAAAAGGAGACATGCATAAAACTCTATGTTGCTTTGCTGACGACCAACCTAGAAGAACGATCTTAATAGCTCGCAAACAGATCATCGCCATACGTGCAAGTGCAGAAAAAAACACCCACCAATCTAATGGTGAAAAATTAGGCGGGAGTCGATTTTTCTACATAAAAATAACGCATTAATACGTACTCTAATCAAAAAAAAATGAGCTCAGTAATGTCATGTTAACCTCAAATATTGAGATTAACAGAAACGACAAAAAAAGCCTCAATCCCGCAGAAATCAAGGACCACGACCATGTTCACATCGATGAAAAACATCCCGCTGTCGATCAAATTACCAGTAGTGATTTCATCGATCACTCTCACGATGGCCTTGTCGTTAGGATTTTATAACTACCGTTCCACCAAAAATACTGTCACACATTTAGCAGTTGAGCGTATGGATGGCGCTGCCACGATTCGTGCGGAAGAGATTAAAAATTATCTCTCCACGATTGATCAAGATCTGAAAATTACAGTTGCAAGCCCATTTGTAGCAGAGGCCACAAAAGCCTTTACCGCAACTTGGAAACAATTGGGTTCAATGGTCGAACAGGACTTACAAAAAGCCTATATCCATGACAATCCGCATCCAACAGGCAACAAAGACAAGCTAGTGCAGGCAGGTCAAAGCAGCTACGATATTGCTCATGGCCACTATCATCCATGGTTTCATACTTTGATGTCAGAGCGTAGTTATTATGATATTTTCCTCATCGATATGGATGGAAACCTGATTTATTCAGTTTTTAAGGAAGCAGACTATGCCACCAATCTAACAAGCGGCAAATGGCGCAACACTGATCTTGGAAAGATTTTTCAAAAAGCAAGCCAAAGCGCCGCCGGCAGCATTTCCTTTACGGATTTCAGCCCCTATGCCCCAAGCAATAATGCTCCAGCCAGCTTCATAGCCGCCCCGATTGTAAGTGGTGGCGAAAAAATCGGCGTTTTAGCGTTTCAGATGCCAATTGACACCATTAACAAGCTCATGACTGAAGATTCCAGACTAGGCAAAACCGGCGAAACTCTGCTGATTGGTCAAGATCGGCTAATGCGTAACGATTCCACCTTTACCAGCAATAAAAATGACATCCTTCAAACGAAAATCAATCCAATTCAAATTCAAGAAGACGGCGAAACAGGATGGCTGGAAGGCTACAGAAACGAACAATTTGTTGCTTTCAGCCATAAGTTCACGTTCCATAATGTCCCATATGAAGTGGTTGCCATTGAAGCAGTTGGCGAGATTAACGCTCCCATTGTAAGCCAACGCAATGCCACCATTCTGATCACCAGCCTGATCTTGCTCGGCTCAATCATAGCATCCCTGCTCTTCTCACGCAGCATAGTTAATCCTATCCGCCTGCTTGTGGATCGCGCTGGCGAATTGGCCAAAGGCAACACCAATATTTCTTTCAAGGAGTTGGATAGAAAAGACGAGCTGGGCACCATTGCCAGCGCTATCGCAGCGTTCCGAAACAATGTTGAGCAACAAAATAAATTGGCAGCCGAAAGCGAACAGGCCGCCAAAGCCCAATTGGAACGTCAAAACCAGATTGATGAATTGATCAACACCTTCAAGGATGAAGTCTCAAACCGCTTGAGCAATCTGTCTGACAATGCAAGCTCCATGAATAAGGTTGCCTCTTCCCTGTCTGATCAGGCGCGCAAAACCTCATCGCTCTCCACCAATGTCTCAGCCTCGTCCGAGGAAGCCTCTACCAATGTTCATACAGTGGCCGCAGCCGCAGAAGAATTATCCGCTTCCATTGAGGAAATCGGCTCACAAATCGCTCAAACCAACAATATTGTTGCCCAAGCCACCCAGACAACAGAAATCACCAATGCCAAGGTGATGGAATTGACCGATGCATCACAAAAGATCGGCTCTGTTATCTCTCTCATTCAGGACATTGCCGAGCAAACCAACCTTCTGGCGCTGAACGCTACCATCGAAGCGGCCCGCGCCGGTGAAATGGGCAAAGGCTTTGCCGTTGTGGCCTCTGAAGTGAAAGAGCTTGCCAACCAAACCTCAAAGGCAACAGAGGAAATTTCTCAGCAAATTTCCGGGATCCAAAATTCCACCGGGGAAGCGGCTGAAAATATTCAGGGCATCACCCAGGTAATGCAAGAGGTGCAAACCTTTACATCAGCCATTGCAGCCGCAGTCGAACAACAAGGATCTGCAACCATTGAAATCAGCAACAATGTCCAGCAGGCCGCCATCGGCACACAATCGGTGACCGAAAATATGCTGGGCGTAAACAACGCTGTCGAGGAGACATCCCAATCCGCTGATACAGCGCTCAATTCCTCACAAAATGTCTCCAGCGAGACAGACGAGCTGCGTGGCGCGATCAACAATTTCCTAGACAGGGTCGCAGTTGCCTAAAAGCGCCTTGCCTGAAAATAAAAAAATCCCGCAAAAGAAACCAGGGCTTTTGCGGGATTTGCGTTTAGGCTTGTTACAATGAATAGGGCAAGCACTTATCCGGCAAAACCGCCTTCATCAAGAAAAGCCTGCTCTTCTTTGCTGGTCTGTCGGCCCAAAAGCTGGTTGCGATGGGGAAAGCGCCCAAATTTCTCAATGATATCCAAATGAATCTGAGCATATTTGATAGAATCTTCGGCGCCAATCATTTGCATATGAGCCAGACAATCGCGCTGATCCTGCAAATTTTCCGAATGCATCATCGGCATCACAGCAAAAATCTTTTGCTGTTCATCAAGACTGTTCCATTCATGAGACACCACAAGACGTTTGCTCAAAATCAGTGCATAAGCATCTTTGGCAAAAGCTTCACCAGAGCCACGATAAAGATTGCGAGAAAATTGATCCAAAAGAATGATCAAGGCAAGCAAACCACCCTCTTGCTCTTCCCAATCCATCAATTCCCCTTGCCGCGCCTTTTGAACAATGGCACCAAATTGCGTATCAATCTGCGCATCAAATCCATCATCTTTGGCAAACCAAAACCGGGGCTCGGCCCCAAACCAAAAATCAAGCACAGCCTGAGGCGTCATAATCTCACTCCCCTAATCACGCATGTCGCATAGCCTTACTCATTATAAGGATAAGACTAAGACCATAAGACTTTAGGGGCATATAAAAGAGAAAACAACCTCCCCTTTTTCCGCGATAAAAAGACGTGCCTTGATAGATTGACTTGGTATCCTGTATGACGTTAAGTGCCTGACATTGCAATCCAGATATATCAGCCACAGACGATCCCCAAAGGAGATCTGATGCCCCCTAAAATCACCCATAAGCTGGATTTAACGGGCCTCAAATGTCCATTGCCTGTCCTGCAAACAGGCAAAAAATTACGTCAGCTAAACGCAAGCGACATTTTGGAAGTGATCAGCACAGACCCCATGTCAAGCATTGACCTGCCTCATTATTGCAACCAGCATCACCATATCTTGCTACAAATAGAGCAACTGGATAACACCCATTTTCGCTATGTCATTCAAAAGGCGCAAAAGGATTAGGGCTTGGGTTTAGGCAAAGCAATCAAACCCGGTGCGGCCGTTTTTTTCGCAGGGATCAGGCTCAAAGGCACCCGATCTTTGCCAGCTCTTGCAAAAGGTGCACGGGTTGGCAAATGAGCCAATTGCACTGGCAAAGTCACACGCTGATTGCTTTTTTTCACGCCCGCATAAACCCGCACTGGCTCCATCACTTTAAAGCGCGGTTGCAAGGACGAACCAATCACCTTCACCCGGCTTGCCCATTTGGGATTGGAGCGTTTGGTACAAATCTCTGGCCGCATATTCACCGCATCCGACATAGGACCAAACAAAGCACTGTCTGAGATGGCAAGCCCCCGTCCGGCCACCATATTGGACTGGCTAAAACCACGCGTCAGCAAATGCGCTGCACTCTCGGCCCGCGACTGCACATTGGGCGCCCCCAACACAACCGCCACCAATTGCCGACCGCCCCGATTGGCCGCTGCAACCAGATTATAGCCGGATGCACAGACAAAGCCCGTTTTCATGCCATTGGTGCCAGAATATGTCTCAAGCAACTTGTTGTAAGAACGCAAAACCCGCTTGCCATGACGAATAGCTGGGATCTGAAACAAGGGACGATAATGGGGAAAATCGAGCAACAAGGCCCGCGCCAAAATAGCCATATCACGGGCAGAACTTTTCTGCATAGGAGAGTGAAGGCCATTGGCATTGACAAAATGTGTCGCAGTCATCCCCAATCGCTGTGCTTGCCTATTCATGCGCTTTGCAAAAGCCGCCTCACTGCCAGCAATCCGCTCAGCCAGCGCCGCAGCAATATCATTGGCAGATTTGACAATCACCATTTTCAGGGCATTATCAATCGTCACCCTGGTTCCAACCTTAAAGCCCATTTTCGACGGCGGATAAGACAGGGCATGGGGAGAAATTTCAATCAAGGAATCAGGCCGTAGCTCGCCCGCAGCCAAAGCGCGAAACGTCACATAAGCGGTCATCAATTTGGTCAGGGATGCAGGATACCATTGCTGATTACCCTGACGATGATAAAGAACCTTGCCACTATCCACATCCAGTAAAAGCATGGGATTGGGCGAAAGAACCTGCTCAAGCGGCACCTCTGCTATGGGCTTGGTTTTCTTTTTTGCTGCAATCCCCGGCGCAACAAATCCAACAACAAACATAGCAGCCATAGCAAGAGCCCAACCAAGCCGGAAAAAAGCCCCGACCTTGCCATCCAATATGCAAGCTGCATAAGTGTGTCTCAAAGTCATTCTATCTATCTCATTGTTGGGTGCCATGATCGCTGTGATCGCATTTGAATAACTGATTTGCTGTTGGTTGGCTATCCACTATCCCCATTGCCCTGCATAAAAAGAGGGGCTAATCTGCCTCTTCAAATGCATGATCGTCATCATGCAATCCCACCCCAATACCCCGCCCAAACAAGGTGCCTTCATGCCCATTCTCAATCGTCTTGCAGACTATCAAGCCGAAATCGCCGCCATTCGTCAGGATTTTCATCAACATCCGGAATTGCAATATGACCTGCCTCGCACCACCGCCAAGGTAGAAGAGCATTTGCGCAGCTTCGGAGTGACCGATATCACAACAGGCATTGGCCGTTCAGGCATTGTTGCCATCATTGAGGGCAAAACAAACACATCTGGCAAGACCATTGGCCTGCGTGCCGATATGGATGCTCTGCCTTTGCATGAAACATCGGGCAAAAGCTACAGCTCCACCACGGACGGTAAAATGCATGCCTGCGGTCATGATGGCCATACATCGATGCTGCTAAGCGCAGCTCGCTATCTGAACGAGACCCGCAATTTTGATGGCCGCGTCGCCCTGATCTTTCAACCGGCAGAAGAAGGCGGTGGCGGAGCCAAAGCTATGATTGATGACGGAATGTTGGACCGCTGGGACATTTCAGAAGTTTATGGCATGCATAACTGGCCCGGTATGCCGGTGGGCGATTTTGCCTTGCGGGCAGGACCTCTTATGGCCTCTGCCGATCGCATCCGCATTGAGGTAGAAGGCAAAGGCTGTCATGCCGCCAAACCACATCAGGGCATTGACACCATTTTGGTCATGTCAGCCATTGTCCAAGCGGTACAATCCATTGCTTCGCGCAATGTCGATCCACAAAAGCCACTGGTCATTTCCCTTTGCAAAATCGAAGCAGGCTTTACCGACAATGTGCTGCCACAAACCGGTTCCATCCTAGGCACTGTGCGCACACTTGACGCCCAAACCCGTGATTTTGCCGAACAACGCCTGCAAGACGTAGTGGAGCGCACCGCAGAACTTTACGGCGCGACAGCCAAATTGATCTATCATCGTGATTATCCAGTCACCGTCAATCACGAAGAAGAAACTAAAAAAGTTGCACAAATTGCGCGCAATATTGTTGGAGAGGATCGGGTGAATGAAAATACCGTCGCCTCCATGGGGTCCGAAGATTTCTCCTTCATGCTGGAAGAACGCCCCGGCGCCTTCATCTTTGTCGGCAATGGTAACAGCGCATCTTTGCATCATCCTGACTATGACTTCAATGATGATCTGCTACCTATCGGAACAACTTACTGGGTGAAACTGGTCGAGACAATTTTGACCAAGGAATAAAACGAACCAAAGCCACAATCAAAGTGACATTCAAGAGTGATCGAGCATCTACCCCTTTTTATAGAAACAGGCCTATCAAGTTGGGTTTTATATGGATTGATTGTGGCTTCCTTCGTTACCTCCGCTCTCACTGCCGCATTTGGCATTGGAGGTGGTGTTGCCCTGTTAGCCATCCTATCGCTGATAATGCCAGTAACCACTCTTATTCCTTTACATGGTGCAGTGCAAATGGGCTCCAATGCCGGTCGAAGCTGGCATTTCAAATCCTTCATCAACTGGCCATTTTGGCTCACCTTTGCCATTGGGGCCTGTCTTGGCACAATTTTGGGGTCTCACTTCATAATCACCCTACCTGATGCACTCTTAAAACTTGTCCTCGCTCTCTTCATCCTGTTTCTGATTTGGGGACCAAAACCAACACAAATAGAAGGTGGCAAAACAGCTATTGTTGCAGGTGGAACCCTATCCTCCCTAGCCAGCATCTTCGTGGGCGCAACCGGTCCATTGGTCGGAGCCATTCTGGCAGGGCGTACAGACCCAGATATGAGCAAACGTCAAAGCATAGTAGCCACCCATGCTGCCTGCATGACACTGCAACATGGTTTGAAAATTCTTGCATTTGGTATGATCGGCTTCGCCTTTGAAAATTGGTTGGGTCTGCTCATTGCCATGATCATTGCCGGCTATTTAGGCACGCTCACAGGCGGGGCTATTCTCAAATACATACCTGACAAGCTCTTTAAAACCCACTTCAAAAGCCTCCTAACCGGCATCGCCCTTTTCATGCTTATAAAAGCGCTGCTGGATTTCACATCTAACTATCCCATGTGATGCAATAATCAAAATCCTCTCCCACATCACTAGGACGTAGCCTCATAAATATGATGGATTTGGTAGAGGCTTATTTTTTCTCCCACTAGGAGCAAGGATGCAGACAATGTGGTTTATTTTCAAGTCCTTGCGACAACGTAGGAGAAAAAATAGCCCTATCCTACGGACGTTTAAATGGCCGTGCTCTCGCTTTTTCAAAGTCTTTGAATGAGCAACCAGCCCATCCTACACACTTGTTCGCGCGATAGCGGGCCATTTAAGCGCCAAATGCACCAGATTTATGAGTTTACGTCCTAGACTGAGAAACCATTAAGATATGAGTTCTCAACCCACAATATTATATAGCTATTCATCAATTACGCAGCAGATGTGCATCATTGCCAACTTTCCATTGCGCCCCAAATTATGATCGGTTAAGAAGGCTGAATACTATCTGAATTATATGCACCCGTAGCTCAGCTGGATAGAGCGCTGCCCTCCGAAGGCAGAGGCCAGAGGTTCGAATCCTCTCGGGTGCGCCATTTCACATTTCCCCATGCAAACATAGCCTAAATATTTGAATGGTAAGGTCGTTTTCGGTGTTCGAAAACCTTCTTTCCTGCTATAGGGCAAACGGCTTGCAAAAGTCAGTTTCAGCGCAGTTCTCTTGTCTTCCAAATTATCAGAACGCCAGAGTTTGCAAGGGTTTGACAGGAACTCCATAGCGTGTTCGAACATTTCGTCGAAGCTACGAGCGGGTTCTCCTGATTTTGAGGCCTTTTCGGAGAGGGCAAGCTTCTCTGTTTCCAGATTTTCAATCCGTTTCTCATAAGCCGCAATCGCTGTTGGGCTACTCGCATCAACGATGCAATCAACAATCTGTTCAATCTGACGATCAACGGAGAATATATCTGCCATCAGTTTCTCCTTGATAACGGAAGCTTGCTGCAAGCGCATGTCCCAAGCGTTGCGGAACATCTCGGATGCCATCGCAAACAATCCCTCTTCAGGTTTGAGGCTATCCATGATGGCTTCAAACTCCCCTTCAATCTTGGCACGTGGGATCGACTTGCGGCTATTCACGCACTTCGGATTATAGCAAAGATAATAAGGATGCCTCTTGCCATTCTTGCTGGTTGACCAGCAGGCAGTCAGAGGACGGCCACAATCGTCACAGGTTACGAATCCTCGCAAGGGGAAGTCCTCATTAAGATCAACGCGGTTTGGCGCTCTACCGCCATCCTTGAGCCTTTGCATGATCTTCTGGTGTGTTGCCAGATCAATCAGCCCTTCATGTTGTCCCTTCCTTAAAGCGACCTTCCATTCTGGCGCTTCGACATAACCCGCATAGACAACCCGCTCCAACATATCACGCACACGCTGATGGCGCATTTGTCCGTTGGGTAGCTCTTTGGGAAAGTCAGGCTGGCGTTCTAGGAAGTGTTTGACGTCATTCTTGCTATCAAAGCGACCAGAGGCAAATCCTTCCAAGGCTTCTTGAATGACGGAGGCAACGGGCTCATCTCGGACGAGCATGTTCCCTCTTCCCGGCACCTTTTGATACTTATAGCCTTTGGGAGCGGAGAACACGTAATAGCCATTCATAATCCGCGCCCGCATGCGGTTGACCGTCTGTTCGGCATTCTTACGGCTCTGATGCTGCGCGACGGATGCCAGAATATATTCGTGTAGCTCCCCATCCGCATCATCACGCAATTCCATGGATGGGGTTTCCAAAATCCCACCAGCCATGGCAATGGCTTCTCTTAGTTCAAAATGCACAGGAACGCGACGGGCGAAACGTGTCAAATCATCCACGATCACCACATGAGGGTTTTTGCGATCTTTCTTGAGGAAAGACAGCAAAGCTTGCAGTCCGGGACGCTCTTTGATTTTCCCCGTCAGGTCGTCTGTGAAGACCTCTTTGACATCATATCCCTTGTAACGGGCATACTCGCGACAGCGGGTTTGCTGGCTCTGTAAGCCGTCGCCCCGCTTAACTTGGGCTTTGGAGGACACCCGACAATAGATGATTGCATCTGTTACATTGTGGCTGTTTTGAAGTTCATCGAATCGCATTGGTTTCCTCCTCCTTCTTCTGGGGCGTTGGCATTTCCTTTTTTGTTTGATTGTCACTACCACTATTGAAGCTACTCGTCAGCTTCCCGCGCTCAGTCGACTTGGGAGAGCTAACCTCAAATCCCAGATCGACAAATGACACCATAAGGTACCACAATGTCTCGATAAATTCACGTTTTTCCGCATCGGATAAATCGCTTTCATCGAGGTGATGACCATAAAGGAGACCTGTGTGCGGATGGTGATTTGACGCGCGAATTATTCTTTGATTCAATTGGCTTCTCGGGTTTATTTTGGAGGCAGAAAGATGGTTCGTCGGATCATAGGACAGGAAGAGATGTTCGGCACAGAACGTCGGATCC
>JAOXSH010000042.1 GCA_025800145.1 Cohaesibacter sp.
AACACGAGCTCACCTTGTTTTTGCTGCTCGCTTGGCTGATAGAAATCAGAGAACTTTTGTCTGGGAGCACCTGGTTATAAAGCTTGAAGGCGTAGTCCGTGTCAGTAAAGTTTTGCTCTGCCTGTTCTTTTATCCGCTCGTTGGCTGCAATCCAGTCAAGCAACTTCGTTCGATCTTTTCGATATTTGGCGTACGCCTTTTGGTACGATTCGAGAGCTTTATCATGGCGCACTTTTTCCTCAAGTGCTGCACTGGAATCGTTTCCAGAAAGGAAGCGCGCGAGATAATTGCCGCCAATGAAGGCGGCAGCATTGAGTAACGCCCCGCCTGCCATGATTGCGACGCTGGCCATGCTGAGCAACAATTTGCAAAAATGTATATATCAGAGCACATTTTCAATTCATTAATTTCAAACGTTGGCGGGGAGGATTTTTTGGTCCTCGAGGTACTGTTTAAGCGCGATGCTTCCCGCCATGACGGCGGCGAATTTTGCGTAGTTCATTGCACTGCTGCTGGGGTCGGAGGTAAAATTCTCTTTCACCACCTTTTTTGCGACCCAGCCGATGCGGGCGGCGAAGCCAGTGAGAGCTGCAGCTTCAACGATCGTTTTAATAAGCTTGTTGTCAGACATGGTATAGCAATGTTGCAAAGTTCAAAACAAAAAATAATCGGACATATGATATGACCGAGGCAAATGTGTAATCCATGCGACGGATACCCTTTGGCTGTGGGGGCGGTGGCAAATTGTTGCTAGGCGCAGGCGCGGGTCGTGGCGGCACTGGCGGAGCAGTTTTCTTGCTGAATACGGCCTTGAGCTCTTCACGTTTGTAATAAAGCCCGATCAATGAAACGACAAAAGTGCCCGCAGCAAGCCATTGGGTGGTGCTGAGAATGCTTCTAGGGCTTTCGTCTTCGGTAGCCAATGCTGCCGCAGGGGCCGCAGGGGCCGCAGGGGCCGCAGGGGCAGCAGGGGCCTTGTTTTTTGCGATTATGGCAG
>JAOXSH010000130.1 GCA_025800145.1 Cohaesibacter sp.
TCTTTCTGCCTCCAAAATAAACCCGAGAAGCCAATTGAATCAAAGAATAATTCGCGCGTCAAATCACCATCCGCACACAGGTCTCCTTAGAGCATTTTGAATAAACACGCAGTTATTCAAAATGCTCTACTCTTTGTTTCTAAGCATATTTTGGTCCGAAAACCGCACGCACTTTTCGACAAATATGCTCTAGTGCCCGATTTAAAAGTCTCAGTGCCTGATTCAAACGATTGTGAGCATGGATCAATATTAGCTGATTTTCAGTTCATATCTCTTTCCTTTTTGCTTTCCGTTGCGTCATAATTTTAGATGAACAAGTATTTTTAACCGATTGCTTTTAAATTTACATTTGTAATATCGAATATAAAAATATCAATCATACCCATCATGAGGCACATATCGCAATTATTCTGGGGGTAAGGAGATGTTTTCGCGGTAAAAGAGTTGAAATCAACCCCAAACAACCCGCACTATATATGCATGGACAATCTGACGTCGATTTTGTTGCGGGGTGCATATGAATCGACCATCGCCTTGCCGGTTAGCTGGACCCGGTTAAGTTGCTTCGATTGTTCCATAACCTTTGGCCCACATGGCAGTGCCGTGTGGGCTTTTTTTGTGTGGTTTGCCATGCTGGTTTAACCTTACGGCGATTTCATTTTGCGCTTTGTTTCTCTCTCGCTTATAAGACGGACAGATGCTGATTATATTGAACTCAGCAATCAACAAATCATCGCATAGCATTTCTCCTTGAACGAGGCGTGGCAAATGGATCGCATTGTCATTATTGGTGCCGGACAAGCCGGGTTTTCAGCAGCATCTGGCCTGCGCAAACAAGGATTTAAGGGCGAGATTGACTTGATCGGCGATGAGCTTCATTTGCCTTATCAACGCCCACCCCTGTCCAAGAAATATTTGCTTGGCGAGATGAGTGCTGATCGTCTGACCTTTCGGGATCAGGCTTTTTTTGATCAGGAAAAGATCACTCTTCATTTGGGCAAGTCGGTTACAGCTCTTGATCGCGCTGAAAAATGTCTTTCTCTGGATGATGGTCAACGCCTTTCCTATGATCGCCTTATTCTGACAACCGGCTCGCGCGCTCGCGCCTTGCCCGATAGTCTTGGCGCCATGATAGAGCCTGAACGCCTTTTCACCATCCGTAATCTGGCCGATATTGACCGGATGCAACAACGGTTTCAGGCGGGCGCACATTTGCTGGTTCTGGGGGGCGGTTATATTGGTCTGGAAGCCGCTGCCGTTGCCCGGCAAATGGGTTTAACTGTCACATTGGTAGAAATGCAAGAGCGATTGCTGGCTCGGGTGACCAGCCCGCAAACCTCTGACTATTTTGCCAATTTGCATAAGGCGCAAGGTGTTGATCTTCGTCTTGGTGTGGCCCTTATCGGCCTTGAGCAAAATGAGGACGGATTGATCGCGACTTTGGGCAATGAAGAAAGCCTTAACTGTGATCTGGTTGTTGCCGGTATTGGCGGGCTTGCCAATTGCGAATTGGCACAGCAAGCCGGTCTCAGCGTTTCTGATGGCATTGTCGTCGATGACTATGGCCGCACCAGTGATGAAGCTATTTTTGCTGCGGGTGACTGCTGTCAATTGCCCTATCAAGGGCGCTCTTTACGTCTGGAAAGCGTGCAGAATGCCATTGATCAGGCCACCATGGTTGCCAAGACCATTATGGGTGGCACAGAGCCTTATTGCCCCTCTCCCTGGTTCTGGTCCGATCAATATGATGTGAAATTACAGATTGCCGGTTTGTTTGATGGCTATGATTTGCTAGTCACGCGCCCGGGCAAGGATGAGCGCTCTTGCTCTCACTGGTATTATCGCAAAGGCGGTTTGATTTGTGTTGAATCCATCAATGACCCACGCGCCTATATGATGGGCAAGAGGTGGCTGGAAAAGGGCCAATCGCCCAACCCGGACTCGATTGCCAATCCTGACAAAGATCTGAAACAAATCGCGGTGTAAACTTACCTTAAAATACGTATTTCACTGTATTCGCCCTGTCGAAATTTTCAACTTTTTTAGGATTACACCCTAAAATATCGAAAGTGATTGAAAATGGGATTGTCAGTCTGTTCAGGCTTGTCTACCCTTTTGGGCAAGCTGCTCTTGTTGCTTTTGGATCAGAACAGGGCCAGCATGAGACCGAAACTTCGCTTATCTGGTGGAAATTACGTATATTTTGCATTGACTTGATCAAAGCCAAGCAAAATTTGCGAAAATACGCATAAAAACAGTCCCCAGACAAGCTGCCAGCATATCTTGGGATCACACCATGAATAGTCTTTTTGACGACGAGGAAGTTCAGGCCCTTCGTATGGCTCCTATATTCAAGGGGTTGAATGATGAGGCCATGAAAACCCTCTTGAATACCGCTATCACCAAAACCTATTCACGCGGCGAAACCTTATTTTTGCAAGGTGATGATGCCGACGCTTTCTATATTGTGCTGGAAGGCTGGGCCAAGGTATACCGCATTACGCAAGCTGGTGAAGAGGCTGTCGTCGGGGTCTTTACACGCGGCCAATCCTTTGCAGAAGCCGCTGCTTTTACCAATGGCAAATTTCCTGCCACTTGTGAAGCCGTCACCGATGGTCGTTTTTTGCGCATTCCGGCCCGTCAGCTGTATCAAACCATTGCCAGCACCCCCGAAGTCGGCCTTGCCATGTTGGCGTCAACTTCCATGCATCTTCATGAATTGATCAAACAGATTGAAGCCCTCAAGGCCCATACAGGCGCTCAACGGGTTGCGGAATTTTTGCTTTCGCTGACCAATCTGCAAGATGGAGCCTGCACCTTGATGCTGCCCTATGACAAGGCGCTGATTGCCGGTCGTTTGGGGATCAAACCGGAAAGTCTGTCACGCGCCTTTCAAAAGCTGCGCTCTTATGGTGTGATGGTCAAGCAGAATACGGCACAGATCGAGAATTTGGCAATCTTGCAAGATTTGGTTGATCAGGAACGCGCTGTTGTGATGCAGCAAAAACGCTGATTTCAGGAGACATCCCCATGCCCCATTCTTCCAATCTGGAAGCGGTTTTTGATGCCATTGACGAGGCCAATGCAGCCGATCCGCGTTCTGCGCCAGTGGGAGGTGAGGATATGGCCGCTATTCCGCTTGAGCTGATTTATGGCTTACGGATGAGCGATATGTGCGCTGCTTTTGCGCCTGATGCTGATGAACTGATCCAGATTGCAGCACGGGGGCAACATATTGAGCGCTGGGTCATCCCACGGGATGATTATCCACGGGACCGACCCGGCTATCATCGCTGGCGCAATGCGCTGAAAAAACATCATGCCAAGCGTGTGAGCGAGATTATGACCGCGCATGGCTATGATGATGAAGCCTGTGAGACTGTCTCAAATATCTTGCTCAAGAAGAATTTGAAACGTGATCCACGCACGCAAGCCGTTGAGGATTTGGCCTGTCTGGTCTTCCTGAAATATTATGCCGAGGACTTTGCAAAAGGGCATACAAGCGAAAAAGTGATCAATATCATCGCAAAAACCTTGCCGAAAATGAGCGCTGAATCCCATGACTTTGTTGGAACTCTGGATTTGGCGGATAGTTTGATTGCTGCCATAGAGGCGGCAAAAGTCAAGCTTGCGGCTCAGGCAGGCTCGGTGCGCTAAAGTGTTGCCATCAGGCCTGCACATATAACGATGATGATAAAAATGGTTGCTGATAGCATCATATACCATGCAGATGTTTGCATCAGCCCCAGATAGCGTGTGAGGATGATGCGGGATTTCAGCAAAATCATCACAGCAATGATTAAGGGACTGATTTTGGCAAGAAAGCCTGCTTCCAGATAGCTCATGGCAAAGCTTGCCAGCGTTAAGCTCACGAGCATGACCCATGCCTTGAGCAGATCTGTGATTTTGATGCCATGCATTTTGGGGGGCTGTGCATTCATAATCCAACTCCCATCAGATAGAAAACCGGAAAGATCATCAGCCAGATCAGATCGACCATATGCCAAAAGGCTGTTCCAGTTTCCAAATTGTCCTTGCTGGGCCAAATGGCAAGGATGGCGAGAATGATCAATCCGAACACTACATGCGCCAGATGAAAGCCTGTGACGAGAAAATAGAGGGTATAAAAGCTGTTTGTCTCCAGCCCCACACCCATTTCGAATTTTTGCCAATATTCCATGATTTTGAGCAGTATGAAGAGGAAGCCCAAAACCCCCGCCCCTAGCAATGACAGGCGTGTCATCCGCAAATTGCCACTATTGGCATAGCGCACAGCGATGGCGGCAATGAAGCCTGAGGTTAGCAAAATCAGGGTATTGAGGGTCGCAACAGGAATATTAAGATGCGCGCGTGCCTCACGAAAAATATCGGGATGCAACATCTCGGAGATAGCAAAGGCCCACAAGGCCCCGCCAAAGACAAAAATTTCGCTGACAATCAGGATCCACATCATAGGATCGCCAGGCAATTTTTCCAGCGACCATGGCGATTGTCTTTTTGAGCTGCGCCCGGGTTTGGAGGCCATGCGCGGTCCCTCAACCGCCATAGCATCAGCGCGCTTTTGGGTCATGACTTTGCCCTTCTGTTTTGTCCTTATGTCACCAGATGTCGATAAATCATGGGCAAGGCATGGGTCAGGCGAGATGGATGGGACATGATGGCATAGCCATTTTGGCCAAAAATCCGTGGCAGATAGGCACGGGCCTTGCTATCAACCGTTACCCCAAAGACCGAATGTCCGGCACGTCGTGCTTCTAAAACGGCTTTTCTTGTATCTTCAATACCGTAGCGCCCTTCATAATGGTCCAGATCATTTGGTTTGCCATCTGTGATGACAAGCATGAGCCGCTTTTGGCTTGGCCGTTCTTCCAGCACTTTGGTCATATGGCGAATGGCTGCACCCAAGCGCGTATAATGGCCGGGCTTGAGAGCCGAGATGCGCTTGATCACCTGCTCGCTCATCTTTTCGTCAAATTGCTTGCAGGGCCGCATAAAGATCTTGTCGTGATTGAGACTGGAAAAGGTATAAATGGCGTGGTCATCGCCTGTAGCTTGCAACCCATAGGCGAGAGCGGCCAGTGCTTCACGCTCGATATCAATAATCGAGCGGCCTTCCACAACTGCTTCGGTTGAGCGGGAGACGTCCATCAGGGTGCATACCGCAAGATCACGGGCGACAGAGCGCGATTGTATAAAGACACGGTCCGAACTCTCACCAGTGGCTTGCAGATCCACCCAAGAGCGAATGGCTGCTTCCATATCCAGATCATCGCCATCAAGCTGGCGATAGACTTTGGCACGCTTGGGCCGCAAGGCTTCGAACTGACGTTTCACCGCATTGACCCGTCGCCAGATATGCGGATCGCTCATAAAATCGGCTTCAGACTCTTCCTGATCGCTTTCATCCATCAGAACCGAGCAATAATCGGGCAAATAGCTTGAAGATCGACAATCCCATTCAGGATAGAGGACTTTACCGGATGCCTTGACCCGCTCCATATCTTCTGGGGCCATATCCAGATCAAACGCCAATTTGGTGTTGGGCTTTTGCTTGACATCTGCAAGGCCCAATTCCTCCATATCATCCTTGGCCTTTTTGGCATTGTCTTCGTCGTCATCTTCGATATGACGATTGATATTGAGAAATTCAGTCCAGCTCAGAATGGCTTCAAAACGGGCAAGCAACAGCGAGTTGCGATCTTCAGCATTGTCACTTTTGCGTCTGGTTGCCTTATGGCGGTCCTCTTCGCGCTCTTTTCTTTCCTCGCCCTCATCTGCTTCTGGCTGATCAGTCTGGGCATCCGCGCTGCGGCTTTTGACATAACTGGATTGCCGGATATCGATCCAGATCGGCACGGCCCGATAGGGTTTGTAACCCTTGGGAGCGGGGAAAGAGCCAGACATACGGGCAGGATCCTTGATCATGTCCAGCATTTCCCGCCCAATTTCGGATTTAGGATCAGGTCCGCCCAAAAGCGCACGGATGGCCTCTTCCACGCCCTGCTCCATGACGGGGAGCTTATAAGACGGTCTTTGCTTGAGCAAAATCGTGCAGAGCTGCCAATAGAGATTTTTCAAGGCTGGAAATTCTTCCAGCATGATTTGCGTTTGCTGCCATGCGGCTTTGATTGCCAGCAAGTCAGCTTGCAGAGGATCTGTGTTTGGCTCGTGATAATCTGGCAAAAAGACCGCAAATACAGCCAGCCATTTATACAAATCTTCATTCAGATAACGCTCGGGAAAGGTATCGATTTTTAGCGGCAAGCTCAGGCTTGTACCATCAAAGACGGGTCTGTGCACCTGATCATGCACTTTGCCAATACGGCGCAACCATGACAGACGATAGCGGCTCTTTTCGGCACTGGCTGCCTTGAACTCAATAGACTGTTCGCCGCCCAAAGCCCGGAATAACAAACTGATGCGACCAACCATCTGATCGAACGTGACTTGCGCCTCAGGAAAATGACTGGCGGCATCGGCCTTGACGATCAGATCATGCCAATAGGCCCCGACCGTTTCTTCCGGCTCCCAGAAGACAAAATTGGATTCACCCATGGTCTCACTCTCACGACATATATCCTTGATTTGCCCCTCTCAAATGTGAGAGAGAGGCGCAACAATTCAATCTTTACCCCAGAGTGATTTGGACCAGATCGCGCAAGCCTGCCTTGACATCGTCATCATCGCTCAAAGGCTCGATCATGGCGGTGTTGACGGCCATTTCCAGCTTCATACCAGCGGCAATCAGGGTTGCGCAATAGACCAGCAAGCGGGTGGAAATTCCCTCTTCCAGATCCTGCCCTTTGAGATCGCGCAATTTGGCGGCCAAGCGCACCAAAAGCGAGACGCGGTCTTCATCCAGACCAGATTCTCGGGCCACAATTTGCATTTCCAGCTGCGGATTTGGAAAATCAAAATCCAATGCCAAGAACCGTTGGCGGGTGGAAGGTTTGAGGGTTTTCAGGACATTCTGATAACCGGGATTGTAGGAGACCACCAGCATGAAATTGTCTGGTGCTTCCAGCAATTCCCCTGTGCGCTCCAAAGGCAATAGCCGCCGATCATCGGTCAAAGGATGCATCACAACCGTTACGTCCTTGCGGGCTTCGACCACCTCATCAAGATAGCAAATGCCGCCTTCGCGCACCGCACGGGTGAGCGGTCCATCAGACCAGATGGTCTCGCCGCCTTGTAGCAAATAGCGCCCGGTTAAATCTGCTGCGGAGAGATCATCATGACAGGATACGGTATGCAGTGGCAGGCCAAGCTTTGCCGCCATATGGGAGACGAAACGGGTTTTGCCGCAGCCGGTTGGCCCTTTTAGCAAAAGGGGCATTTTGTTTTTGAAAGCCGCTTCAAAAACAGAGACTTCATCGCCCTGGGCTGCATAAAATGGCACTGTATTCATTGGGGTATTTTCATGTTTTTGGACCGGATGGGACATGACAATGTTCCAATTTTTAGGATTTCACTTTGCTTTTTGTGGTCATTCAGACGGCAGGCTGGATGCTCAGAAAAAGCAAGAAGAGCATGGATGACTTTTGGCATTGATACCAACGGTATGAGATCTCTGGCCCGGATGACCGGGCCAGAGAAAAGCAGTTGGTCTATTCTGCCGGCGCTACTTCTTGCGCGCCTGATTCGATGAGTTCTTTTTGTGGTTTTGCCATTGCATAGATGAAGAGCAAAGCACCGATCACAAAGATCACACCAGAGCCAAGACGCATCCAATAGAAGAAGATGAGCTGGTCTTGAACATCCATGAAATATTCGCCCATCACACGTTGCAGATGTGTTTGTACAACACCGGCAAAGGTCAGAACAAAGGTCATGAAGGCCATGCCACCGGTCATCAACCAGAAGGAAATCATGTTGAGGACCTGATTATAAGGCTCACGCTTGAGAAGGATTGGCATTGCATAGGTAATGATGGCCAGGTTCAAAGATACATAGGCCCCAAAGAAAGCCATATGACCGTGAGCGGGAGTAACCTGCGTGCCATGGGTGAGATAGTTCACGCTTGACAGAGTATGCAGAAAGCCCCAGACACCGGCCCCGAAGAAGGCCATGGTGGCACAACCAAGTGCCCACAGGATTGCGGCCTTGTTTGGGTGATCCCGGCGACCCTTCCAAACCATCACGAAGGAGAAGACAACCATTGCGAAGAATGGAGCCACTTCGAGCGTGGAGAAGATGGAGCCAATCCATTGCCAATAACCAGGTGTTCCAATCCAGTAATAATGGTGACCTGTTCCCAGCACGCCAGAGAAGAGTGCCAGTGCGGCAATGGCATAGATCCATTTGTCGATCACTTCGCGGTCAACACCGGTCAGTTTGAGCAACAGGAAACCAAGAATGGAGACCATGATCAGTTCCCAAACGCCTTCCACCCAAAGGTGCACAACATACCACCAATACATCTTGTCGATGGCCAAGTTGACAGAGTTGTAGAAAGCGAACAGGAAGAAGACAGCCAACCCCCAAAGACCCAACAAAAGAACATTGGAGATGGTGGTTTTGCGTCCCTTCAACACCGTCATGGAGACGTTGTAGAGGAACATCAAAGCCGCAACGACGATGCCGAGCTTCACCCATAGAGGCTGTTCTAGGAATTCACGACCTTCGTGAACACGGAACAGATAGGAGATCACGGCCCCACCAGAGCCAACAACCCAGATCACAAGCTGGATATAGGCCAGCTTGACAGAATGGATTTCGCGCTCTGCTTCTTCCGGGATCAGATAGTAAGCTGCCCCGAAGAAGCCACAGATCAACCACACAATCAATGCGTTGGTATGAATCATGCGGGCGATGTTGAATGGCACGAGTTCCGACAGGAAGTTCGGAGCTACATAGATATAGCCAGCCAACAGACCGAATGTCACCTGTGCTGCAAAGAGAACCAATGCAACGATAAAGTACCACAAGGCGACTTTTTGACTTGAATATTTCATAGCTTAGTCTCCTTGTCCCTTAGCCGGCATCATTTGGTGGCCAGCCCTGGGTATCAATCTTGCTGGTCCATTCAAGGAAGTTTGCAAGATCATCCAATTCTTCATCTGTGAGATTGAATTGCGGCATCTGACGACGCCCTTCGATGCCGGTTGGCTGTGCTTTCATCCATTCCTTAATGGAATCCTTGGCCCCTTCGGGGTCATCTATTCCACCATAACGGACAAAAACATTGCCGACTTCAGGAGCGAAATACGCCCCTTCACCAAGAATGGTGTGACAATTGATGCAGGAATGCTTTTCCCACACATGTTTACCGCGAATAACAGATTCGCTTAATTGATCATTGTTTGATGACTCGTTCAGAACATAGAGATGGCTCTGCGCGGTCAGTCCAATGAAGATTACAAAGAAGAACAAAGAGCCGCCGTAAAAGATATTGCGGGCCTTGGACTTCGTCATCATTTCGCTCATAACGCCCTCCAGCGAGGGATAATTCCCAACACAGAAAAGACTAAGGGGAAGGCACCGCCCTCCCCTTGACCAACGTCAATCACTTGTATTTCTTGACTTTTTCCTTATCAACCACTTGTTATTCTTCATATTTTCATAGGAAAAATATCCGTTCAGCCGTCATTTTTTCTGGATGCGTGGATGTGTGAGAATCGGAAAATAGACCTTTGCAAAAACGGCAAAAGCCATCAGCCAAAAAGCGGCACTGAGATATATCCAAAGATCATATAAGTCTGGATGAAAATCTGGCAAAAGTGCACGCACCAATGCCGCAACTGACAGTAAAATATAGGCAATTGCCACAATCGGACGCACCGCTAAAGCGCGCCCCGTATGACCCAATGAAGCCCGCGACATGACCGCCAGTGTCATACAGCCTATGGCACCGATTGCCAGAAGATGCACAGCTGCATTTTCAAGTGGCAAATGTGTCAGCAAGGCTATGCCATAGACGGCATAGGAGATAATCAGCATGGCATAGCCCAAATGCAAACTCCACAAAATCGGCTGGTCCAGAACGGAGCGCCCTTTCCATCCGCTAAAACGCCATAAATTTGCCAATGCCGCGCATAGGGACAAGCCACCGATGGCCCAATCTGCCAGCGGGAAAAACAAAGCCAGCGTTAGCAGCGCGGTTAAGATCAAAGCCAGCTTATTGGCTAAAGAATGGGTTTGGGGCAATGATTTTTCGCTCACATCCATACGGCGCAAGGCGTTACGAATGAAAGCTGGCACAACCCTGCCGCCAATGACAAAAATCATCATTCCAATGGTAAAGAGCCCGGCGCGCAATCCTGTCTGGGCAGTGTCCTGTGCCCAACCCAGCCATTCCAGATGACACAAGAGATTCGAGATCCACCCCCCCCCAATAGGCTTATGAATATAAGATTATGCATTTGTATAGTGTGGCGCATTTGCAGAATCAGCCGCAGCAACAAAGGCGGCAAAAAGACCAGATCAACACATGCAACACTCTGCATTGGCAAGAGATCAGACCACCACATGACACCACGCCCTGACAACCAAAGCATACCGATTGTTCCGATATAGGCCACCTTTGCGGGTGGGGTTTTGGTCCAGCTGGGCACGGCTGTTAAAAAGAACCCAGCGACCACTCCGACCGCATAGCCATAGATCATTTCATGGGCGTGCCAAGCAGATGCTGACATTGCCAATTGAGGCAAAAGGAAAGAAAAAAGCTCGCTTTGCATGTATAATACCAACGGCATAAAAGATTGACCCATAGGATGCCTTGAAATGGTTTACTGAGAAGGTATCTCTCGTCTGAAAAGACCCTTATCTTTCTCCTCATATGTCTCGTCTCTCATTACGGGAGAGGTCATGAAAGGGCCTCTTTCGGCACAGCCTCTTTGCCGATGTCTTTTTCCCGCGATGCTTAAAAATATTCGGTCTGACTCTGTTTTTTTGGCTTTGGTCAATTGCTACAGATCCAATTGCGACCAGACTGTGTGAGACCACAGCAATGACCGCCCGGAGAGACCTCATGGAACAAACAGGCACAGTATTTTTGATTGGCGCAGGGCCAGGTGACCCGGATCTTTTGACCCTCAAAGCCTTGCGTTGCCTGCAATCTGCCGAGGTCGTGATTTATGATCGCCTTGTCTCGGATGAGATTATGGCGCTTGTGCCCAAAGATGCGGTACTTGTGCCCGTGGGCAAAGCACCAAAGCACCATATGGTGCCACAAGAGGGCATCAATGAGTTATTGGTTGAACATGCCCGCAAAGCCCGCACTATTGTGCGCCTGAAAGGAGGCGATCCCTTTATTTTTGGCCGTGGCTCGGAAGAAGCCCAGCGTTTGGTAGAGGCTGGCATTGCTTTTGAAGTGGTGCCGGGCATCACTGCCGCGCAAGGCTGTTCCACCAGTTTGCATGTTCCCCTGACCCATCGTGGCATGGCAACCGGTGTTCGATATGTCACCGGACATTGCCGCAATGATGTGCCGCTGGATTTGAACTGGTCCAGCCTGGCTGATGAGAATACAACGCTTGTTGTCTATATGGGTCTGGCCGCAATTGAGCAAATTTCGCGTGAATTGATTGCTCATGGTATGCGCCCCGATTTGCCTGTGCTGGCCATTTCCAAAGGCACCACAAAAGACGAGCGCCATGTGCTGGCCGATTTGCGCAGCATCCATCAAGTCTCCAAACAGGCAGAGCTGAAAGCACCGACCTTGTTCATTATTGGCGAGGTGGCTTCCTTTACCGGACAATTGCATGTGGATGCCGATCTTGTCAGATCTGTACAGGAGGCCGCTCATGGCTAATCGCCTTTCCAGTCTTCTGGCCGCCCTATATCCCAAGGCAACTTCTTTGATTGGCTTGGGGCTTGTCTCAGCGCTTTCTCTGTCTTGCGCACATGCGGATGGCTATGACTTTCAAACGCATTCCGAAATGTCTGATTTTGTCCGTCAGGATTGTGGTGCCTGTCATGGTTTGAGCCTGAAAGGCGGCCTTGGTCGGCCTTTGCTGAAGGAAAATCTGGACCATTTTGATTTGGAAACACTGGAAGAGATCATTCTGGATGGCATTCCCGATACGGCCATGCCGCCATGGCGTGGATTGTTAAGCCAAGAACAAGCCAAAGACATTGCCAAAGCCCTGAAAGAAGGAAGCATTCAATGAGAACCGCATTTCTTTCCACCCTAAGCATACCCAATCTGGCCTTGGCCTGTTTCATGAGTGCCAGTGTTAGTGTCAGTGTTAGTGTCAGTGTTAGTGTTAGTGTGTTGGCAACAGCTGCCCATGCCTCTGATGCAGATTTGTTGCGCGGTACAGGTGATCTTGGCTTGATCATTGAACGGGCAACCGGGTCTGTCTTGCTGGTTGAGACGACCAATCGCACGACCTTGAAACGCATTGAAGGATTGGGGGATATTTCCCATGCTTCTGCGGTTTATTCGCGCGATGAGCGCTATGCCTATATTTTTGGTCGCGATGGTGGGTTGACCAAGATTGATATGCTGAAAGGCGAAATTGTCAAACGCATTGTACAGGGTGGCAATTCCATTGGCGGGGCCATTTCAGATGATGGCAAACTGATTGCGGTTTCCAATTATGAGCCGGGCGGTGTGAAAGTCTTTGATTCACAGACGCTGGATTTGGTGGCTGATATTCCTGCCATTTTTGGCAAGGATGGTGCCTTATCCAAGACCGTCGGGCTTGTGGATTTGCCGGGGCGCAAATTTGTTTTCACCCTTTGGGATGCGGGCGAGACATGGATTGCCGATTTTTCCAAGGGCGAGACACCGGCTATTCAGAAAATTCCGAATATGGGAGACTATCCCTATGATGCGCTGGTGACCGGTGATGGCCGTCATTATATCGCAGGATTGTTTGGCGAAGATGGTCTGAGCCATATTGATCTTTGGGCTCACGAGTTGAAAGGCGAGCGTATCCTCAGAGGCTATGGCAAAGGCGAGCAGAAACTCCCTGTCTATAAAATGCCGCATCTGGAAGGATGGGCAAAAGCTTCTGGCCAGTTTGTCCTGCCTGCTATTGGGCGGCATGAAGTGTTGTTGATGGATAGCAAAAGCTTTCGCGAAACAGACCGAATCAAGGTTTATGGCCAGCCTGTTTTTGCCATGGCACGGCCCGATGGGCGGCAGATCTGGGTGAATTTTGCCCCTCCCAAGAATGACACCATCCAAGTGATTGATTTGCCAAGCCGCAAAGTCATCAAAACTCTTAAACCCGGCCCGGCAGTTCTGCATATGGAATTCACGCCGCGGGGGCATGAGGTTTGGATGAGTGTGCGCGGGGCTGATGAAGTGCAGGTTTATGATACGCAGACTTTGCAAAAAGTCTCCTCCATGCCAGCCAAGAAACCGAGCGGGATTTTCTTCACCGCGCGCGCTCACAAAATCGGTCTATAGGAGCGCGACAATGAGCGATCAATCCTTAGAGATCTTTGCCGAGCTTGATGAGCTGGATATGGCAATTGTCGATGATTGGCAGCGCGATTTTCCTCTCACCCCACGCCCCTTCTCCTTGATTGGCCAACAAAATGATTGTCGGGAAAGCCATATCCTGGGGCGTTATAAAGCGCTGAAAGAGAAGAAAGTCCTTTCCCGAATAGGTGCAATTCTGGCCCCAAATACAATTGGTGCCAGTGTGCTGGC
This sequence comes from Cohaesibacter sp., assembly GCA_025800145.1. Taxonomy (GTDB): domain Bacteria; phylum Pseudomonadota; class Alphaproteobacteria; order Rhizobiales; family Cohaesibacteraceae; genus Cohaesibacter. The sequence goes on from JAOXSH010000130.1 coordinate 13,607, forward strand.
CGCAATGGCCGTCCCGATCGACCAGGTGGACGAAATTGCGGCCAGCATCTCCTCTCATGCTGGGGTGAACCACAATTATGAGCGAGAAAATGAGCTGAATTTGTGGTTCGTCGTCACCGCCGCTGATCGACAAAGCGTTGATCAAATCCTGCGTGATATTGAGACCGAGGCGGGCTATCCGGTTTATCCATTCCGTCTTGAACAGGCTTATCACCTTGATTTGGGCTTTAGCTTGCGGCCCAATCGCACCCATACGAAAATTGTTCGCGCAGAAGCCCCCGACTTGTCCTGCATTCAGAGCGAAGATCGGGCTTTGTTGACAGCTTTGGAAGATGGTTTGCCCCTCTCTGGCCGCCCTTATATGGAGCTGGCGCAAAAGCTTGGCTGGACAGAGGCACGAATTCTTGGTCGCCTTCAGGATTTAAGTGATGGCAAGATCATTCGCCGGTTTGGTTGTGTCGTGCATCATCGCCGGGTTGGCTATAAAGCCAATGCCATGGTGGTCTGGGATATTGATGATCAAAATGTGGATGCCATCGCAACCCGTCTGGCGCGCGATCCGGGCGTCAGCCTTTGCTATCGGCGCAACCGGCATGGCACGCGCTGGCCTTATAATCTGTATTGCATGGTCCATGCGGCCAGCCGCCTTGATGCCCATTGTGTGATTGAGCGCCTCAATATGCAGGTGAACAAGGATGCACGTCATCATACCATTCTGTTTTCCAGCCGATGTTTCAAACAGCGCGGGGCTCGATTGAGACAAGCAAGTTGCGTCCCCTCGCCCCACGCAGTTGCAGCACAATAAAAGGACCGGGCTTATGCAAAATTCTGTCCAAAAAAGACAGGCCATTGCAGATCAGCACACACAAAGGCAAGTCAAAAGCCTGATGCTGGATCTTGATGATATTGACAGAGCTTTGATCAATCATCTGCAAGATGGGCTGGACTTGGTAGAAGAGCCCTATCGGGCAATCGCCAAGGCTTTTCACCTGTCACAGCCAGAATTGTTTGAGCGCATCCAGCGCTTGTTGGATCTTGGTATCTTCTCGCGCTTTGGACCGATGTTTGATGCCAACAAGATGGGCGGCAAATTCTGCCTTTGTGCCATCAAGGTGCCTTGGGAGCGTTATGATGCTGTGACAGACATCGTCAATGCCCATGAGCAAGTGGCCCATAATTACAAGCGCGACCATATTCTCAATATGTGGTTTGTCATTGGCAGTGATCGGGAAGATGCCATTGAAGAGGTGGCCCGAAAAATTGAGGCGGAAAGCGGTCTTGAGGTTTTGTTATTTCCCAAGGAACGGGAATTTTTCATCTCTCTGAAAATTGAGGTATAGCCATGTTGGATGCTGTTGATCGTCAGATTGTCACCGCGCTGCAAGCCGGTATGCCACTGACCACGCGCCCATGGCTGGATCTGGCGCTGGATTTGGGCTTGACTGAATCAGAAATTCTTTCCCGCCTTAAAGCCATGAAAGAAGATGGCATCATTCGCCGGGTGGCGGCTGTCCCCAATCATTATAAACTTGGGGTTACCGCCAATGGCATGTCTGTCTGGAATGTTGAGGATGACTTTGTCGATGAATTGGGCGCGCAGATTGGCGCTTTGAAGTTTGTCTCCCATTGCTATCGCCGCCCCCGCGCTTTGCCCGACTGGCCCTATAATCTGTTTGCCATGATCCATGGCAGCACGCGCGATGAAGTGGCAGAAAAGGCGAAAATTATCGAAGACTTGACCAGAGACAAGTGTGATGGCTGGGACATTCTCTATTCTAGTGCCATCTTGAAGAAAACCGGGCTAAGGCTTGCTAAACGCTAGGCTTTTATCGCTCTTGTGACCAAAGAGCGATACTATAATTCAGCCACTTTTATGCAAATACGGCCCGTTGATATAAACGGAGGTCCAACCGTGTTCCGCTTGACGCATTATCTTAGAGAGATTGCCAATCCGACCCCTCTCAAACCCCATCGTGAGCCTCCCGGCCCGGTTGTGATCTGGAATTTGATCCGCCGTTGCAATTTAAAATGCAAACATTGCTATTCCACTTCGGGCGATGTTGATTTTCCCGGAGAATTGTCCACCGCTCAGGTTTATGAGGTGATGGATGATCTCAAAGGCTTTCACGTTCCTGTGCTTATTCTGTCTGGTGGCGAGCCTTTGATGCGGCCCGATATTTATGACATCTCCCAACGCGCCAAGGATATGAAATTCTATGTTGGCCTCTCGACCAATGGTGTGCTGATTGATGAAAGAAATGTCCACAAGCTGGCGGATATTGGCTATAATTATGTTGGCATTTCTCTTGATGGCCTTGGCAAGGTGCATGATAATTTTCGCGGTATGGCGGGCGCGTTTGAGAAAAGCCTGCATGCTGTGCGTCTGTTGCGCGAACACAAGGTCAAAGTGGGCTTGCGCTTCACTGTGACCTTGGACAATGCCCATACTTTGCCAGATTATCTGGATTTGTGTGAGCAGGAGAAAGTCGACAAAATCTATCTCTCCCATCTGGTTTATGCAGGCCGCGGCAATAAAAATCGCGGGGATGATGCCCATTGGGAAATGACACGCTCGGTTATGGGCGATCTCATTGAACGGGCCTGGCAGTCTGTTCTGAATGGCGAGAGCAAGGAATTTGTAACCGGTAACAATGATGCCGATGGGGTCTTTTTGTTGCATTGGGTGCGCGAGCGCATGCCAGAAAAAGAAGCCCATTTGCGCGAATTGCTCATCCGTTGGGGGGGCAATGCCACTGGCATTAACATCGCCAATATCGACAATCTGGGCAATGTTCATCCTGACAGTTTTTGGTGGCATTACACGCTTGGCAATGTCAAGGAGCGTAAATTTTCCGATATCTGGACCGATTTGTCCGACCCGCTTCTGGCTGGGTTGAAACAACGTCCCCGCGCGATCAAAGGGCGCTGTGGGGATTGCGCCCATATCAATATTTGCGGCGGCAATACACGGGTGCGGGCTTTGCAATTGTCTGGTGATCCATGGGCCGAAGATCCGGCCTGCTATTTAACCGATGAAGAAATCGGCCTTGATCTTCCTGCGCAAGACCGTCTGGTCACTCGTCCCTTTACCGGCATTCGCAATGAGGCAAAGCATCGTTATGGCTAATTTTTCTTCTCGATCTGCCTTTGTTGGAACCGCCCTTTTGCTGGCCAGCGTGGCAAGCCCTGCCCTGACAAAAGATGGTGATGCGGCACAGCTTTATGCCGACAATTGTGCCGATTGCCATCAGGCTGAACGATTGGGTGGCACGGGCCCTGCTCTCATTCCCCAAACCTTGAAGCGCAAAAAACAGGCGCATCTTGCCAAGATCATTGCCAAGGGTCTGGAACAGACACAAATGCCTGCTTTTGGTGAAGATTTGACAGAAAAGCAGATTGCCGCCCTTGCGGATTATATCAAGCAGCCACTTGGCTCCATCCCCAAATGGGATGAAACGGATATGATGGCAACGCGCGTCTTTAACGAGGCCTATAAGCCAGCTGACAAGCCTGTCTTTTCTGGCGATCCGATGAATATTTTCATCGTGGTCGAAACCGGCGATCATCATGCTTCTGTACTGGATGGTGACAGTTTCACACGCCTTGACCGGTTTGAAACACCTTATGCCTTGCATGGTGGCCCCAAATATACGCCAGATGGCCATTATGTCTTTTTCATGAGCCGTGATGGCTGGGTAATGAAATATGACGTTTGGTCCCTTCAAGTTGTGGCAAAAATTCGCGTTGGTATCAATTCACGCAACATTGCTATGTCGGCAGATGGTCAGCATTTGGCCGTTGCAAGCTATTTGCCCCACAATCTGGTGGTGCTCTCTACAAAAGACTTAAACATTGAAAAAATATTCGACGCTCGTGCGGAAAATGGAAATTCTTCTCGCGTTTCAGCGGTTTATCAGGATCCATTCCATGGTAGATTCATTGTGGCCTTTAAAGATATCGCTGAAGTTTGGGATATTGCGTCACAAAAAGCCAAGGATGGCAGCCGCGAGCTGTTTGACTTGCGCCGCATCTCCGTTCCCGAACCCTTGGATGATTTCTTTTTTGATCAATCCTATACCCAGCTTATGGGATCGGCCCGTGACGGCAAAACCGGTATGGCTATTGATATGGCGGACGGTTCTGTTCTGGGCCAGATAAAATTGCCCGGCTTTCCGCATTTGGGATCGGGCATAAGTTGGAAATGGGGCAATAAACGCGTTATGGCAACGCCACATTTGCGAGAGGCAAAAGTAAGCGTGGTGGATATGGATAGCTGGTCTATTGTGAAAACCATTGAGACGGAAGGACCGGGTTTTTTCATGCGCAGCCATGAAAATTCACCTTATGCATGGTCCGGCGTCTTCTTTGGTCCGAATAAAGACAAGATGCATATCATTGATAAGAAGACGCTGGAGATCGTCAAGACCTTACAGCCGATTCCCGGAAAGACCGCCGCTCATATCGAATTTGACCGCGATGGCAAACATGCCATTATGTCGATATGGGAAAAAGATGGCATGATCATTATTTATGATGCCAAAACCTTTGAAGAGGTCAAGCGCATGAAAATGAGCAAGCCCTCTGGCAAATATAATGTTTGGAACAAAATCACCTTCTCGGAAGGGACCAGTCACTGATGGACCATTTGTCGACCTACTCTGATTTTCATCATGCCTTCAATATCATGGCGACCAAAAGTGTGCTTTTGGTTGCCCATGGAGAACGGGGTGGTCGACAAGACAATGCCGCATTTCTCGAGCTTGCCCAGCATATTGATGCGCGTTTGGATGGTGTGGAAGTGCAAGCCGGTGTTATGAAAGGCTCTCCCAGTATTCGTAATGGCTGGGACAAACTGACCTCCAAGGATCGGTATATTTATCCATTCTTCATGAGTGACGGTTTTTTTGTTTCGCGGATTTTGCCCCAAAAAATACGTGAAGCGGTTGGCGATCCAAAAGAGAAACTGACCATGCTGCCGCCTTTTGGCATTTCCCCGGCCCTTGGCCCGGCTTTGCTGGCCAATTTGCGACAGACCCTTGTTGAGTTGGACCGTGCCGATGAAACGCCGCCCTTGTTGATTGCCGCTCATGGTGCATCGATTGACAAGCAATCATCCCGCCGGGCCAATGAACTGGCCAGATTTTTGATGAAAAGCGGCTGCTTTTCCTCGGTCTCTTGTGCTTTTTTGGATGAAGATCCACATTTAAGAGATGTGGTTACGGATTTGGATTCCAAGAGTTTGGTTTTGCCGCTCTTTAACGGCCTTGGGTCGCATAGCATTGATGATATGGCAGAGTTGCAAGCCATGAGCCCGCAAAGCTGTCATTATTTGCCCCCAGTTGGCGCAGAAGACTGGGTTGTCGATATTGTTGCCAGAGACATAAGCCGGGCTTTGTTTGGGACCAGCCATTTCATGGCTCATCAATCCGCAGCACAATAAGCCAGCAGACACAGAATAGATACAAATCAGGCTCCAGAGATGGGGCCTTTTTGTTTTATTCTTTTATGAAGACACAAAAGAGCCCCGGCAGTTTTCTGACCCCTTGCCCGGTCCAAGCGACACAAGGCCAGATGCAAGACTGCCGAGGCGTGGAACTGCGAAAACAGCCCCAAAAGCAAAGCATCCTGTCGCATAGATATGCAAAAAGATATGCTGTGCAATCTTGCGCAGAATAACAGCAAGTCTTGTTCTGGACACTTGACTATGGTTAAGCTTGCCCGGCTCTATTCCCAATTATTTACACGATCTTGTCAGCCTTGTGTGAGGCGGGAAAAGCGTCAGCCCTTGCTCTGGTTTGAGCTTCGTCAAGGTTTTTTCTTTGGGATTTGGTGCATTATACCAACGGCATGAAAGATTGACCCATAGGGTGCCTTGCCAGTAAACCATTTCAAGGCATCCTATGGGTCAATCTTTCATGCCGTTGGTATTATATTCGCAACACAGCAACAATAGGAGGCATTGTGACTTTTTCAAAAAAATCAAAGCCTTCCCGGCAATCCAAACGGCTTTGGAACTGGATTATGCTTGTGCCCCTTGTTGCAGCTGTCTTTGCCTTTTTCCTCATTGCAAAGACCGAAGAGCCGCCTGCTATTGGCGGGCCTTTTGAGCTGGTTATGGCGGACGGCTCTGCCATTACCGAAAAAGCGCTGGATGGGTATTTTACCTTCATCTATTTTGGTTATACGGCCTGCCCGGATGTGTGTCCGACATCGCTTGCAACCCTCTCGTCAGCGCTGGATGCTTTCTCAAAAGACGATCAGCAGAAAACCCAGACGCTTTTTGTCTCTGTCGATCCCGACCGGGATCATGGCGAAGATCTGGATGACTATGCCAAGACCTTTCATGAGACCTTTATGGGGGTCACAGGCAGCCGGGCGCAAATTGATCAAATGGTGGCTGCTTATAAATCCTATTACAAGATCGACAAATCGGACGATCCCGATCTGTATCCGGTCGATCATGCTTCCATCATTTATCTGATGGATCGCAATGGGCGCTATGTCTCGCATTTTACCCATAATGCCCCGCCGGAACGGATCCAAAAAAAGCTTCAGGAACTTCTCTAATCTCATTGGCCTTGGCCAGAGGCATCTTGCGCTTTATTGGCGCAATAAAAGGATAGAAACATGCAAAACCGATCCACCAAATTATCAGTCTTTGCGGCGCTTGCCCTACCCTTTGTCAGCTTGGCTTTGGCATCAAGCCCAGCTCATGCCATAAAGATAGAAGATCCTGCCCATATTCAATGGATTTATCTGGCAGGAAAGGCCGTACCAGACAGTCTTTATTCTGCGGGCAAAAGTGCCGATCAAATTGTTCGGGTCTGCCGGGTGCGGCATCGCAAGGATTTTGAAATTGGCTATCTGAAGGACAGTTTTTGCCAGATTGGCGGAGATGGCATGAGCCGCCCTTATAGTGAATATGAAGTACTGATCTTTGCCAAACAAACCGCCTGGCAGGCGGCCAAGCGTCGTCAATTGCCACCCAATGCGCAGGATGTCAGTGCGGGCACGCTGCGCGCAGATCGCACGCTCTATATGTGTCGGATCGCCTATGAAGGGGCTATTACGGTAGGCACGATCAATAGTGAGGGCTATTGCATTACTGGCTATAAAACCGGTGAATTGAAATCTGACGAATTTGACATTCTCGTGCGCAAGTAATCTCTGCCTCTTTCGATTGATCTATATGAGGATTGTATGGACCAGCCTTCCCAGATCTCTGTCTCATCCAATGAGGATGAGACAGCGCCTCCTCTTTGCGCTTTGGACCGTATCAGCAGTGCCTTTGGCAGTCAGCAAGTCAGCCCTAAAGTGCGCAAAGAGAATATTCATGCGCTGTTTCAGTCAATCGCCTCTCGTTATGATCTAATGAATGATTTGATGAGCGGGGGAATGCATCGGCTTTGGAAAAAGCATTTTGTCTTACAAGTCACAGCAGACGTTGCAGGCCCCATCTATGATGTTGCAGGCGGCACGGGAGACATTGCCAGCCTGTTGCGGGATCATCTACCCGATCGTGACATTCATATTCTCGATCCCTCGTCAAGAATGCTGGATGTCGCAAAAGCACGTCTTGGTGATCAATGCCACTATCTGGAAGCACACGCCGAAGACTGGCCTTTAGAGGATTACTCCATTGCGGGCGCAACCCTGTCTTTTGGCTTGCGCAATTTTACCCGACCCAGCCTTGCTTTTAAAGAGATTGGCCGGGTTCTGAAAATCGGGGGGCGGTTGCATATTCTGGAATTTTCGCAACCGGATCCATGGCTGGCGCCTTTTTATCGGCTCTATGCCCGGCTGGTTATTCCTGCTATTGGAGCCTTGGTGACCGGCAATCGCGGTGCCTATCGCTATCTGGTCGATTCGATTGCGACTTTCCCGTCCGTTGATGAGGTCAGCGAAGCCTTGGAACTCTCAGATCTTCGCGTTATACGGACTGAAAAAATCCTGTTTGGTATCGCCGCTCTTCATATTGCCGAGAAGCCAGAGCCACGATAGGTTGTTATACCAACGAGTAGAAATAATGACTTATATGACCGGGTTTTCTGGGCTTTCTGGGTTTTCTGGCAAGAAGCTTTTGCTACCATGGTCTGGTTGACCACACAGCAAGAGCGACGCAGTCCAGAAAGCCCAGAAAACCGGCCTTAGCTACCTTGAAATGGCTCACTGATCTGCGTTGTTTTTCTAGTGCGCGTCTCATTGGATTGTCTTGAAAATCCAACGAAAAAGGTTCGCATCAAAAAAGAAAATGCCCCAGCATTGTCCGATCGAGCCGACGCCTTGCCAGTCAACCATTTAAAGGCATCCTATGGGTCATTATTTCTACTCGTTGGTATTAGCCGGTTTCAATCTCAGGAGAGATGCATGGCGCGAAAGCCTGAGCCAAGTCCATTCACCATTCCCAGCGGCCTTGCTGCGCGATGGCTGGCTGCAATGCGCCCCAAAACATTGTCGCTCTCTTTGGGACCCGTTGTGCTGGCCTTGATGATTGCTATTTCAGAGGGGCAAAACGTTCCGTGGTTTGTCTCTGCCTTGATTCTGATCGCAGTTCTTTGCATTCAGATTGCCACCAATCTTTGGAATGATGCAGCGGACGCGGCCAGTGGGCTGGATGACAGAGCAACACGTCTTGGCCCGCCCCGCATGACCTCTTTGGGGCTTTTGCGCCCAATCGAGGTTCGGATCGCGTCTTTTGTTTTTCTGGCTTTGGCCGCTCTTTGCGGATTATGGCTGATTCATTTTGGTGGATGGCCGATTTTTGCCATTGGCGCGATGGGGATTATTTGCGCCCTGCTCTATTCCAGCGGCCCCTATCCGATTGCCGCCTCACCGTTTGGCGAATGCCTTGTTCTGATCTTTTTTGGCCTTTTGGCCGTTGCAGGCAGTCATTATCTGCTCACGGGCATGTGGTCGCCTTTTGCATTTCTGGCCGGTTTTTATGCAGGGTTACCTGCCGCCGGGGTCTTGACCATCAACAATCACCGAGACCGAGAAGGCGATATAAAAGGCGGACGCAAAACCTTGGCCATTTTACTGGGGCATGATCAGACACAGCATTTTTATATGCTGATCATGAGCCTCTCTGCCTTTGGACCTTGGCATCTCAGCCATTTTTCCGCTAATGGCTTACTGATATCCTGTCTCTTGCTTGTCGTGGTCTGGTTGATCCCTATTCGCGCTTTACGCCATATTGAAAGGGGTCAAGGCTTGAATAAGGTGCTTGCACAAACCGCTGCCTTTCAAATGCTCTGGATTGCGCTGTTTGGGATTGTTCTTTTCGCCTGACAGCTACTCATCTGATAACCACTTATCTCATCTGGCGCTCCCTGCCAGCGTTAGAGCCTAATTTAAAAGTCCTAAGCCGACCCTCTCCCCCTCCCAGACCACCCGTCATGGTACCCTCATGGGCGGCCTGGGAGGGGGAGAGGGTCGGATATGCCGCCTAAAAGTCTCACTCGGAGACTCTTAAATCGGGCACTTATGGCTCACAGGGTTTGTCTTTGGGAAATTAATTGGCTTTTTTCATGCCGTCTTTCTTCATTTCACCATGCTTCATTTTGGAATGGTCCATCTTGGAGTGATTCATTTTTGAATGATCCATACCCGGTGCCATCATGGCACCAACCTTGCCGACTTCCACCTCGACGGTGACTTTGCCCGCTTTCTCGAATGTCAGTTCAACCGGGAATTTCTGACCTTTTTTCAAAGGCTCATGCAATTTCATGAACATCACATGATAGCTACCGGGCTTGAGTGCCACTTCGCCTTTGGCTGGCACAGGGATGCCGTCTTTCACTTCGCGCATACGCATCACATCACCATCCATGATGTGTGTGTGCAACTCGGTGCGTGCTGCGACATTGGAGCTGGCAGAAAGCAAACGATCTGCATCGCCTTTGTTTTTGATCATCATGAAACCACCACCGGCTTTGGCTTTACCGGCAGAGGCACGGGCAAAGGCACCTGAAATGGTTAAATCACCAGCCATAATATCAGCAGCCATTGCTGGAGAGAGCGCCATAAGGGACGCAACAAGAGCGGTTGCAAGGGTCTTTTTCATCATTTTTCCTATCGATATCAGGATCACAAAAAGGATTCGTTAGAGAGAGAGAGGATTTGGCACAACGCCAAATGCCCAGAATTTGGGGGAGAAAAGGCAAACCAATATCCTGTTGATGGGTCTTTCCACATCTGAAGACACCATCAAGCTAGGCTTGATCTCTTGAAAGTCACAGATATTTTGCAGCATCTGTGATGATTTATCTGCTCTGGGGTCTGGCTATGAGGGTCTGGATATGGGAAGCGCTTGAAAGCATGTGTGCGAAGGGGCAGGACGCACCAAAAGCCACAAATCTGCTTCATACAGCCATGCGCAGATAGAATGATCAGGCAAATTTGGGAGGGTCGCGTCCCAGATTGTCAGACACTGTTGGTTCTGTTTTGACAATCTGCTCTCGCTTGAGAGGTTTCAGGCTTAGAAAAGCACCCCAGTCCGGGGTGTTTGGCATGTCCAGCAAATTGGCCAAAGCGGCTCCATCGGCGCTTAGGACCATGCAATAGGGACATTTATAAAAGGGAGCTGGCGGTGTTTGCTGATCCTGCTCATCCTCTGCCATTAACGTGGCCATCGAGGCCACTTGCTGGCAAATAACAAGGGGAATCCCGTCTTCATCGACGGTGATGGCCAGCCCCAAAGGCAGGGCCGCACGCAAGCTCAGTGCAAAGAGAATAAGGGCGAGCGCAAAGGCATTCAGCCCCCCTCTTCGCTTGGAAAGAGAGGGTGCATTTATCTTAAATGTCTTTTTAAAATCAAACATTTAAAATTCAATCTCACTCTTATGACATGACGTAACAGTTTGCACCATCATAGCTATGCTAAGACGGTTTTGCACCTGTGACAAGATGGCCCAAGGATGACAATCCAAAAGTTTTTTTGCCTTGATGATCGTCAAGTAGCAAATGCGCAGCCACGCCCAATATGAGCGCGCGTGTTTTCGCACATTACGAATTTGTTGGACGTAATGTTCTCTTGCGATGCAATTCTGGCACCATGCCTCCATGCGGTTGCCCGAATTGGTCGCATTCAAATGTAAGGGGCACTTACAATGAACTCTCTGAAGCGTATTCTGGGCGCTTCCACAGCTGCCATTATCGGTTTTGGCGCTGCTGGAGCTGCTTATTCCGCTGAATCCCTTGACGATGTCATGAAGCGGCGTGGTCTTTCCCAAAAAGATCTGTTGGCCGCAGCCAAGACCTACACCCCCACTGGTGGCCGTGACGAATTTGTTGCTTTCTCATCCGGTGGTCAGTCCGGTCAGGTTATCGTCTATGGCATCCCTTCCATGCGTATCCTGAAATATGTTTCCGCTTTCACGCCGGAACCATGGCAAGGTTTTGGCTTTGACGATGAATCGAAAAAAATTCTGAAAGAAGGCTCTCCTGAGGGCCAAATGATTACCTGGGGTGATACGCACCATCCGGCCATTTCTGAAACCAATGGCGAATATGATGGGGAATGGCTGTTTATCAATGACAAAGCCAATCCTCGTATTGCTGTGATCAATCTGCATGATTTTGAAACCCAGCAAATTGTTGCCAACCCCGTCTTCCAGTCTGAGCATGGTGGCGCTTTTGTGACGCCCAATACCGAATATGTTCTGGAAGCTGCGCAATATGCGGCACCACTGGGTGGTGAATATGCGCCATTATCCGACTTTAACGAGAAATATCGCGGTGGTGTGACCTATTGGAAATTTGATCGTGAAGCGGGCCGGATTGATCCGTCCAAATCCTTCACCGTCGAAATGCCTCCTTATTCTCAGGATTTGTCTGACGCCGGTAAGCTGGTCTCAGATGGTTGGTCTTTCACCAATTCTTTCTGTTCCGAACGCTATGTTGGTGGCATCGAATCCGGTCGCCCTCCCTTTGAGGCTGGCTGTTCTGCCAATGATACCGACTTCCTGCATATCGTGAACTGGAAGAAAGCGGCAGAATTGATTGCTGCTGGCAAAGGCACCGAGATTAACGGCCATCAGGTTCTGACCATTGATGCGGCTGTGGCCGAAGGGGTTCTGTTCCTTGCGCCAGAAGTGAAATCTCCACATGGTGTTGATGTGACACCAGACGGTAAATTCCTGATCGTTTCCGGCAAGCTGGATACGCAGGTTACTGTTTATTCTTTCGAGAAATTGCAGCAAGCCATCAAGGATAAGAAATATACCGGTAAAGACCCTTATGGTATTCCGATCCTTGATCTTGAATCTGTGATTCACAGACAGATTGATTTGGGTCTTGGCCCTCTCCATACCCAATTCGACAGCACTCCATGTATTGCCTATACATCCCTGTATGTGGACAGTCAGGTTGCCAAATATAATTATTGTGAAGGCAAAATTCTGGACAAAGTCTCTGTTCACTACAATATCGGTCACTTGATGACCATGGAAGGCGACACCGTTTCGCCAAAGGGCAAATATCTGGTTGCTTTGAACAAGCTGGCCATTGACCGCTTCAACCCTGTTGGCCCTCTGCATCCGCAGAACCATCAGTTGATCGATATTGGCAACAGCAAAATGGAATTGCTCTATGATATGCCAATTCCGTTGGGTGAGCCCCATTATGTGGTTGCCATTTCTGCTGACAAGCTGAAACCACTTGTTCGGTATAAATATGGCACCAACAGCCGCACCGGCAAACGTCATGAAGCTGCGGTGCGTCCGGGTCGTGAGAAAATCGTGCGCACAGAAGGCCGTGTTGACATTTACGGCACCGCCATTCGTTCGCATCTGACACCGGAAATTGTTGAAGTTGAACAGGGTGACGTTGTCTCCTTCCACTTCACCAATGCTGAACGGGCTGAGGATGAGACCCACGGCTTTGCAGTGGATACCTACAATGTCAATCTGTCACTGGAACCAGGCAAAACCGCGTCTGCGACCTTTACAGCTGACCGTGCCGGTGTCTTCCCTTACTTCTGCACCGAGTTCTGTTCTGCGCTTCACCTTGAAATGCAAGGTTACCTGATTGTTCGTCCGAAAGGCGTGAAAGCAGGGTCTGGTGAAGTCAATGTCGGCACCACCTATACCAAGGCGGACTATGACAAGCAGTACAAAACCAACTTGCAAACCCAGCAAGTGATTGATTCGGTTGTTGCTTATATCGTCTCTACCAACTTCAAGGACTTCGACAATGTGGTCGCGCTGGTTGAAGATGCGACAGATCAGCTTGGTCGTATTGAAGAGGTGAAGAAGAAAGCAGAAGAAGCCGCTGCCAAGCAAGACTGGAACAATGCCATGCTTTGGGCGAACCAGTGGTGGCAGTTCCAGGTGAAAGCCGCTGACATTGGTCTGCGCGCCAAAACCTATCTCGAAGAACATGGTGCTGTTAGCAAAAAGTAAGCCCTGTTTCTTTGCCAAATCATCTTTGAAGGGGGCCTTAGTGCCCCCTTCTTTTTTTCAAGCTAAATGGGTCTACATCCTTCATAAATAGAGATAATTTTTGCATTCTTGCTGCTTTGCGAAAGTAATTAACGAAGGTCAAGGCCCCTCTATTACCGGTATGGCACATACTTATTAAAGATGCCAAATCGGCAAGAACTCACAGAGCCAGCTTCAAGGTCCAGGGCGATAAAGGGTTCGATGAGGAGTGACCAGATATGCGAACACTGATTTCACCATTGCTAAAGGGCCTAAGCATTACCGCCCTTGCCTGTGCCATTGCCCTGCCTGCTGAGGCAAGCGATAGCAAGACTTCCGAGCCGACAGTCAAGCAAAAAGTTGTCAAAAAGCAGAAAAGAAAACGCGATCCGCGTGCCAAGATTTATCGCACAAAATCCTGCATGGCCTGCCATGGTCGCAACGGGGCACGCGCCATTCGCGATTATCCCAATCTGGCCGGGCAAAATGCCAAATATCTGAAGCAACAGATGCTGGATATTCAATCCGGGGCGCGCGTGGCTGGTATTGAAGAAGAAACCGGACATCCGCGCACCAAAGGTATGGCCGATATCATGCATCTGGTCAACAAAGATGAAATCAAGGGTCTGGCTGATTGGCTGAGTGACTTACCCCCGGCAAAATTGCGTCCGCCGGAAGAGCCAGTCACTGAAGAGCAAATTGCTGCGGGCAAAAAAGCTTATAAAAAACTGGGCTGTAAAGCCTGTCATGGCAAGGATGGCACCAAGGCTTCGAACAAAGCCTATCCAATCATTGCTGGCCAAAAGAAAGCCTATCTCATTCATCAAATGACAGACATGCGCGACAAGATTCGCGTCAATGCAAAATCCAAATTGATGTATGGCGTCATCAAACGCGCCAAGGATGAGCAAATCGTTGCGATCGCTGATTTCCTGTCTTCGATCCAGCGCAAAACCAAAAAGAAGAAATAAAAGCAAGGGGTCGCGACCAGACCAATGACCCGCTTTTATCGACCGATCTGACTATTGGAGTCACTTATGAAAACTTATATGAAATTTCTGGCGGTTGGTTGTACAGCTCTAATGCTGTCTGGCGCTGCCTATGCCGCAGGCAACTGGAATGAGGGCAATGAAGAGCAGGATGAGGCTCTGCACCTCACCCCGGATCATGATGGGGGCATTGATGTTTATGAGGTTTGCTCAGCCTGTCACCAGCTCAATGGCTGGGGTCTGGAAGATGGCACTTTCCCGCAATTGGCAGGTCAGCACGCCGTTGTGACCATCAAGCAATTGGCCGATATTCGTGCCAAAAACCGTGACAACCCGACCATGTATCCTTTTGCCTTGCCACGAGAAATTGGTGGCGCACAGGCTCTTGCAGACGTTGCCGCCTATATCGAAAAATTGCCCATGAACCCCAATAATGGCATTGGTCCGGGCACCGATCTAGCGCTGGGTGAAAAGCTTTATAAAGACAATTGTGTGCGCTGCCATGGCGAGCGCGGAGAAGGCAAGCCCGATAAATTCTATCCTCTTATTCAGGGCCAGCACTACAAATATCTGCTGCGCCAGTTTGAATGGATCCGCGATGGCAAACGCCGCAATGCCAACCCCGATATGGTCAAACAGATCGAAGGCTTTTCTGATCAGGATATGGTTGCGGTTATGGATTATGTCTCTCGACTGAAACCACCCAAGGAAAAATTGGGTGATCCTGATTGGATCAATCCTGATTTTGACTGGTAAGACCTCTTTTATCAAAAGCCGGGATGCGCCTATGCACCCCGGCTCTTTTCTCAAGACAGATGCCTCTTTCTTTTTGTGCAGTATAGCTTGAGGCATTTGCCCGGTTCACCGTGAAGCGGCTTTGCCTGTTTGTTTCTAAAATAGCGTAATCGCCTCTTCCAAAGACAAGGCGTTTCCCCATGTCTGGTATTTCATCTGATACAGGCTCCTCCCCCGTCATTGACGAGAGCAAAGACAAGCGGGTCTGGATCTATCGGATTTTGACGCTGGCAGGTCTTGCCTGTGTCATTGGCTATTTCTTTGCTCCTCTTTGGTGGGTGTCACTGGAAGCAGTCAATTATCCCAAACAGACCTTTCCCGATGGTGTGAAAATCCATTTTCACATTGATAGTGTGCGCAATGGCTGTGCCCTTCGCCAGTCAACCGAGGTTGATGAGAAAGAGGCACTGGATTGTGTGCATGAAATGGATACGATCAACCATTTTGTCGGCATGTTCCCCATTGCCTCTGGCGGTCCGGTTGAAAAGGCTTTTTCTCCTTTCCTTGTTGGTCTATTGGTTGTGATGCTGCTTGGCTTTGCTGCGCCGGGACGTAAATCGCGCATGGTGGTGCTGATTCTGGGGTTTGGTACAGTGGCTGCCTGGATGGGGCATGTCATGTATGCAAAAGATGGCCTGTTATTCCATTCAAAGGGCTATATCACCGGCATGGTGGTCTCTCTTGGGCAAGGGGATGAAGAAACCGATGCGGAAGAAGAATTGCATCCACTGGTGAAACGCCTGCGCGAGGAAATGGCCGAAGTCTATGCCCGCCAGCAAGCAGACAAAGGCATTCAACCGGTACCAGATGGTCCTGCAAGCGAGCTGGATCGTGCGTCTTTGCTGACCAAGCTTGCCACCGTTTATAACAATGATCAGGCCAAATTAGCGCAATCAGAACGCTCTGAATGGACAGCATCCGGTATGCAGGCCATGCTCTGGCATTATGAAAAGAGCCTTGGGCGCTGGTTTATGGATCCTGAGCGCAATGATCCCTTGGTTGCGACCATGACATGGGTGGCAAAAGCCCTGTTTGGTGTGATCCTTCTTGCCATGGTGGTGATCACTGCCTTGTCTTGGCGTGAAGACAAACCATGGTTCTGGTTATTGGTGATCATTCCCGCCATTGTGCCTTTTGCCTTCATTGTCGAATATGCCGGTTGGCTGTGGTGGTATGGGCATAGCCTGTCCACCATGGGGGCTTTCACCCTGAAGCCTTTCATGCCCACCGTCTTTGGGGATGGCAAAGTGGCGCAATTTACCACCCATTCCTATCCGCATATCGGTTTTGGTTTGATGATGGCCAGCTTTGTGTTGCTGGCATTGGCTGGGCTCATTCGTCGCAAAATCCGCAAAGATGCCGTTGCGCCCAAAATCGACGCATCGGTTTCAACGGGTTTGAGTATCAAAGCCTCTTAGTGCCCGATTTAAAAGTCTCGTACCGAGACTTTTAGGCGGCATATCCAGCCCTTTTAAATCAGCCTCTTAGGGCCTTTGCGTAAAAATTCTGCAATATGAGGTTGGTCAAGGACACTTGACCAACCTGGTTACACATTGGAGCTAACACAATGCTTTGTTAGCACTTTTCTTTCTCATCACTCCTTTGGAGTGTGCGAAAAATGGTCCATAAAATGCCTGATATTCTCTCGTCTCTTGTTCGCTCCTGTTTGCTCTTTGTGCTTTTGCTGGTGTCTTTTGACGCCTCTGCTTCTTATGATCTGCAAGCAGCGCTTGATGCGGCCAAACCGGGAGAAACCCTGAACCCGCCAGCCGGGATTTACAAAGGCAATTTTGTCCTCTCCAAATCCATTACTCTTGATGGTTCAAACGGGGTGGTGCTGGATGGTCAGGGCAAAGGCACCATCTTGCTGGTCAAAGCGACCGGGGCCAGTGTTCAATCGATCACCTTGCGCAATTCGGGCCGGCTGCATAACGAGCTGGATAGCGGCATTCAGGTGCGTGGGGATTTCAATATTCTCAAAAATCTGACGATGGAAAATGTATTGTTTGGCTTTGATATCCAGCAATCGAATAACAATATCGTCAAGAATAACAAGATTAACAGCCGTGATGTGGATTTGCCTTTGCGCGGCGATGCCATTCGCCTTTGGTATTCGACCGAAAATAAAATCCTCAATAATGAGATCACCGACAGTCGCGATGTGGTTGTCTGGTATTCGAGGAACAACCGGATTGCGGGCAATAAAATCCGCCGGGGGCGCTATGGCATTCACTTCATGTATAGCCAGTATAATCTGGTTGAAGAAAATGATATTCGCAACAACACCGTTGGCATTTTCCTGATGTATTCCGATGGCATCAAGGTGCTGAAGAACAAGATTATCGAAAGCGCAGGCTCATCAGGTATGGGCATTGGGTTTAAGGAAACATCGGATGTCATCGTTGCTGGTAATGATATTTTGGGCAATTCGGTGGGGCTTTATCTGGATGTCTCACCTTATCAGCCTGATAGCGAAAATCTGATTTCCGACAATAATATCTCGTTCAATGGCATCGGCGTGCAATTCCATAGTGACTGGAAAGGCAACCGCATTGTTCATAATGACTTTGCCTCCAACTTTACCCAGATAGTTGTGCGCGGCGGCGGTTCTGCCAAGCGGCATATGTGGGATGGCAATCACTGGGATTCCTATGAGGGCTTCGATCAGAATGACGATGGCCAAGGCGAAGCGCCCTTTGATTTGTGGAGCTATGCTGATCGTCTTTGGATGGACATCATGCCCGTTTCCTTCTTTCGTGGCTCTCCCGGACTGGAAGCTCTGGATTTTATTGAAAGACTGGCTCCTTTTTCCGAACCCAAGCATCTCATTCGTGATCAGAACCCGATGATGGATCGCATTGCCGGACTGGATCCGGTGGCTTTGAAAACCAACACTATTCATCCAGAGCTGGATGAACATTTTGAGACTGAGGCACAGGACGATGCTGCAAGCACGCCAGCACAGAGCGGCCCGACACATAGTGCTGTTCCTTCCGCTCCATCCAAAGCTCTGCAACTCCTTTTAAAAGCGAGGCAAAGTCAATGACCCCCGACCAGTCAGCGACACAGTCTGGCACGCCCTCCCCGGCGCCTAAAGACCCCAAGCACGCATCCCCCCCGCAGAAGGCGGCAACCAAAGCCGCCCCGGTCAAGAAACGCAAGATCTCTGAGCGACAACGCGAAGCCCGTCGCCGGTTCTTGCGTTCTCTTGGCTTTGGATCTGTGATTTTAGCCGCAACCTTGAGTGGTGTTTATCCGGTTTTAAAGCGCTTGACAGAGCGGCTACGCCCCCCCGGTGCCATTGATGAAGATGCTTTTTTGGCGGCTTGCATCAAATGCGGGCAATGTGTTCAGGTTTGTCCGGTTGAAGCCATCAAACTGGCCGATCTTGATGAGGGCTTTGGCATTGGTGTGCCTTATATTGATGCGCGTGCTCAAGCCTGTGACTTTTCTTGCGATGCAACCCAATGCATTTTGGCCTGCCCGACCGGGGCGCTGGATCATGCCATCACCAAAAAAGAAGAGGTGACCATGGGCTTTGCCAAGCTTGTGGAGCCGGAGCATTGTCTTGCCATGTTGGGACAAGGCTTCAAGGGTACTGCGCGTGGACCTGATTTTGATGGGCTGCTGCGCTATGAGGAGATTGATCGCTGGACACCGATTAAGGTGGCCCATCATAGCTATGATCTGGATCTGTGTGATCTGTGCGTGCGCGAATGCCCCATAGAGGGAGCGATTTCTTTGGAACCTGTTTCCAGTGATCCGGCGGACAAGCGCCGCGAACCGGTGATCCATAAATCCTGCGTTGGCTGTGGCACCTGTGAAATGATGTGTCCGGTCGAGCCTGTCGCCATTGTCATTGAACCGGAAGTCTCTATGGAGGCCGCGTCATGAGCAAGATTGTCCATTCTATTCTTTTGATGCTTGGCAAGGATCCCAAAAGGCCACCGCGTGATCAATTTTCTCCCAAGGCTCTTGAGATTTTCACAGCCAAGAAAACCAAGGAGGCCGTGCAAGAGCGCATTCGACTGATCAAGGATGAAAAGATCTGGTTCAAACCCGGCTCCAAATGGCTAAAACGGCGCTGGGCGTCCGTTATCCTCGTCAATCTGTTGTTTGTGTTGTCTTTCTGGGCCGACATTCAGCTGATCGAGGGCGCGTTGACCGGCTCGCGGGTGATTGGCTTTCATATGGCAGATTTAAATTCTGCCCTGCAAGTGATGCTGGCCTACAAACATATTGTGGTCAATTTGCTGATTGGCACAGCCACGGTTTTGTTTGGCTGGTGGTTGCTGGGCGGGCGCACCTTCTGCGCTTGGGCCTGCCCCTATCATTTGCTGGCAGAAATTGCCGAAATGGTTCATTTGAAGCTGGCCGCCAAAGGGCTGGTCAAGGATCATGCCTTTGATCGGCGTATGCGCACCGTGCTGTATTTTGTTTTTGCCCTTCTGGCCTTTGTGACCGGCTATACGGTGTTTGAATATATCTCGCCAGTTGGCATTCTCTCTCGTGCCTTTACCTATGGGGCCAGCTTTGCGCTTGTCGTTGTTGGGTTTTTGCTGTTGATCGAGATCTTTTATTCCCGCCGCTTCTGGTGTCGCTATGTCTGTCCCATTGGCCTGACCTATGGTTTTGCAGGGGCTCTCTCTCCGATCCAGATCAAATATGATTCCACCAAATGCCTGCATGAGGGCGAATGCCGGGATGTGTGCATGGTGCCCCATGTCCTGGAGCCGACAAAACTCGGCTTTGCCGATCAGGAATTTCACTATATGGGGGCTGATTGCACACGCTGCGGCATGTGTCTGGATGCTTGCCCAACCGGGGCGCTTAAATTCCATATTCGTGGCTCAGACGCCCTGCTTTAATCACAAGACTGCTTTTGCCGGGCTGATCTGACAAAAGCCCTACACATGTTAAAAAGGTAAGCCAATGACCGGTCCTCTTATTCAAATAAGCGCGTTGGAAAAAACCTTTGTTCGCCGTTCTGTTTTGCATTCTTTGGATGTACAGATTGCTGACAGCGACCGCATTGCACTGATTGGCTCCAATGGTGCAGGCAAGACCACGCTTATCCGCTGCTTGCTTGGTCATTATCGCCACAAAGGCGATATCTTGCTTGCTGGTGAAAAGGTCTCAACCCACAATCGGAGCATACTGGAATCCATTGCTTTTGTTCCGCAATTGCCGCCCCCTTTGAAAATGCCCGTAACGGATCTGATCCATTTTTCTTGCCAATCGGGCAAAGCAGACAGAGAGAAAATATGGGATATTGCCGATCAATTGGGTTTGGAGCTGGATTTGTTGTTGGCCATTCCTTTCAATCGGCTTTCTGGTGGGCAAAAGCAAAAGCTGCTGATTGCCATTGCCTTGGCACGACCTGCCAAATTGTTCATTTTTGACGAGCCATCCGCCAATCTGGACCCTGCGGCACGGGCCGCCTTTCTCGATCTTTTGGCCCAGCATAAAGACCGGGCCATGGTGATTGCCAGTCACCGGCTGGAAGAGATTGCCTCTCTGGTCAATCGTGTGATTGAGATGGATCAGGGCAAAATTGTGCTTGATGATCGGATTTCGGATCGCCTGAAAGAAGGGGATCGTCGTCTTTGCACCTTGCGGATTGCCGAGAGCAGTACAGCCCTTACAAAAACCTTATCTGACTGGAATTTCAGCCAAGATGAAACAGGGACAGCCTTTCATGGCCATGTGGCTGGTGGCGATATGATCCGCTTTCTCTCGACCCTCTCTCGCTATGGTGGATTGTTGTCCGACATTCGCTTTGAAAATCTGGGTGAAGACCAGATCTCTTCCCACACAGATTGACCAAGAGCAAGTTTGCTTTGCGCAAAAACCCGTAAAGTCAAACGAGGACGTAGACTCATAAATGTGATGGATTTGGTAGAGGCTTATTTTTTCTCTCACTAGAAGTAAGGATGCAGACAATGTGGTTCATTTTCAAGTCCTTGCGACGACGTGGGAGAAAAAATAAGCCCTATCCTGCGGACGTTTAAGCGCCAAATGCACCAGATTTATGAGTTTACGTCCTAGATAAGGTTGAAAGGAGTGGGGGCATGATCCGTTCCATTTTCATGGGTTTGACGATCATTTTGGCGGTGTCTTTGTCGGCCTGTCAAAAGCAGACAACAGGGCCTGAGCCGATTAAATATGGTCGCGATATGTGCGAGATTTGCCGCATGATCATTTCCGACCCAATGTATGCAACAGAGATACGGGGCGGCCCAAAGCGCAAATTGTATAAGTTTGACGATATTGGCGATGCCATTCATTGGCTGGAAACCCGTAGCTGGAAAGAGAATCCCGAGACTGAAATCTGGGTGATGAATAGCGAAACCGCCAAAGACTGGCTGGATGCAACCAAAGCCTATTTCGTTGCAGGCGCCCTCACCCCGATGGATTATGGCATTGCTGCCATCAAGGAAAAGCGCAAGGGTGCCTTTGGATTTGCCAAAATGAAAGAGCTGATTTTGGCGCAAGGCTTGTCCGCACGATGCGAAATTCCTCTTGAAGATGTCGAAAAAGATTAAAAGCCTGATTTAAAAGTCCTGAGCTAACCTAAAAGTCTCAATCGAGACTTTTAAATCGGGCACTAAGACCGTAAAGGAAGACACTATGTCTGGCAAAGCTCGTTCCGGCTTGATTTTGAGCGCGGGCCTTGATTTGAAAGAAGCCATGCGCTCGCGCTGGTTTCATATCTATTCGCTGGTTTTTACCGGCCTCATGGTGTTGCTGATTTCCATGGGCATTACCGAATCGCGTGTGCTGGGCTTTACCGGTTTGTCGCGTCTTTTGGTCACTTTCATTCAGCTGACCATGGCCATTTTGCCGCTTTTTGTCTTGGTGACCACGGTTCGCTCGTTGGTGGGCGACAGGGAAGCTGGCACGCTGGAATATTTGCTCTCGTTCCCGATCAAACTCTCTGACTGGTATTGGGGCAAATTGCTGGGCCGTTTGTTTGTGGTGGTGGTGCCCATTGGCATTGCACTGGTCATTGCAGCCTCCTTCAGCCTGATCAAAGGCCATGCCCTGCCCTATCTGGAAATTGCCTATTATAGTGGGCTTGTGGTCTCGCTGGCGCTCTGTTTTCTTGGCTTTGCCTTCTTCCTGTCTTCCATTGCCAAAAGCACGGAATTTGCTCTTGGGCTTTCTTTGCTGATTTGGCTGTTGCTGGTAGCCTTTCTGGATTTGATTTTGATCGGGGTTTTGATCCGGGAAAATTTTGATCCTAATTTTGTTCTGGCCATTGCACTGGCCAATCCATTGCAGACCTTTCGAACGGCGGCCATGATCCTGTTTGACCCGCAATTGGTGTTGCTGGGGCCTGCCGCTTTCCTGATTTTGGATAATTTTGGCTCACAAGGCTATGTCTTTTGGGCCCTAGCCTATCCCTCTGGCCTTGGGCTTGTCTTTGCTGCGCTTGGTTTTTGGCGTATGCGATCAGGAGATCTGGTTTAGAGCGTGTCGTTTATTCATGACACAAATATTGATGAGACAAAAAGGCTCTCGATGAGAGCCTTTTTATTATGAGATAAGAAGGATCAGGCAGCGGGGGTCCAGCGATCAATCTTATCTTGCAGATAGGCAACAAAATCGTCTGCATCCCATTTAACCGGTCCAAGGATCCGGCCTATTTCCTTGCCTTTTGGATCCAAGAGCACAGAGAATGGAATACCGCGCTCTCCAAAGGTTGTGATGGCCTGCATACCGGAGGCAATGAAAATCGGCAAATGCTGGATATTGGTGCGATCATAAAAAGGCATCACTGCATCAATGCCGTTTCGGTCAATGGAAATGGGCATGACCAATAATTTTTTGGGATCAAATTTTCCTTGCAAAGCGTCCAGATCCGGCATTTCCACCCGGCAGGAAAAGCACCAGGTTGCCCAGACATTGACAAGCAAGAAGCGCCCTTCATAGCTTTGCAGAGTGCTTTTTTCTCGCTTCTCATTGATCAGCTCAATTGCCTTATTGCTTTGATAGGATTTTGACCCTTCAATCATCTTTTTCAAAGGGCTGATGGTGCTGGCCGCTTTCGCCGTTTTTGGCACAAAGCCAAAAGTCAATGCAGCGCAAGAGGCCAGAAGGCCTGTCGCCATTTGTCGGCGTGTGAGAAATTGTTTGCTCATGCTGGACCTTTTCATTGAGAATTTAGGCTCAGGGCTGCTTTATATGGGCCGGAGCATCCACGACATCTTGCCATGTCACATCATCCAGAACCGCATTTTTGAAACTTGCATCCCGTAAAATAGCCTTGATAAATTTGGAGCCTTCCAGACTGGCTCCATCCAGATTGGTTCCGATCATACTGGTTCGGGTAAAATTGCCCTCTTCAAATGTGGCCCCGGTCAATATGGCGCCATCCAGCTTTGCATCGGTGAAATTCACCTGATAGGAAACGGCGCGCAGCATATAAGCATCTTTGAAGACGGAGCCGGTAAAGTCCGTCTCTTCCATATTGATGTCTTTCATATTGGCTGTTTCAAAGGTGACATTGTTTGCTTTGGCAAAATTCAGATTGGTGCCAAACATGAAGGCCTTGGTAAAATTCCCTTTCGAGATATCCGTCTCATTCATATTGGTATGAAACAGATCGGCTTTTGTGAAATTGGCGCCAATGAGAGAGCTGTTTTTAAAGGAGGCCCATTTTAGGATTGTTCTGGAAAAATCCGTGCCATCCAATGTGCAATTTTCAAAGCGCGTATTTCGCAAATCAAGCCCGGTAAAGTTTGCCCCTGATAAATCGCAATTGCTAAAGACCTTTCCCTTCAGCTCTGTACATGGTTGCAAATCATCCATCGGCGCAGGATTTGAACAGTCCGCAGCATGGGCTGTAAAATGGGCAGGAAAGACGCAGACGGTGAAAAACAGGCTTGCCAGATAATGTTTTCTTTGTTTTGCGCTCTGCATCATGCTGTCCTTTACTGTTTTTCTTTCAATCGTTTAACCAGCTTTTGGTGCTGAGAGAATGTCGCCCGGATTTCGAAAAGAATCTCCTCCAGCGGCTTGCCATGGCCAAAGCGCGTCACAATGTGTCCATTTGGGCCAACAAAGGCGATCGAGGCTGTATGGTCAACGGAATAGCCCATCGGGTCGCCATCGTCACTTGGGATGAATTTATAGCGCGCGTTATAGGCCCCGACAGCGGCGTCGACCATGATTTGCGGGCCGGTCATGGCAATGATTTTGGGATGAAAAGCATCGGCATAGTCACGCAAAAGCGGCAACGTATCGCGTTTTGGATCAACCGAAATAAAGACCGGCGTCATTGCCTTGGCATCCTCTCCCAGCTTGTTGAGGATGTCTGTCATGGTCATCATCGATGTTGGGCAAACATCGGGACAAAATGTATAGCCGAAATATATCAGCGTGAATTTTCCCAACAAATCCTGATCACCAAATGTCTCTCCCATTGCTGTTTCCAACAGGAAAGCCCGGCGTGGTTTGTCGCTTTCAACCGTGCCAGAACCAAGAATTAATTGCGGGGCCGCCATGGTGGGATGGCTAAAAGATAACAGCAAAAAAGACAGAAGCAGGAGGGCCATGAAGGATGTGAGGACACGGCTGGCTCGTCTGCCATTGCTCTTTGGATCTACGGGTCTTTTGATCATGATCTTACCTGCTTGGGGTCACAGACATTGCCATCTTGGCCACCAGAAAATGCCCTCATTCTTTTCTGATTTTTGCCAACAGACGATCCATATCATTCTGTTGGCTGTCTTAGGACGTAGACTCATAAATCTGGTGCATTTGGCGCTTAAATGGCCCGATATCGCGCGAAAAAGTGAGAAGGATGGGCTGGTTGCCCATTCAAACACTTTGACAAAGCGAGAGTGCGGCCATTTAAACGTCCGCAGGATAGGGTTAATTTTTTCTCTCACGTCGTCGCAAGGAATTGAAAATGATCACATTGTCTGCATCCTTGCTCCTAGTGAGAGAAAAAATTAGCCTCTACCAAATCCACCAGATTTATGAATCTACGTCCTAATTTGGTAAAACTGCAAGCAAGCGAGAGCCTTGACTTTTGTTAAGGCTTTAGAGGCCCTTGCTCGCTGATGCTAAGGCTTAACGTCGCAGCGTCTTTGCATCGGGTGGGCGCTAGGTTGAGAACTCATATTCTTGTTGTTTTCGGCGTCAAAACGGCAAAGAGCTGGTTGATTTTCAAAATTTTGCAACGCTGAA
The DNA here is from genome assembly GCA_025800145.1 of Cohaesibacter sp. Taxonomy (GTDB): domain Bacteria; phylum Pseudomonadota; class Alphaproteobacteria; order Rhizobiales; family Cohaesibacteraceae; genus Cohaesibacter. Next base: position 39,006 of record JAOXSH010000130.1, read on the forward strand.
ATCGATCAGCACAGCAGGACCGAAAGCGAAAAGAATATGAGTCCTCAACCTAACAAGGCAAAGGTCCAAACATGAATACCCCCCTTATCCCTTTGGGTCTGGCTGTCATCATGATAACCGTCGGCTTTTCTGTCAATTTGCGAGAGTTTGGTGCCTTGCGTCAGAATGTCTTTGGCCTATGCGCGGGCTTGATTGCGCAAGTCATGATCTTGCCCATATTGGCTCTTTCAATCGCGCTTTTGCTCAATCTTGAGCCGCTTCACGCCATGGGCTTGGTGATTTTGGCCGCAGCTCCCGGTGGCATCACCTCGAATTTTTTGTCCTCATTGGCGCGCGGTAAAGTGGCCTTATCAATCTCACTAACGATTTTGACCAATATGCTGGCCTTTCTCACCATTCCAGTGTTTTTGTCGATAGCCTTACTGGTTTTGGCGGTTCCAGATTTAAACACGTCCTCCCAATCTAGCCTTTTTTCCCTGCCCTTTGGGCGCGTGGTGTTGGGTGTTCTGGTGATTTGCGCGGTGCCTTTGACGCTGGGTATGACTTTGCGGCATTTTTTCCCGCATTTTTGTCAGACAATCCTTAAACAGGCACGCTTTGTTGCCTCTGCTATTTTTGCCGCCATTGTGATCACCTCTTTTGTCACAGAATGGGAGACTATCTCCAGTCACTGGTCTGTGATTGGCCCAGCGGTTATTTTGCTCAATTGTCTTTCCATTGGTTCTGCCTTGGTGATCTCGCGTCTGTTTTCTCTCAGCGCTCAAGATGCCATCACCATTGCGGTGGAATGCGGTTTGCAAAATGTGGCGCTGGCTTTGGTGATTTGCCAATTGTTGCTAGGCAATGGCGCGCTGATGGTGCCAGCTTCCATTTATGCTCTTGTCATGAATGTCTCAATTCTGGCTCTGATCTATGTTGGACAAAATCTGATCACATCCCAAGACACCCGTTCCGTCGACAGGTGCTGACTTTTGTTTTCGCTTTTACAGGCCGGTTTCGCGGCTTTGCTCATTTTGACTTAGAAGGATCATTCTCATGGACAACACAAGCTCTTCTTTTTGCAAAGCCGCTGTTTTTTTTCTAGCTTTGGGTGGATCTTTGCTGGCCTTGCCTACTCAGGCTGAAAGCCCGCTTACAGAGAAGCGTATGCAAACCATAGAAACACTGGGGCATCTGACGGGTGTTGGTTTGTTTTGTGGCCATCATGATGCGGCTGTGCCGCTTAAAGAAGTGGTCATCGAAGTGGCAGACAAACACAAGATGGATGAAGCAACACGGGCCAAGCTCGGATTTGCCTATCACAGCACGCGGGACAAAGCCTTTAACGACGGTAAAAAGGGGGAGTATGACTGCCCCAAATTGCAGCAATTTCAAGCAGAAGCCTTGCTGGCAAAACTCAATGTCTCTCAAGCTTTTTAAGGCTGGCTTTTTAAGGCTGAATATAGAAAAGGGTAAGCCCACTTTATGGGCTTACCCTGATCGCATCATGCGTAACACATGTTATATGCTTCTGCGGCCCCCACAAAAGCAATCCCCAAAACTGACAGGTCCCCACCATCAGCTCGCCTAACCGGTCCGGCGATCTGTGCTAATAGCGCTTGGCGCCATCAGCATATTCTCATTTTCTTGGTGCTATCATCTTTGCATTAAAAATAGGCATCAAGACGGGTAAAACTTCATTTAGCTTAATGAATAAGCAACCGCACTATAACAGATCTTGTGAATGACATGTCATATATCATCATATTATAGTTATGAATTCACAAGATAATTCGGCTTTTGAGGGAAGAGTGGGTCTTATGTCTGCTGTTGCAAGACATAATCATACAAAATTGTTGTGATTTTGACGATTCCTATCCCTTAGAGCCTGATTTAAAAGTCCCGAGCCAGCCCTCTCCCCTTTTCAGACCACCCGTCATGGTACCCTCATGGGCAGTTTGGGAGGGGGAGAGGGCTGGCCGCCGCTGCGGGGACAACGACGGCCAGCTGGCGAAAACTGGCTTCAGAATCGCCAAATGGGCTTTCCGCCCTACGCCAGACTTTCACCTTATCGGATCTGCATTGTGACATCTGGGTGGGGGACGTGTCACTTTGCGTCTGGTCGCCTCTTGGCTCAAAATAAGCCTGTTTTCCAGGCCATTTTATTTGAGCAATTTCATCTCTTTTATTCGACTAGAAAAGTTGATTCAAATCCAAGAATACAACCTTGCATGTCTTTGATGTTACAAGGAAACCAAGCGCTCCCTTGATATCTTTACTGCATGTAATATTGAATGCCTATTTCTCGCAAACTGACATTCACTCTTACAAGTTACACATCGTCAATTCGTACTCTCTACCAAGCGAGCAGAGCGAAGCATCTTCATTATGGCGCATTCTTTGGACTTTACCCCAAAACGGCCAAAACTGATAGAAAATCGATCTTTTTGCGTGAAAGGTTCAATCTTGCCACATCCAGAACCTATCTTCTCGCCTGATGACAGGCGTTAGATAATACAAGCTTTGCAGCATTGCAATAACCAAACGGGCCTCTATCATACGTATAAATAACTAAGTTTAAAAATATTGGATAAAAACAATAAATTTCATAAATTTCTGAGAAAAAAATAGAAAAACGTCCTTTCAGAACACTGAAATGAGATATTTTATATTTCCCTTATATAGAATAAAGTTGTGGATAATCATAAAGTATTAGTGCCCGATTAAAAGCCTTTTGATGAGCCTTTTAGGCTGCATATCCGACCCTCTCCCCCCTTTTCAGACCGCCCATGAGGGCACCATGACGGGTGGTCTGAAAAGGGGGAGAGGGTTGGCTCTGGACTTTTAAATCAGGCTCTTAGACGTGCGCATTACATGTTATGGGCAGTATCAAGTTACTCGTTGGTATTAATTGGCTTTTAAAAGCTGATCGATGCTTTGTGCAATGTCCTGAACGTGAGCATCCTGCCCCATTTCTCCCATGACCATCAAACCGACGGGCGCCGTGTCCGCTCCGCCGACCGGAAGGGTCGCGGCAGGCACGCCCAGAATATTGCCAATTGCGGTGTTGCGCAGCACTTTTAGATTGGTCTCGCTATAGGCTTCATCCGATGACAGCAAAGGTTTTAATTCCGGTGGGATGACGGCAACAGAGGGCAAGAGAACCGCATCATAGTTGCGTGTCGCCTGATGGGTGCGATCCTGCATATCCTTGCGCAAGGCCAGCATCTCAATATAGTCGGCAGCTGAGATCGATTGAGCCGCCTTTATTCGGCTGGCGACGCGCGGATCAAAGTTTGCTTCCTCTTGCTTGATAAGGTCGCGATGCAAGTGCCAAGCCTCAGCGCCGACCAAGGAGCCAAGAGCGGCTATGTCTGTGAAGCGATTGATTGCATCAATTTTCACCCGTTCCAATCTTGCTCCGGCCTGAGATATTTTCTCCAAGGCACGAACAAAGCCGCCTGCAACTTCCACATCCAGTCCATCCAGAGCAATGGTTTCCAAAATGGCAAAGCGCATGCCTGCCAAGGGGCGGATATTGGGTATTGGGACAGGCAAGCCCGCCATGACATGATCAAGGATGCGACAGCATTCTATAGAGCGGGCAATGGGTCCAATGGTATCGAGAGAGCTGGAAAGTGGGAAAATGCCATCCATGGAATGACGGTCCAAGGATGGCTTAAAGCCATAAAGGCGGTTGAATGCGGCAGGGATGCGAATGGAGCCGCCTGTATCAGAGCCAAGAGCGGCAATGGCCATATTTTCAGCCACGGAAATTGCAGCACCAGAAGAAGAGCCACCCGGCACACGGCCTATGCGGCGATCCCAGACATTCAAAGGTGTGCCATGGTGCGGATTGATGCCAAGACCGGAATAGGCAAATTCGGTCATATTGGTATGGCCCAAGAAAATCGCCCCGGCTGCCCGTAAATTCTCGATGACTTTGGCATCTTTTGCCGCAGACATGCTTTTTGCCAGGCTTTTGGATCCAGCAGTTGTGACTTCTCCCTGCAAATCAAAGAGATCCTTGACAGACAGAGGAATGCCTGCGAGCGGACCTTGGGGCACCTTCATCTTGCGCAGAGCGTCAGAGGCGGCGGCTTGTGTGATGGCATTATTCTTGAACGTGCGGATGAAGGTACGACTGCCCTCGCCTTCTTCGCGCTCAATTTCGCTAAAGGCATTGCTGACCAGATCGATAGCGCTTACCTCACCTTCTTGCAATGCTTTTTGAGCTGACGCAATCGTCCATGCCTGGGCCATGCCCGTATCCTCTCCGCCAAATTTCACCGCATCTGAGGCTGCTCCTTTGTCAGTCGACCTCTCAACCAGACTCAGGACTTTGCCACATAGATAAAAAGCATGTTAGCGCAAATTATCCGTCTCTGTCCCATTTTCCGCGCAAGATGTGGATGATCCTGTTTTGGAATAGAAAACGCCCCGTTAAAGCAGGCTTTAACGGGGCGCTCTCTCTATTGATCGACTTTATCGCTTGGCTGCAAAAGCCTTTGCCTGCCGCACAACATTCTCAATCATGATCATCCCCGCATTGCTGCCTAAAGACATGATGGATTCTGGGTGAAATTGCACAGCGCTTATTGGCTCGCTAACATGTTCCAGCGCCATAACCACGCCGTCTTTGGTGGTTGCTGTGACCCGAAGCTCGTCTGGCAAAGACTCTCTATTGGCAAAGAGCGAATGATAGCGCCCCACGACAATCTCGCCCTGTAAGCCTTCGAAAATGCCCTTGGTTTGCACGGTGATGCGCGATGGCTTGCCATGCATGGGAATATCGAGCTGATCCAACGTGCCACCAAAGGCTTCTGTTATGGCTTGCAAGCCAAGACAGACCCCAAAGATGGGCAATTGTCTTGCCCGCGCTTTGGCGATTGTTTGGCTGGTGCCGAAATGTTGCGGATTTCCGGGACCCGGAGACATGACCACCAAATCAGGCGCCACTTTATCGAAGAGATCATCGGCAACTGGGGTGCGCACCGTGACGACTTCTGCGCCTGTCTGGCGGAAATAATTGGCCAAAGTATGCACAAAACTGTCCTGATGATCCACCAGCAGAATTTTTAGCCCTTCACCGGGCTGTTTTGCCTCACTTGCGCTATCATCCTGTTCAGACTGGGCCGCTTCACGGATTGCGGCACGCATTGCTGATGCCTTCAATTCGGTTTCTGCCTCTTCATCTTCGGGACAGGAATCATAGAGCAAAGTGGCCCCTGCACGGACCTGTGCCACGCCATCCTTGATGCGGATGGTACGCAAGGTCAGACCCGTATTCATATTGCCATCAAAGCCAATCATGCCGATTGCCCCGCCATACCATGCACGCGGCGATTTTTCGTGGCGCTCGATAAAATCCATGGCCCAAAGTTTGGGCGCGCCGGTCACGGTTACGGCCCATGCATGAGAGAGGAAGGCGTCCAGAGCATCCAGCCCCTCGCGCAATCGACCCTCAATATGATCCACCGTATGAATGAGGCGGGAATAAAGCTCAATCTGACGCCGCCCTTTGACCCGCACAGAACCCGGCACACAGACCCGGCTCTTATCATTGCGGTCAACATCGGAGCACATGGTCAATTCGCTTTCATCCTTTTTGGAATTGAGCAGTTTTAAAATCTGCTCGCTGTCTTCGATAGGATCTTTGCCACGCTTAATTGTACCGGAAATAGGACAGGTCTCGACCAATGTGCCATCACTGACCTTGACAAACATTTCAGGACTGGCGCCTACCAGATATTCCTGTTCGCCAAGATTTATCATGAAGCCATAGGGCGATGGATTGATTTTTTGCAAACGTCTGGAAATGGCAGAGGGATTGCACTCCACTCTTTCATAAAAGGTCTGACCCGGAACGCACTCAAACAGATCGCCGCGCTTGAAATAATCGACCGCTTTTCGGGCCACTTGCGCATATTCGCCCTTTTCATGGTCACCACGCGGCAAGTTGACATGTGATGACTGGAACGGATCGGACGTGCTTTGGCGCTCAATATCTTCTGTGGTGTTGCCCTCATAGGCAAAATCATAGCGGTAGCGATGGGCTTTTTGCGCATAGAGATCGACGATCAGCAAGTCATCTGGCAAATAAAGCACCAGATCGCGCTGATCTTGCGGGCGCTGCAATTGCATCTCAATGGGGTCAAACTGGAAGGCCAGATCATAACCAAAGGCACCATACAGGCCCAATTGCGTATCCTGCCCGGACTTGAATAGGCCAATCAGCGCGCGCACGATGGAGAAAACCGACGGCATACGGCTGCGCTCTTCTTCTGAGAAGCTTCCTTCTGGTTCCTTGACGCTCAGCTCGATTTTTGTCTCATCTGCTGTGTAGGATTTCAGCTCTGAGAGATCTTTCAGCGTTTTGTGAATGGCGGGAATGAGAATAACACCGCGATCATTCAAAGCTTCGATGGTCATGTCGCGTCCGCGGGCGGTGATTGCCAGAGGGGGATCGACAAAACCAAGCTCCCAGCGGCTATAGCGGCCCGGATATTCATAATTGGATGACAGGACAACCCCGCGTCTTTCATCCAATTGGGAGAGAATGGTATCAAGAGCGGTTGCAAAATCATCCTTGCCGACCTGACGGATGACTTCAATGCCGCCCTCGGTCAGATAGAGACCATCTTCGATATAATCTATGGACGCTGTGTCTTCGTGATGAATGGTCATGATATGTCCCTAGCTTGTGCTCCTGGCAGACGCACATTTGTTCCAAATCTTGTGAAAATCCTTGGTCAGATTGTCCGAGCGTTTGCAACTTATCCAGATACACAAAAGCCGCCGGAAAACCGACGGCCAGATCCCAATGTCTTGTTTTGCCTTGATTGCATGGCAAAGGGTCAGCCGCCGTTATTGCGTCTGCCACCACCACCAATTTTGTGCAATCAAATCTCTCATGTCTTTGGGTTTAGCCGATTTTATAAGAGGCGACAATGAAAAAAGCGCCCGTGAAGGCGCTTTTTCCTGCTCATATTTTTCCAAGACTGCTTTTAAGCAGAGGCTACATTTTTCAGGAAAGCATCAACCTCGTTGCGCAAACGGTCAGTCTGCTGCGCAGCATTGGAGGAGCTTTGTTGGACCTGCTCAACCGATTGCGTGGTTTGAGAGACAGATTCCTGCAAGCCGGACATATTGCCTGCCACTTGCTGTGTGCCGCTTGCTGCCTGAGTTACATTTTGCGAGATTTCAAAGGTTGCGGCCCCTTGCTCATCCACAGCAATGGAAATGGAATTGGTGTATTCATTCACCTTTTCCATCGTACTGGCAATCCCGGCAATGGCATCAACCGCCTCATTGGTGGCGCCCTGAATTTCGGTAATCTGGGACGAAATTTCCTCTGTTGCCTTGGAGGTCTGGTTTGCCAGTTCCTTCACTTCAGAGGCCACAACGGCAAAGCCTTTGCCATGCTCTCCGGCGCGGGCGGCCTCAATGGTGGCATTGAGGGCCAACAGATTGGTTTGCTCTGCAATATCCTGAATGAGAGAGACCACATCGCCAATTTTTTGAGCCGAATTGGACAGACCTGAGACCTTTTCATTGGTATGGCGTGTAGCTTCTGTTGCGCGATTGACAACATTGGCGGTTTCATCCACCTGCCGTTTGATCTCTTCAATGGAGGATGCCAATTCTTCTGCGGCAGAGGCGACGGTTTGCACATTTCCAGATGCAACTTCTGATGCAGAAGCGGACGAGGTTGCCTTATCGGCTGTGTCTGCCGCCATGCCAAACAGCCCCTGTGCGGTCTGCTGCATGGTGCTCATATTCTGCGTCACATCATTGAGCAATTCATCCGATGATGAACGAAAACCATCAATCATGCTCTCGATTGCCCGTTGCCGTTTGGTACGCGATTCCTGCTCGTCACGGGCCTGCTCTTCCAGACGGCGGCGCTCAATCGCATTGTTGCGCAGCACTTCCACCGCACGGGACAGCTCTCCAATCTCGTCTTTCTTTTTGGAATTTGGCAATTGCACATTCAGATCATCTTTTGCAAGGCGCGTCACGCCGTCATTGAGGAGTTTGAGCGGAGCCATGGCAGAGCGGACAAACCAGGTTGCCAATCCGCCAATGAGCAACAGCATGGCTGCGCCAATGGCAAGCAGACCATTGCGCAAGGTTGCAGCCGGTGCCAGCAATTCCTCATAATCCTGACGCACAACAAGCGCCCATGTGGTGCCCAAGACCTGCATGGGAGAGGCTACTGTCAGATATTTATGACCATTGATTTGCAAGTCAGTGCTGGAGGCTTTGCCGGTCAAAGCATTCAAGGCAATTTCATTTTCTGCGGTTGCCAAATCTTTGACGGTTTTTTTCGAGAAGGAAATGGCTTTCAAGCTGGCATTGACCAATTCGATATGGCCTGTTTTGCCCAGCCCGGTTTCATCTTCGAGAATTGTCGCCAATTCCTTTGTATTCACTTCAAAGGCAATGGCTCCGTCAATACGGCCCCATTTCAGAATTGGAGTAACCATATAAGCTGTGATATCGCCATGGGCCTGAATGAACCCAGTAAAGCCGTTGCCTTTATAGACCGTATTGGGCTTTTCGTTTGCCAGCTTCAGAATGGGCTGGATTTGCGCATTCAATTCTTCATGAATGACCTTGGCCTGATTGATATTCTTGGCAAAGGCATCACCTTTTCGGTAGGAATAATAGACATTGCCCTTTTTATCGAAGAAAAGCACATCGCGAAACATGCCACCTTGCAGTAATTTTGTTATGCGTGGCTGATGTTTTTTATGAGCCGCTGAATAATAAACGCCTTTTATATCGGCATCGACAAATTCATGGCGCGTTTGCTCTGGATTGGGGTTGTTCGTGACATACACATCTATTAGTTTGGAAGAGGCTTCTTCTTTCAGGACCTTCCAGCCACCATGAAACTGCTTTGCTGCGTCATCCACAATCGTGTGGCTGGCAAGTGCACGCATATTCCCCTGAAGCTGTTCCAGATAGAGTGTGACTGTATTGGTTCGCCCTCTTGCAGCATTTTCCAAAGCCGTTTGCGTGAGTTGAACCGATGAATTCCCACCTATCCAGGATGCGACAGAGACGAGAAGTGCAACCAGAATTGTGACGGACAAAACCATAATCACAGGAAGCTTGGTCGCAAGGCGTGTTGGCAATATTGACATCTCGAATCCTCGAAACTGTTTTATTCATTGCCACCAGTCTTAAGGATTTATGTTTCGGATTGGTAAACATTGCGATAAATTACTTACAATGCGCATTATTTCCTTTTACATCCAAAGAATGCAGGACTTATACCAACGGCATGAAAGATTACCCCATATGACCGGATTTTATGCCGTTGGTATTATAACAACATAAAGATAACCTGATTGAAGAGCACCAAAACAGCCCTTGGCCGCTCAAACAGAAAAAGCGAGCCTGTGGCGTTTTCACAAGCTCGCCTTTTCTCCTTTAAAAGATCAATCATGATGTCATTTCAAACAGATCACATCATCCGGTTGGCGATGGCAACGGCCTGTGTCCGGCGATAACAATTGAGCTTTTTCAGGATCAGGGAGATATGGTGCTTGACGGTTGCTTCGGTCAAACTCAACTCATAGGCAATTTGTTTGTTGAGCAAACCATCGCGCAAATATTTCAAAATTGTCATTTGCTTTGGCGTGAGATTGGCAAGCTTTGAATACAGATTAGAGCGCTCGCTGATTTCTTCTGCCGCCAAAACCGGAGCTTCATCTGACAAACCAGCTTGAATGCGCTTTGCAGCTGAGCGCAATTCTGTAACCGGGGCCGTTTTGCTGATTACCCAATCAACCCCATGTCCCAAGGCAAAATGGGCCAATCCTTTATCATTCTCGTCACAAATCAGAACCAAACGTGCATGTTTGTAGGCCTTGCGGACATCTGCAATGGCTGCGGCACCCCGACTTGCGGTTGCTGCCAAATTCAATACCAACAATGTATCCTCACGGTCCGGTGCAGCGCTGAGCAACTGCTCCAGTCCGGCGCATTCCAGCACTGGCGTATATTCTCTTTTGATGCCAAGCATATTGAGCAGGCATTCACTGAATATCGGATGCGTTTCAGCCATAACCAGAGTTCGATATGTTACCGTTCCCTGTTCGGCCTGATGTGTCAAACCACGACGCACTTCACCACCAATATTTTCAAGCACCAGCATTTTTCTTCCCCTAAATGTCAGGACCCTGCCTTTAAACCAGGTCTCTCTATGGCTTATCTTGACTTGCCCTGTGATGCCGCGGCGGATTGATAGTGAGACTTCATCTCCACAATCCATGCGTCTTTTGGAGGAGCCAATTGCCAGTTTTTCAACTGCGCGGCTAACCTTAGCCTTTTCTCCACCCTGCCTAGTCCAAAGGGCAATTCATGGCCCTGTTTTCTGTTACATACACAAAAAAGTCAATAAACCTCTTGATTTTATTGAGTTAATTTGCAAATATTTTTGCAAATTTTATTTTGCAAAATGCAAATTTTGCAAATATTGGAGAGCCGAAATGGCAGAGAAACTCTTTGTTGGCCCAAAGATCAGGTCTTTGCGCGAAAGCCATGGCTTGACACAATCCAATTTTGCGGAACGACTTGGAATTTCAACATCTTATCTAAACCAAATCGAGAATAATCAGCGCCCTCTTACGGCACCGGTTCTGCTCGCTTTAAACCATCATTATGACATGTCCTTACGCGATCTGGCCTCAGCTGACACCAGTCGCGTTCTGGCAGATTTGAAAGAAGCGCTGGCTGATCCTTTGTTTCGTGAAACCAATCCCGGTTTGCAGGAATTGAAAATGGCCGCGTCAAGCTCTCCATGGTTGACGCAGGCTTTTCTGGCTTTGCATCAGGCCCATCGACGCGCCAATGACCGCTTGATGATGTTGGATGACGCCTTGAGCGCCCATTCAGCAGAGGGCGAGGAGCGCTCTATTTTACCTTATGAAGAAGTGCGCGATTATTTTCATTATCATAACAATTATATTGATGAGCTGGACCGGGCAGCAGAAGACCTTGCCAAACGTCATAATATGCTGGAGGGCAATCGCATCAGCCGCTTTCAGGATTATCTGGAAGAGCGGCATCATGTGCGAGTGCGCTATATGGAACGGCCAGCCCATGACCAAACCATGCGGCATTTTGATCAGGAGACACGCATTCTTTCCATCAATGCCGCGCAAGAATCTGCTTCCATCGCCTTTTTGCTAGCCCATCAGATTGCCATTCTGGATTATTCCGACTTGATCAATGCCCGCCTTGAGCGCTCTGGCTTGCGCTCTGAAGCCGCTCTTTCCATTGCGCGCATTGGTCTGGCCAATTATTTTGCCGGGGCGCTTTGTTTGCCCTACAAGCATTTTCTGGATGTTGCGCAAGACACCCGTCATGACATTGATCGCTTGCGCCATCATTTCAGCGCGTCTCCAGAGCAAGTGGGTCATCGTCTTTCTTCTTTGCAACGCCCCGGCTCGCTTGGCATTCCCTTTTATTTTGTGCGCGTCGATCGGGCCGGCAATGTCACCAAACGCCATTCCGCAACCCGCTTTCAATTTGCCCGCTTTGGTGGTGCTTGTGCGCTGTGGAATGTTCATGAGGCTTTTGAGGCGCCGGGACAGCATTTGGTGCAGATTGCCGAAATGCCGGATGGCATTCGCTATCTTTGCGTTGCAACCAGCGTCACAAAATTTGGTGCAGGCTATCGCGCGCCTGTGCGGCGCTATGCGATTGGCATTGGCTGCGAACTTTCCTTTGCCGATCAGATTATTTATGCCGATGGTCTGGACTTGAAATCGGACGCGGGCGTTGTTGGTATCGGTGTCTCCTGCCGCATTTGTGAGCGAAAGAAATGCCACCAGCGTGCCGTGCCGCCAATTGATCGAAAATTGATTGTTGATCCCAACAAGCGCCAATTTGTGCCTTTCGATCTGGGTTAGGACGTAAACTCATAAATTTGGTGTATTTGGCGCTTAAATGGCCAGCTATCGCACGAAAAGTTTGATGGATGGGCTGGCTGCCCATTCAAACACTCTTCTTTGCACCTCGCCGCCGACCAACCCAAAGTGATGACAAAGAGAGAGCGCGGCCATTTATACCAACGGCATGAAAGATTAACCCATAGGATGCTTTCTTCAGAGACTGAATTCAAGGCGAGGAAATATCTTTTCTTGCCAATTTTTTATGAGAAATCTTTAAAAGATTGAGTCTGGTAAAATCTACACGCACAGAATTCTGGACTCCAGAATGACATGGATATCTGCCCCCCATTTTGCGCACTTGCCAGACCGGGTAAGAGATCGATAAATTGGCAGGCCTGATCGTTCAGATCACCCAAAGACAGCAAATCAAAGCAGACAGAAAAGAATGATAATGCAGACCGATTATTCCGTAATCAAACTGGAAGATTACCGTCCAACCGCCTATGCCATTCCGCACCTGTCGCTGACTTTTGAGCTGAATCCAAAGCACACACTCGTTCGCAACGAGATGCGTATTGAGCCACGCGCGTATCCCAATGGCACAGCCAATACTGAGCCTCTTATCCTCAATGGAGAGAGGCTTCTCTTGCGCGATGTTGCTCTGGATGGGGGTATCCTGGAGGCTTCTGACTATCAGCTTGATGATAAGCATCTTACGATCCTACAGCCCCCGCAAAAGCCCTTCACATTGAGCGTGACAACCGAGATTGACCCAACCGCCAACACACAGCTTGAAGGTCTGTATCGCACAAATAACACCTATTGCACCCAATGCGAAGCGGAAGGCTTTCGCCGCATCACCTATTTTTATGATCGACCGGATTGCCTGTCTGTTTATGATGTTAGGATTGAAGCTCCCAAAGCAGACAATCCCTATTTGCTCTCCAATGGCAATCTGATCGCTGAAGGCGTGCTTCCTGATGAGGGCGAGCGCAGTGGCTGGCATTTTGCCCATTGGCATGACCCACATCCCAAACCCTCTTATCTGTTTGCTTGCGTTGCTGGCAATCTGGCACGGGTGAGTGATCACTTTATCACAGCATCGGGCCGTGATGTTGCGCTGCATATTTATGTTGAGCATGGCAAAGAAGATCGCGTTGGTTATGCCATGAATGCTTTAAAGCGTTCCATGCGCTGGGATGAGCAGGAATATGGCCGGGAATATGATCTGGATCTGTTTCAGATTGTTGCCGTCTCTGACTTCAATATGGGAGCGATGGAGAATAAGGGGCTGAATATATTCAATGATAAATATGTTCTGGCCAAACCAGACACCGCGACAGACACCGATTATGCGCTGATTGAAGCCATTATTGCGCATGAATATTTCCATAACTGGACCGGCAATCGCATCACCTGCCGTGACTGGTTTCAACTTTGCCTGAAGGAAGGCCTGACCGTTTTTCGTGATCAGGAATTTTCCTCAGACATGCGCTCACGCTCTGTCAAGCGCATTGAAGATACGCGCATGTTGCGCTCACGCCAATTTCCCGAAGATGGCGGCCCATTGGCACATCCGGTTCGGCCGACCAGCTATTCCGAGATCAATAATTTCTATACAGCGACCGTCTATGAAAAAGGCGCAGAGCTATGCCGCATGATCAAAACCATTCTCGGCCCCGAGGCTTTTGCCAAGGGGTTGGCGCTCTATTTTGATCGTCATGATGGACAAGCGGCAACCATTGAAGATTTTCTCAAAGCTTTTGAAGATGCCTCAAACCGTTCTCTTGCGCAATTTGCGCTTTGGTATCGTCAGGCAGGCACGCCCGATGTGGTTGTCACCTCCAGCTATCACGAGGGACGGCAGGAGCTTTGCCTCTGCGTTGAGCAATCTTGCGCGGCTACGCCCGGTCAACCAACAAAGCAGGCGCTGCATATTCCTGTGCGCTTTGGCCTTGTCGGAAAAAATGGCAAAGATGTCAGTTTCACCGGCGCGCGTGGTGGTGATGTAAGCATTGAGGGCAAAGAAGGCATTTTGCATATTTGCGAGCGAAAGCAGACTTTCATTCTGGAAGGGGTTGAAACAGCCTCCCTGCCCTCATTGCTGCGCGGCTTCTCCGCCCCTGTGCGCCTGCGCTCCAATTTGACCGATGCCAATATCCTGCATTTGATGCATCATGACAGCGACAGTTTCAATCGTTGGGAAGCCTCGCAATATTTGCTTATGCAGGCCTTGATCCGTAAAAGCTGCCAAAATGCGCCACATGCGCTTGATAGGCGTGATCTGGATCTTATCAACGCTCTCGGCACTCTTATATTGAACCCGGAGCTGGATCATGCTTTTCGGGCAGAACTTCTTGCGCTTCCCGGTGAAACGGACATTGCCAGAGAAATTGGCCGCAATGTTGACCCTGATGCTATTCATCAAGGCAGAAAGACCTTTCGCAAAGGTTTGGCACAGCAGCTTCAAACGCCTTTCACCGAATTGTATCACAGTCTGAAGCAAGATGGTGCTTACAGCCCTGATGCCAACAGCGCCGGGATGCGGGCCTTACGCAATCGCATTCTTGATCTCTTAGTCATGTTAGCAGAAGAGCATAGCGCCCCCCTTGCCGAGCAGCAATTCCAAACGGCCAGCAACATGACCGATCAATTTGCCGCCCTGTCCAGCCTGACACACCATAATATGTCGAGCGCTCCTATCTTGCTTGAACAATTTTACGAGCAGTTCAAGGATGATGCTCTGGTGATAGACAAGTGGTTTTCGCTGCAAGCCACCTCCCCCGATGCAGGCTGTCTTGCGATTGTACAAAGCTTGCTGGATCATTCTGCCTTTAGCCTTGGCAACCCCAATCGCGTCAGCGCCCTGGTCGGAGCTTTTGCGATGAATAATGCCAGCCAGTTTAACCGCGCAGACGGAAAAGGATATGCCTTTGTCGCCGATATCATTCTCGCGCTCGATGACAAAAACCCTCAGACTGCGGCCCGCCTTTTGAATAATTTTCGCTCTTGGCGGGTTCTGGAAGAGGGCCGCAAAGACAAGGCAAAGGCGGAATTGGAGAGAATCGCGGCAAAAAAATCGCTCTCAAAAGATGTCGCAGATATTGTGAATCGATGCTTGCATTAAGAAAATGGGACTGATTCTTCAACAGAATCAGGAAAGCGGACTTTCCTTTTACTTTTCTTAACCTTTCATTAACCAAAAAATTGCTTCCAGACTCTAGACAAAAGATCCTTGGTGGATTCAAATGGAATCGATTCGGAGATGCGGCACATCTCTTGCGAACAACTCATGATTGAACCAGGAGGCCAGGGTATGACGCAGGCTGATTTTGCCAGCGCACCCAATAAGGGACGAGTCCGTTTTTTCGGAACCACAAGCCCAGATGACGGGGCGCATGGTCAGGTTCGTCTTCTTGCCCGACCAAGCTATTTCCAGTTTGTCAAACAAGAGCCTTTGCTTCGTCAGATCATACCGATTGTGATTTTGATTTTTTTTGGCCTCGTTTCTCTGTGGCGCACGTCAGAATTGCTTGATCACAGAGAACAGCTGGATCTGAATGCAAAGAAAGATATTCAGCTTCTTGCCACTCTTTTGACGGAACGCATCGCCAATCAGCACGATCTTTATGATGCCAAGCAAAAAGTCCAAATTGCTCAAACCAAGAGCGAGCAGACTGAAAAAACCTCCTCCTCCAGCAATCCATCTGATGATGCCAATGAGTTAGCTGCAACCATTGCCGCCAGTGCAATGGATCTAAACGCGCCCTCCAAAGCCTTGTTCCAGGAATGGCTATTCTCTGCTTTTCCCACCATGGATCTGGCCAAGAATTTTCAAATTTTTTTGACAGATGAGAATGGGATGATTGTTGCAAGCATTCCTCGCAATGATACGGATATGCGCAAGACCCTGATTGATCTGTTGGGTCGTTCTCAAGCCTTGTCAACCTTTGGGGCCAGTGCTGGCGTTCTGGAAATCACTCTCCCTAACAAAAAGACCGCGTTGGGGGCTGTACATCATCTTGGCGGAGGGCGTGGCTCTATCACAGTGCTGCGCAACACTGACCAGCTTTTTGCCGGCTGGCGCCAGACCGTTGCCTATAATGTCATTGTTTTCGTTGTCATGAGTGGTATTATTCTGCTCATTGTCTATGCCTTTTTTAGCCAAGGTGCCCGTGCGCGGGAAGCGGCAAACATTCACAGCTCCACCAGCGAGCGCATGGATGCAGCGCTCAAGCGCTCACGGTCAGGTCTTTGGGATTGGGATTTGGCCCGAGGTCATCTTTACTGGTCGCAAAGCATGTATGATTTGCTTGGAATGCCGGGCCGGACTGATCTAATTGGCTTTGCTTCTGTTAAGGAGCGTATTCATCCTGATGATGGTGATTTGCAAGCCCATATTGAAGACTTGCTTGCAGCCCAGGAAACCATGCTGGACCGCAAATTCCGTATGCGCCATGAAGATGGCCATTGGGTATGGATTCGTATTCGTGCGCAATTGACAGCACATCAGGATTTACTGCCCTCTTCTGACATTCAAGCTGCCAATGCTGGTACGCATCGCCTGCATCTGATCGGCATTGCCATGGATATCAGTCAGCAAATTGCCAGCGAAGAAACCGGGCGCATGGCAGATCGGCGTTTGCGTGATGCCGTTGATGCGATTTCAGAGGCCTTTGTCCTTTGGGACCGTCAAAGCAAGCTGGTTCTTTGCAACCAGCGCTATCGCGATTTGTATAATTTGCCTTGTGATCGCGATATTACCGGCTTGAGCTATCAGCAAGTAATGGAATGTGGTGAACCACAAGTGGTGTATCTTGAAGAAGAAGATGCGCCTTGCCATGATACCTGTCTGATGAGTGATGGACAATCCAGCAAGCCCAATGAGGCCCGTCTTTACAAAGCCCAACTTGTCGATGGCCGTTGGCTACAAATCAGTGAAAGACGGACGTCAGATGGTGGATTTGTTTCTGTTGGCACCGATATCACTGCCCTGAAAAATCAGGAAACGCATTTGCTGAAATCCGAACAGCAATTGATGGATAGCGTCTCTGAATTGCGCGCCTCTCGACAGGAGCTGGAATTGCAAGCTCAGCAACTGGTGGTGATGACAGAGCAATATGCGCATGAAAAAGACAATGCTGAGGCAGCAAACCGGATCAAAAGCCAGTTTTTGGCCAACATCTCTCATGAACTTCGCACTCCGTTGAATGCGATTATCGGTTTCTCCGAAGTCATGAAGCAAGAGATTTTCGGGGCTCTTGGAACAGAGAAATATCGCGATTACACGCATGATATTCATACAAGCGGCACCTATCTTCTGGGCTTGATCGATGACATTCTCAACATGTCCCGCCTTGATGATGGTGAAGTGGAGCAGGATGCAAAAGTCATTGATCTGGCAGATGTGACACGCAAGACTTGCAGCGGCTCTATTCAGGATCTTGCCGCCTCGCGCAATCTGACGCTGACTGACAAATTGCCCGATGATCTGGAGGCCTTTGCAGATGCTGATCTGGTGGGACA
Organism: Cohaesibacter sp.; assembly: GCA_025800145.1. Lineage (GTDB taxonomy): Bacteria > Pseudomonadota > Alphaproteobacteria > Rhizobiales > Cohaesibacteraceae > Cohaesibacter. The sequence continues at coordinate 56,420 of JAOXSH010000130.1, forward strand.
GGTTCTTGTCAATCTGCTTGATAATGCGGTTAAATTTACGCCAACTGGTGGCGAGATTTCCCTCTATGGCTTTGAGGAAGCAGGCTATAGCGCCATTACTATTGCCGATACCGGCATTGGTATCCCACAGGATGCGATTGATCGCCTTGGCCATCCGTTTGAACAGGTGCAAAACCAGTTCACCAAAAATCACAAAGGCTCAGGCCTTGGTCTTAGCATTGCCCGGTCCATCATCGCCTTGAGCGGTGGCACCATGAAAATCCGCTCTCGCATTGGTCAGGGAACACGAATTACCATTCGTTTGCCCAAATCGGGCGGAAAAAATGCCTTACAAGCGCTAAAAGATGATACAAATGCGATTAAGGCGCCTGACTTTGCATCGGATAGCCCCAATCTCGATGTTCCGATGTTTGACGTTTCTCCCGAGGAGGCCGCTCACGCGGTAACCAGTGCCAACTGAGCATAGCAGCCGCCTCCTAATGACTGGCACCTTGCCCCGGAAGAGTGAGCAGTATCCGGGGCAATTTTTTGAGCAGTTGAAACTGTAACACCAACGGCATAAAGCAATCATAGCCCTTTTGTTTGAGCCTCTATCTGTCCAATCAAACGCGAGAAACAGTCTCGTACCTCACTTTGGCATTGTTGCAAGCGCAGCTCCAATTGCACGATATCAGGCTCTTCCCCTGCTCTAGCAATGGCCTGTTTCAAGCCATGAGAGGCCGTGTGGGGATCAAAATTGCCATCCAGACATACACGCAAAATTTGCGTGAGATTGTGATAAAGGCGGATGGCTGGCAACAGGGGATCTGCATCTTCTTTGTCGATCAGGCCTTCATCAACGCATAATCTCAAAGCCTCTGCGGTGTTGGCGTGCAGGATATTGGGATGTGTGTTAGCATGGATAAGTTGCAGGGCCTGGGCAATGAATTCCACATCCACCAAACCACCAGCCACTTGTTTGATATGCCAGGGATTGTCTGTTTTCTTTTCGCCTTCAATCCGCGCGCGCATCTCACAGACATCTGCCAAAATGCTCTTTTTATCGCGTGGTTGAGCCAGAACAGAGACAATTTCCTTTCTGACAATATCAGCAAAGCCTTCGTCAGAGGCAATAATCCTTGCCCTAGTCAGGGCCATATGCTCCCAAGTCCATGCATCTTTTTGATGATAGGAGCGGAAAGAGGAAAGCGAGGTTGCCAATGGCCCTGAATTTCCAGAGGGCCGCAAGCGGAAATCCACCTCATATAAATCCCCTTCTGCTGTGGGGGCTGAGAGAGCGGTGATGAGGCGTTGTGTCAGGCGGGTATAATATTGGCTCGGAGCAAGCGGCTTATCACCATTTGACCATTTTGCCTCTTTGTCATGATCATAGAGCAACATCAAATCCAGATCAGATCCCGCGGTCATTTCACGGCCACCCAATTTGCCAAGCGCAATGACGGCAACCTTGCCGCCGGGAATTTTGCCGTGACGGCGTTCCAGCTCTTGCTGACTGAATTTCAACAAATGACGGATTATAACACCGGCGAGCATGGCATAGGCGGCGCCCGCTTGAGAGGCAGAAATCGCGCCCATCAAAATACGCACCCCAATCAGGAACAATTGCTCTTGCCCAAAGATGCGTGCACCATCCAGAGCATCTTCATAGCAAGTTGCTTCTTTTAGCATTCGGGACAAACGCTCATTGAGATTGTCCCTCTCCAACATATCGCCATAAAAAGCGGGATCGAGTAACGCATCAATGACACGCGGTCGACGCCCTGCCGTTTGTGCAAGACGGGGCGATGCGCCCAGCACAATTGCCAAAGTTTCCAGCATGTCCGGGTTGTTTTTCAAAAGCGAGAAAAGCTGAATACCGGACGGCAAGGCCCCAAGAAATGTATTGAAAGACAGAAAGGCCTTATCAGGATTGTCAGTATTGGCCAAAGCTTGCAGCAAAGCGGGGGTTAATTCCGTCAAGCGTTCGCGCGCTTTGGTGGAGCGGGTTGCTGCATAGCGACCAAAATGCCAAGCCCGCACCGTTTTGGTGACTTCGGTCGGGTTTTGATAGCCCATTTGTGAGAGGGTTTGCAGGGTCTCGGGGTCATCATCTTCACCGGTAAAGACAAGATTGCCGCCGCTTTGTGCCCCCAAAGCCTCTTCTTCTTCAAACAAGGCTGCATAATGGCCTTGCACACATTCCAACCATTGGCGCATGTCTTTTTTAAAGGCATCCAGATCTGTGTAGCCCATCATTCGGCCAATTTCAGCCACGCCCTCGTCTTGGTCTGGCATCATATGTGTTTGCTCATCACGCTGCATCTGAATGCGATGCTCGGCCTTGCGCAAAAATTCATAGGCCTTTGTCAAGTCATCCCGTGCAGTTGGTTCAATCCATGTCAGCGTGACCAATTCTGAGAGCATCGGAATGGTTTCACGCCCCCTTAAGGCCGGATTTCGACCGCCTGCAATCAATTGCTGGGTCTGGACGTAAAATTCGATTTCGCGAATGCCTCCACGCCCCAGTTTGACATTATGGCCTTTGACAGCAATCTTGCCATGACCTTTATGCGCGTGGATCTGGCGTTTGATGGAATGCACATCTGCCAGAGCGGCATAATCGAAATATTTGCGCCAGATGAAAGGCGCAATCTCTGCCAGAAAATAGTCTCCGGCCTTGATATCGCCAGCGCAGGCGCGCGCCTTGATCAGGGCTGCGCGCTCCCAATTTTGCCCCATGCTTTCATAATATTGCAAGGCGGCCAAAACGGACATGGCAGGCGGCGTTGCGCCCGGATCGGGTCGCAAGCGCAAATCTGTTCTAAAGACATAGCCATCGGCTGTGCGATCCTGCATGATTTTGACCAGTTGCTTGGTCAGGCGGACAAAGGTTGTGCCCATTTCCCATTTGTCTTTGCACGGGGCTGTGTCAGAATCATAGAGCACGATTAGATCAATATCAGAGGAATAATTCAGCTCCCCTGCTCCATGCTTACCCATAGCAAGAGCGAAATAGCCGCAATCCTGTTCCGGCTCATCGGGGTTTGTCAGCTGCAGTTTGCCGCGTCGGTGATTGTCTTTGAGCAAAAACCGGATAGCACCGCGCAATGTTGCATCTGCAATCTCTGTCAGGGCATTGGTCACCTGCTTGACGCTCCACAGCCCCCCAATATCAGCAAGACCGAGGGTGAGAGCGGCATTTTGCTTGATCAGACGCAAATGGCGCATGATCTCTGCTTCGCTCGCCGCCTCATTGAAAATGGCGCTCTGCACCAAATGCTCAATATGGTCTTTGGGATCTGTTGTGAGGATATGCTCAAGGCGCTGCGGATCCTTCAGCATCAGATCTGATAAATAAGACGAGGTTTCGAAAATTCCGGCCAAAAGGCCTGCCATTTCCTCTTGCTCTATGAGGGTGCGCAAGACTGTCAGCGGGCGCTCGGTCTGTTGTTCAAGCTTGTTGATTTTTTCAAAAAGAGGCGCAAGCATTGTTGCCCGGTTCGCCAGATGCGGCATGGCTTTGACCGTTTGCCAAATGTCTGCCTTGTTTGCGGCCTTTTCGCACGTAGATGGCTGCGTTGCAGTCATAAGCTCCCCTCTCTTATGTCGTTCCATCAGCCAAAAGCCTAAGCCCTGAGCAGCAAGGCAAGCTCTAACTATCCTGCTCTTGTTGTTGATCAGGCAATGCCTGTGCAAAGCTGATGGAAAATATCAAACCCGGCTCGTTATCGTCGAGTTGTATATTAGCCTCATGAAGACTTGCAACCGCATTGACCAGACTCAAACCAAGGCCACTTCCCGGCTGGTTACGGCTTTTATCCAGACGAATGAAGCGTTGCAACACGCGTTGGCGATCTTGCTTGGGGATTCCGGGGCCATTGTCGCTCACGCTCAACGTCACCTGACCGGCCTGGGACATCACACTGATATGAATTTTTGCCTGTTTTGGCAAACTCGCCTCTGCTGTTTGCTCTTGGTCTTGGTCTTTCACATCTGGGGCTTGGCGTTGTTCGGAGACATGGCGCACCGCATATTTCAAGGCATTGTCGATCAAATTGGCAATGGCCTGACTGAGCAATTCCCGATTGCCATCAATATACTGACTGGCTGGGGCATCCCATGTCAGCAAAGCGCCTTCATCCTCTGCGACCGGTTCATATAACTCTGCCATATCCGCTGCAATGGCACCGATATCGAGCTTTATTTTTTCAATCTGGGTGGATTTGGCTTCGACACGGGCGATGCGCAGCAAGGCATCGAAGGTGCGAATCAGAGTTTCTGATTCCTCCAATGTCTGCTCCAAAGCCTGACGATAGGTCTGACTGTCCGCTTCTTCGCTGGCCAGAGTGACTTCCACGCGGTTGCGCAAACGGGTCAGTGGAGTTTTCAGGTCATGGGCAATGTTATCAGAGACTTCTTTTAGCCCATGCATCAGGCCCTCTATGCGCGAGAGCATCACATTGAGACTGTCTGACAAGCGGTCAAACTCATCACCAGCTTGGGTGACTGGCAAGCGCTCGTCCAATTGTCCGGCTATGATATGACGCGAGGCAACAGCAATCATATCAATGCGGTTCAGCACTTTGCGGGATACGAATAACCATGCCAAAAGGGCAAGAAAGACCAGCAAGATGCCTGAGACGATAAAAGCCTGCTCGACCACCTCGCGAAAGGTTTCGCGCTCACCAATATCCCTGCCGACCAAAAGCCGATAGCCACCAAAGGTTTCATAGACATTGACCACCGCTTTATATTGTTTTCTTTGGTCAACATCCCCAAGGCGCTGATAGATCACTGCCTGATCCACAGCGCCGCGTTTTTCCATCACCCATTTGGGAAGGGCTGCCACATTGCCTGCAACATAATGACCGCGAAAATCAGTCACAAGATACAGACTTGCTCCGGGACGGCGCGAGCGGTCTTCGATGACTTTGACCAGTTCGCTGAGGCCTCCGGCGCGGTAACGCTCGACCAATCCTCTGACTTCAAGCTGGATTGTGGCATTGAGCTGGCGCGTCATCAGCACTTGCGTATTGAAGGCGATATAGACAATCAGAAAAGTGGCAAAAATGGAAAAAATGATCAGATAGATTGCCGACAGCTTAAAGGCTGTGGTTCGCATGATCTTGTTGAGGGAATTGATTGCCACGATGCTTTTCTTGACCTCAAGGCTCAATCTGGCTCGCGCAGGCTATAGCCCGACCCACGAATGGTTTGCAGCAAAGCAGGCTCAAAGCCTTTGTCAATTTTGGCTCTGAGGCGAGAGATATGCACATCAATCACGTTGGTCTGGGGATCGAAATGATAATCCCAGACATTTTCCAGCAACATGGTGCGCGTTACAACCTGTCCGGCATTTTTCATCAGATATTCCAGCAGGCGAAATTCGCGCGGCTGCAAGATGATTTGCTCCCCGGCTCGCTTGACTGTATGGGCAAGCCGGTCCAATTCCAGATCGGCCAAGCGATAGGTGGTGGTGACTTCTGAGGGGCTGCGTCTGCGGGCCATCACCTCAATGCGTGCCAACAGCTCGGAAAATGCATAAGGCTTGGTGAGGTAATCATCACCACCAGCGCGAAGGCCCGTGACCCGATCATCCACTTCGCCCAAGGCAGAGAGAATCAGAACCGGAGTTTCATCCCCCTCTGTCCGACGCTGTTCGATGATGGATAATCCATCCCGCTTTGGCAGCATCCGGTCGACAATCATCACGTCATAGGAATGGGAAGCGGCCAGTTTATAACCTTCATCGCCATCGGCGGCATGGTCGCAAGCATGTCCGGCCTCTTTGAGGCCCTTTACCAGATAAGCAGCTGCTTCTGTGTCGTCTTCAATGATCAGAATATGCATGGCCTATCCTATGTTGGATCCTGAATATCAATTCGTGCGAATTATATCGACAAATCTTTCAAATTGAAGGGAAAATCCATTAAAAAAGGGAAAGCTTTTCAGCTCTCCCTTTCTTTCATACTTTGAATGTCCAAGCGCTTATTTTTTCAAGGGCAAAGCCACAAAGCGAATGCCATTGCGGGCCTTGATGCGCATGAGGACGGTTTTGCGGCCATCTTCTTTCACTGCCGCAATCTGTTTTTTGACATCCGCGGCAGACTTAACATTTTTGCCTGCGACCGACTGGATGATATCCCCGGCACGCAAAGACTTTTCTGCTCCAATGCTTTGTGGTTCAACCTTGGCAATCAGCACGCCATCGCCATCGGGGTTGGCCTGCAATTGCAGCCCGAACTCTTCCATCATTGCCGGTTTAACAGGCTCTTGGGGTTCTTGCTCACCGCTGGCCTGACGTTCCAATTGTTCCGGGAAGAGGCCAAGATTAACCGCGACTTCGATTTCCTTGCCATCACGCCAGACTGTCAGGGCAACATCGGTTTGTGGATCCTTGCGCCCAATTTCACGTGCCAATTCTCTGGTGGTTTTGACGATGGTGCCATCCACGGCCAGAATGACATCGCCGGGTTTGATGCCTGCTTTCTTGGCGGGGGATGCATCATCAAGGCTGGTGACCATGGCCCCAGATGCCTCGGACAATCCCAGACTGTCGGCAATATCTTCACTCACGCCCTGAATGCGCACACCAAGCCAGCCACGTTTGACCTTGCCGCCATTTTTCAAATCCTTGATGACATCTTCCGCGACTTCGGCAGGAATGGCAAAAGCAATGCCAACATTGCCACCGGATGGTGAGAAAATCGCGGTGTTAACGCCAATCACCTCGCCTTTGAGGTTAAAGGTCGGGCCACCGGAATTGCCTTTGTTGACGGCTGCGTCAATCTGAATGAAGCTTTCATAATTGCGGGCATTGATGTCACGACCATGGGCGGAGACGATGCCTGCGGTTACCGTGCCGCCAAGACCGAAGGGGTTGCCAACCGCAACCACCCATTTCCCAACCGGCGGCAAGTCTTTGGCAAATTTCACATATGTGAATTTCTTTTTGCTGTCTTTTACCTTCAACAAAGCAAGGTCTGAGCGCGCGTCAGAACCGACCAGATCAGCGGCCAATTCTGTGCCATCATCCATGATCAGAGTAAATTCGCTGCCCTTATCGATCACATGATGGTTGGTGACGACAAAGCCATCATCGGAGATAAAGAAACCTGAGCCTTGAGACTGGCCATAGCGCGGTTTTGGGGCCGGGCGGTCTTCATTCTGGCCTTGTTGACCTTCGCCAAAACGGCGGAAAAATCGATTGAATGGATGGTCTTTTGGCAGATCTTCAAAGCCGGGTATCCCCGGAATGCCAAAATTATTCTGGCCACCATCGCTGATTTTTGTTTTTACCTGTACGGACACCACCGCAGGCTTGACCGCTTTGACAAGGCCGGAAAAATCAACCGGAGCTGCCGGGGTGGTCACAGAGACCGCTTCAGCAGAGGCTGTTGGTTTGCCACTTATCAAGGTTGGCGCAGTTATGCCAGCCACAACGCCCAGAGCCAAAGCTGATGCCAGAAGGGTCTTTTTGACGGGTGTTTTTTGTGCAGGTTGGTTCCTGTCTGATTTGGTCATTGGTTTATCTCCGCTCGGCTTTATAAAACATTGTTCATGCTTTGCGCTTATAGGCCACATCATTAGCCAGAAGGTAAATTCCTGATCGCTTGTCTCAGGTTTCTTTGTCTGAAGGCAAGCCTTGTTTGATGATTATCATATAGAGATCACAATGCGATGCGGAGATGGCCACATGAATTAAAGATATGTAATGTTGAATGAATTTATTTATTTATTATATTTCAAATACTTATATCAATAAAATTCCTGTTACCTAACAGCTACCCAAGCAATTGTGACGCGCTTGTCTTTCATTGAGGCACCTTTTTGCCACAATCGCTTTGCTTGAAAAGCGGCAAATTATGCAAATCGGTGAAGGGCTTCCAGAACAAGGCCTGTGCCAACCGAGCCAAATGCGTCTCTCTGAACGACCTTGGCATTTGGCAAAAGTCCAAGCAGGGATTGGCGCACAAACGGCACCTTTGTCGATCCGCCGGTCAGGCAAACCGCACTGATCTGGTCCCCCTTTATTTGGGCCTGATCCAATGCTTTAATGATTGTCTGGCGCACTTTGCTGACGCCATCCTCCAATGCCATCATGATATCGGTTTGGGTCATATCTGCTTTCAGGCCTTTTTCCAGAAAGCCAAGATCAATTTTGGTCATTGGTTTATCTGACAGAGCGATTTTTCCTTCCTCCACCGCCAAAGCCAGACGGTGACCTTCTCGCAGATCCAAAAGCTCGATCAGACGGTCCAGCAAATGTGGCTCTTTGGCCTCCCGGCGCAAATGGCGCAAATCTGCTCTTGTTTGATGATCATAGAGGAAATTGATTTTTTGCCATGTTGCCAGATCATGATAATACCCAACCGGCATGAGGCGCCCTTGCTTGAGCATGGGGCTTTGATAGCCCAATAAGGGCATGACCCGGGCAAGACTGAGCCAGCGGTCAAAGTCAGTGCCACCAATATGAATGCCTGCATTGGCCAAAATGTCCTGCTGCCCAAGCGCATGATCTGGCAAGACCCGCAAAATGGTAAAGTCGGATGTACCACCGCCAATATCGATGATCAGGGCGACTTCTTCTTGTGTGACGCTTTGGGCGAAATCACGAGCGGCGGCCACCGGCTCAAATTCAAATTCCACCTGTTTGAACCCGCACTCTCTTGCAATCTCTTCCAGTGTGTTTTGTGCAATCTGATCTGCCGCCTCATCATGATCGATGAAATGAACAGGCCTTCCCATCACCACCTGATCAAGGGGGGCTTGCATGGCTGTTTCTGCTTTGGCTTTGAGATGGGCAATGAACAGCCCCAAGACGGCTTTGAACGGTTTGCGCTCTTTGCCGATCATGGTGGTCTCATTCATGGTTGAGGTGCCAAGAACTGATTTGAGCGAGCGCATCATACGCCCCTCGCCTCCTTCCATATAGGTATGGATGGCATCGCGCCCAAAATGGGCGCTATTTTCTTCAAAATCAAAGAAAAGCGTTGAGGGAATGGTGGTCTCTAAGCCTTCCACCGGCACAAGGGATGCCTGATCGTTTTGCATCAGGCCAATGGTAGAATTGGATGTACCAAAATCGAGACCGCAATAAGAAGAATATGCCATGATCTTTGCCTCACGCTTATCAAGAGCAGGCGGATTTATCACGGACTTTGAGGAATGGGAAGAGCAAAGCGTGTCAGCGTCTTACTCTTCCACGATGTCTTTGTTTATGCCTCTTCAGCAAATTTTGTGACCACTACGGAGCCATGCTCCATTGTTTGATGCACAGGGCATTTGTCTGCGATGCGCAGCAAGGATTGACGCTCTTTTTCTGGCAAATCGCCTTTGATGGTGATGCGGCGTTCAAAGCGGTCAATTTTGCCTTTGCTATTGGTTTTATGCTCTTTGTCCTGATCAGAACACTCGACACAATGATCCGCATGAACTTTGTTATGCAAGACTTCCGTTTCGATATGCTCAACGGGCAATTTTTTGAAATCGGCATACATGCGCAACGTCATGGTTGTGCAGGCACCAAGGGCTGTTGCCAGATAATCATAAGGTGTGGGGCCTGAATCCAGTCCGCCAACGGATTTAGGCTCATCCGCCAACATGGTGTGATGGCCGACACGCACGTAATTTTGGAATTTTCCAAGCCCGGTTTCCGCCACAACAGCCCCAAGCGGCGTAGCGCTTTGCGGCTCATGCTCCAGATCCAGAAAGCGGGTTGCCCAAGCCGTTATCACTTCAGCGGCATAGATTGCATCTTCCTTGCGGGTTAGCAAATGATCGGCATTGTCGAGAGAAACAAAGCTCTTTGGATGCTTGGCAGCCTGAAAAATTTCAGCGGCATTTTCAATACCAACCGTTTCATCAAGCGGGGAATGCAGCACCATCAAGGCCTTTTTCATCGAGGCTATCCTGTCAGCCTGGCTATGATCTTTTAAATCATCCAGAAATTGCTTTTTTATTGTAAAAGGCCGCCCAGCCAGACTAACTGCGGCTTCGCCTTTTTCCTCGATTTCATCCAGATGGCATTTAAAACTATGCTCGATATGTTTGACATCGGCAGGCGCACCAATGGTCGCAACGGCTTTTACTTCCGGGATCAGACCAGCGGCTGCAAGCACAGCAGCACCGCCCAAAGAATGCCCGACGAGAAGGCTTGGAGCTTGCAACGCGTCGCGCAAGTTGTTTGCGGCACGTACCAGATCTTCGATATTTGACGAGAAATTTGTATCGGCAAAATCGCCACCAGAGCTGCCAAGACCCGTAAAGTCAAAGCGCAAAACCGCAAAACCGCGACTTGCCAGTTCTGATGCGATGCGACGCGAGGCAAACAGATCTTTGGAGCAGGTAAAGCAATGCGCGAAAATAGCTGTCGCTCTAACTGGCCCTGCTGGCATATCCAGTCTGGCTTGCAGCTCATCGCCCAATGCGCCGGTAAATTTCAAGGGTTGGGTGGTTGAGGTTGATTTGATCATATATCTGGTCCCTTCCCTTATACCCGTTGGTATGTGGGCTTCATGATAACAAAAAACGCGGCACCAGTCAGCCGGTTCCGCGTTTGGTTGCTTATCAATGTAAGCCAGTGAAAGGGAAATACCAGTCAGCTCTTGTCTTGATCTGATAAAATTTTGTTGAGCTTGAGTTGTTCTTCTTCACTTAACGAGGATGATCCGGTCACTTGGGCTGTTTCTGCCACCTTCTTGTTTTTTCGGTATAGCAAGTGAACGGCCAGAAGGCCCAGAATGAGAATGGCGGGTCCAAAACCCCAAAGAAGCAGTGTTTTCATGGAAAAGCGCGGTTTCAGGAGAACAAATTCTCCATAGCGGCTTACCAGAAAGTCCATTGCTTCTTCGTTGCTGTCGCCTTCGAGCAGACGCTCGCGTACCAAAACCCGCAAATCCTTGGCCAGAGGTGCATCAGAATCATCGATGGACTGGTTCTGACAGACAAGACAGCGCAAACCGGCTGAAATTTCCCGGGCACGGGCTTCCAGTTTGGCATCTTTGAGCATCTCATCAGGATTGACCGCAAAAGATGGGGCAATCGGCATCATCACCGCCAGCAGGGCTGCCAGAAAAGCCAGGCGCATGAGAGAAAAAAGCTGCATTTTCCGCTTCCTTTACGCTGTGCTTGCGGCTTGTTTGGCCCGGCCTTTGCGGGCTGGTGCTCCAACACGCAATCGCCGGTCTGCAAGAGAAAAACAGGCCCCAAAGAACATGACAAGCGAACCAAGCCAAATGAATGTTACCCAGGGTTTGTAATAGATGCGCACTGCCATGGCCCCATTATCCTGTTTATCGCCCAAGGACATATAAAGCTGACTGACGCCCCACATGGTGTAAATATCTGTCTCTGTGGTTGGCATACCACGTGTGTTATAGACCCGTTTGACGGGGCGCAATGTGGTTACACTTGCTCCGTCTTGCATGACAGTGAATGTCCCTTCCACATCAGAATAATTGTGTTCCGAGCTTTCCTTTAAACCTTCAAAGGTAAAGGTATAACCGGCAATTGTGCGACTGTCTCCAACCTTCATAATCGAGATATCTTCGACCTGATAGGAAGAAGCAATAACGATGCCAATGACCGTCATACCAACGCCAAGATGACCAAGAGCACTACCCCAGACAGATTTGGGCAAGCCTTTTAGGCGAGAGAGAGATTTGGCGAGAGGGTTTTTGAAAAATCCAACACGCAATTGGATTTCTGCAAATGAGCCAATCACCACCCAAGCGCCGATACCGATACCGAGCGGTGCCAAGGCCGGACCGCCTTCAACAAACCCATAGACCATGAGAATGACCAGAATGGATATTCCAAGCGCCATCCACAATCGTTGCATGGCAGCACCAAGATCGCCGCGTTTCCATGCCAGCAAAGGCCCAAATGGCACTGCGATGAGCAATGGAATCATCATTGGCCCGAAGGTGAGATTGAAGAAAGGCGCGCCAACCGAGATTTTTGCACCTGTTGTTGCTTCCAGCGCAAGAGGATAGAGAGTACCAACCAAGACGGCGGCTGTTGCGGCTGAGAGGAACAGATTGTTCAGCACAAGCGAGCCTTCGCGAGAGATGGGCGAGAAAACGCCCCCTTGCCGCAAAAGAGAGGCACGCCATGCAAAGAGTGCCAGCCCCCCACCAATGAAGGCAACGAGCAGAACAAGGATGAACAAACCACGCCCCGGATCTGTTGCAAAGGCATGGACGGAAGTCAACACGCCTGAGCGAACAAGGAACGTCCCCAGAAGAGAGAGCGAGAATGTCAGAATTGACAGCAAAATTGTCCAGACTTTCAACGCGCCACGCTTTTCCATCACAACGGCGGAATGCAGCAAGGCCGTGCCACATAACCAAGGCATGAAGGAGGCATTTTCAACCGGATCCCAGAACCAATATCCGCCCCAGCCAAGCTCATAATAGGCCCAGTAAGAGCCCATTGCGATACCAAGGGTCAAAAAGCCCCATGCTGTCAGCACCCAGGGACGGACCCAGCGTGCCCAAGCAGCATCAATGCGGCCTTCCAAAAGAGCGGCGATGGAAAAGGCGAAAGAAATCGAGAAGCCGACATATCCCAAATAGAGCAGTGGTGGGTGAATGGCCAATCCCACATCTTGCAAGATTGGGTTCAAATCACGCCCTTCAATGGGAGCATTTGCAATGCGATGAAACGGATTAGATGTGACCAATACGAACAGCAGGAAGGCCGCCGTAATCCAGCCTTGCACGCCCAAGGTATTGGCTTTTAATTTTGGTGGTAGATTGCGACCAAACGCACCAACCAGTGCACCAAAAATCACCAGAATAAAGACCCAGAGCAGCATGGAGCCCTCATGATTGCCCCATACTGATGTGTATTTGTACAAAAGAGGTTGGGTTGAATGGCTGTTTTCCCAGACATTTTGAACCGAGAAATCCGAGGTGACATAAGCATGTGTCAGAGCGGCAAAGGACAGCCCGACGAATAAAAACTGTGTCACAGCAATGGGGCTTGCCACAGACATCATGCGATTGTCTGCAATTTGTGCACCCCAAATTGGGATGACAGATTGCACAAGAGACAGGGCAAACGCCAAAATTAGCATATAATGGCCAAGCTCGATGATCATTTGGTTACTCCTATCAATTGCACGCTGTTTTGCAATTGAATAACTGGTCTGTGGCGCCCGGCTGGTCCTGGCCTGAATACGCCTGATGTCATTTTGCGAAAAGCAAAATCCTAATTCACCTTGGCCTTGGCCTCATCCCCTTGCCAATGACCCTGATCTTTCAAAGCATCGGCCACTTCTTTGGGCATATAGGTCTCATCATGCTTTGCCAGCACAGTATCCGCATCAAAGGCCCCATTTGTGTTCATCACGCCTTCGGTAACAACGCCCTGCCCTTCCCGAAACAAATCCGGCAAGATGCCGTTATAGGCGACGGTGACATCTGCCCCGCCATCGGTCACGACAAAGGACACCTTTGTGCCTTGCCCACGAAGGATAGAGCCGTCTTTTACAAGCCCACCCAATCGGATGCGTTGCCCGGGTTTTACGCTGTTGGCAGCAATGTCAGAGGGTGAATTGAAAAAGACAATCTGATCCTGCAAGGCAAACAAAATCAACCCAACAGCTGCGAAGAGAACAACTCCTGCCGCACCGATCATGGTCATCCGACGCTGCTTTCTTGTCATGCGCTTGATCCTTTTCTCTCAAATCTGTATCGGTCTCAATGAATGACAATTCATCACTGATTTGCAGACAGGCCCAGAGATCTGGCTGCTGCTTTTATTTTCTCCATGCCCTCAACATCAGAGCCCAATGCCTGCAATGCTTTTTGGACCGTTTTTGCGGCTTTATCAGGTCGCTTGAGCACCAGTTCGGCCCTGATGAGCTGCACCCATTGTTCTGCTGTGCCGCCATCAGTTTCAAGGCGCTCTGACAAACTGGAGACCATTGTCTCAATCATTGCCTGTCGATCGTTCGCATCCATTTGCGCAGCATTGTCAATGTCTTCCTGGGTTGGCCCCTTTGTTAGGGGTACCTCTTGTTGCGTGGTCTGAGACGCTTGAGGCGCATCTGCTCTTTTCTTTTCAAGGGCTGCAATCTGGTTTTTGGCAAAAGGTACCCATGCCGAATCTGGTTTGGAATCTGCGATCAAGCCCTGCCAAGCTTCAATTGCCTGAGCTATCTTATCCTGTTGGCCCAAAGCGATGGCGAGGAAAAAGCGCGGTTTTGGGGCGATATGGTCCAGTTTATTGGCTTGAAGGAACAAGTCGATTGCCTTTTGAGAGACAACACCGCCTTCGCTTACCACCATTGCTTCTCCAAGATCAGAGAGATTTTGAGCACTTTCGCCTTCCAGACGCACCACATTGTTGTATGCGCGAATGGCATCATCAGGACGCCGCATGGTCAGATAAATCGGTGCGATCAATTTCCAGCCTCGCAAATCATCTGGGTTGGCTTTCAAGACGCGCTCGACAGATGCAACCCGTTCTATCAGGGTTTGTTGTTCTGGATCTTTTGTCAGGCGTTGCGCCAAAGGTTGAGCAGATAGATCTGGCTTGCCCATATGATAATAGAGACTGCCACCGACAATTGGCACAATCAGCAAGGCCAAAAGACTGGAAATTTTAATGGCCCCTGCATTGGACGATGCTGCCGTTTTTTCTGCCTCCAGAGCGTCCTGAGTATAGATTAGACGTCTGGCGACTTCTGCGCGTGCGGCATCCGCTTCGCTTGCCGCAATCTGGCCGCGCTCTACATCGGCTTCAATTTCCTGAAGCTGGGACTTATAGACGGTTAGGTCATAAGCATCAGCGCTATCGAGTTTCTTTTTCTTACGAGAGAGGGGGTATAAAACCACCATTATCGCAAGAGCTGTGAGCAGGCCTGCAAAAATCCAAAACATACTGGTCCACATTCTGACTGGTTCAGGTCAAATTTTTCACTTTTGACTGGAATGTCAAATTAACTCATGTTCATCTGCATAAAGATGCGTTTGATCAATTTTGCGCAAATCTTACAAACTTTTAATGTTTGGCGCTTTTGCCTGATTGGAAATGCTCATCTGCTTTGGATATGGAGACCATATAATGGATATCAGCCTTGAGACTTTTCCTGCTCGGGCCGTTATTTATGCAAAGGAAATCGGACCCTATGGAGAGAAAGCAAAAACAGCCTGGAACCGGCTGTGGGGATGGTCTTTTGAACTTAATACCAACGAGTAGAAATAATGACTTATATGACCGGCTTTTCTGGCAAGACGCTTTTGCTGCCATGGTCTGGTTGACCACAAAGCAAGAGCGACGCAGTCCAGAAAGCCCAGAAAACCGGCCTTAGATACCTTTAAATGGCTCACTGATCTGCGTTGTCTTTCTAGAGCAAAACGTAGCCAAACAGATTTCTTCAAATTGACGCGGGTAGTTAAATCATTGAAAAGATTGGTTGCGGGGGCAGGATTTGAACCTGCGACCTTCAGGTTATGAGCCTGACGAGCTACCGGGCTGCTCCACCCCGCGTCACCATGCGCAAATGCGCCAAACATCAAAGACACACCACTTTGCTTGTCGGCAGAAGCTTTTCAAGAAATTGTCTTGAAATTGGTTGCGGGGGCAGGATTTGAACCTGCGACCTTCAGGTTATGAGCCTGACGAGCTACCGGGCTGCTCCACCCCGCGTCATTGAAGTGTCATCTTTATAGAAGCATTTTTTTGAAATGCCAGACGAAAATAAGCTTTTCCCCTCTTTTTGTTTTTCGAAAAATAAAAAGCAAAAAGAAGAGGAGCCAATCAATCGCCTCCCCTTTTACAAACCGAGTTTCATTCAGCTCAATCAGCCACGCTCGCGCATGAGACGGGCCTTGTCGCGCTGCCAATCGCGCTTTTTGGCGTCCTGGCGTTTGTCATAAGCCTTTTTACCCCGACAGACCGCAATCGCCAACTTGGCAATGCCTTTGTCATTGAAATACATTTTGAGCGGAACAATGGTCATGCCATCGCGCTGAACGGCATTGACCATTTTGTGGATCTCGCGCTTATGCAAAAGCAATTTGCGCGGGCGTCGCGGATTATGATTGAAGCGATTGCCTTGCACATATTCCTCAATATGGGAATTGATCAAAACAATTTCACCATTCTCTTCTGAGGCATAAGACTCTGCAATATTGGCTTTGCCTGTGCGCAGGCTTTTGACCTCGGTGCCGGTCAATTGCAAACCAGCCTCGATCACTTCACCAATCTCGTAATTATGTCTTGCCTTCCGATTTTCCGCGACGACACGGTTATTCGGATCCTGTTTCTTTTTCTTAGCCATAGGCCACAAATAGGACGATTAGAGCAGACCTGCAAGCTTCATTGCAGCTTCAATCTCGGCTTTCACCGGATCTGTCGCCTCCATCATCGGCAAACGGATCTCATTTTGCAGCTTTCCAAGCAAAGACAGAGCATATTTCGCACCAGCTGGCGAAGGCTCAAGGAACATGGCACGATGCAAGGGAGACAGGAGATCATGCAATTCAAGCGCCTGATCCCAATTGCCCTGTGCACAAGCCGCCTGAAAACGCGAACACAAATTGGGTGCCACATTGGCCGTAACCGAAATACAGCCATGCCCCCCTTGTGCATTATAGCCAAGAGCGGTGCCATCTTCACCAGAGAGCTGAATAAAATCCGCGCCCATAGCAAGCCGCTGCTGGGTGACCCGCACCAAATCTGCCGTTGCATCCTTAACACCAACAATCGTGTCAAAATCCTTATAAAGACGCGCCATGGTCTCCACGCTCATGTCAATCACAGAGCGCGGCGGAATGTTATAAATCACAATCGGAATAGAAACAGCTTGCGCAATCGCCTTGAAATGCTGGTAAAGCCCTTCTTGACTTGGTTTGTTATAATAGGGCGTGACAACCAGAACACCATCAGCGCCAGCTTTCTGCGCATGTTGGGCCAAATCAATCGCTTCCAGAGTATTATTGGATCCTGCCCCAGCCAAAACTGGTGCCCGTTTATCAGAGACAGCAATACAGGCTTCCACGACCTTTTTATGTTCGTCATGGCTCAAAGTTGGGGATTCCCCTGTCGTCCCAACAGGGACAAGAACATTCGTGCCTTCCTTGATTTGCCAATCAACAAACGACTCAAAGGCTGCATAATCCACAGCTCCATCGCAAAATGGCGTCACAAGTGCAGTACAGGACCCTTTGAACATGCCCGTTTTCCTTCATCACTGGGCCGTATCATCACTATAATCAGCCCTAAATTTCAGCATTTTGCCGAAAAATTATAACAAAATGTCAAATTACCTTATTATTTCGGCAAAATGACGGTATCATGGCGACATAACACCATATTCGACCTAAAGATGCAAGAACACCAAACAGCGCAAAAACGCTAAGGCTATATTCACCATAATTATGCAAGCTTCATGGTCTAAGTCGCTAAAGCATCCATAATCAACATTATTAGCTGATATGAAAAAGTCTCTTAACACCCTTGCCCATGCATCCGTGTTCCCTATTTTGATGGTCGGTCTTCTGGCACCAGCTCTGACTGCAACTTCAGCAATCGCACAAACCATGCCATTGCCAAAGCCACGCCCGGCTCCCGCTGTCAGCTACACGCAAACAGCCCCCATTGGCAAGAACACAATTGGCACTGTCATTCATGCGGCCAACAACGCATCAGACTTTTTCCCGCAAAACCTGACCATTTTGCCAAGGACAAAACCCGGCCTTGCCCCCCTGCCAAACGCCAGCACCGGCGCCGGCACCATAGCGGCAAAACCGGCAGCAATCCCTGTGCCCGTCAACGCAACTTTGCCCAAAGTGGCCAGCACCAACAATGACATTGCCCCGCAAAGAGGCAGTTTAAAACAGGCCTTGGATGCCTTATCGCGCAAAAAATCAAAAACAGCTCTGGCCATTCACAAAGGCATGAAGCGCTCGCTTGATCGGGTGATTCTCACCTATATTCTGGCCATTGGAGGCTATCGAGATTTAAGCGCCGCCGAGATTAAGGCTTTTTATGATCGGAAACGCCAATGGCCCAGCCGCTCTCTCATTGCAAAACG
The DNA here is from genome assembly GCA_025800145.1 of Cohaesibacter sp. GTDB lineage: Bacteria > Pseudomonadota > Alphaproteobacteria > Rhizobiales > Cohaesibacteraceae > Cohaesibacter. The sequence continues at coordinate 74,448 of JAOXSH010000130.1, forward strand.
CATTGAAGAAGCCGTTTCCCGTCAAACATCCTCTGCCCCTTCCTTGGCGCGCGCCTTTGGCAAAAGCATTCCCAAATCCACAAGTGCAGGCATTGAGGTTGCCATCGCCCATGCCAAAAGTGGCAACAAGAAACAAGCAGCCCGCATCATTGCTCCCATTTGGCGCTCCAACAAGCTGTCCGCAACATTGGAAAAACGCATCCTTTCCAATCTTGGCTCTGTCCTGACACGCGCTGATCACAAAGCCCGCGCCGATTATTTGCTCTATCGCGAACGCGCCAATGGGGCTGTGCGTCTGAAACGCTATTTGACAAAAGGACAAGCGGCCCTGGTCGATGCACGCATTGCCGTCATTCGCCGCAGCAAAACTGCCAAATCAAAATTAAATGCGGTCCCAGCATCCTTGCGCAAAGATCCGGGCTATATCTTTTCCAAAATTCAATATTTGCGCAGAACCGGGCAAGAAAATGCCGCAGCCAATCTGATGCTAAAAGCCCCGCGCACTGTCTCCAAATTGGTCAATCACCGCGAATGGTGGATAGAGCGTCGCCTGCTATCACGCATCATGCTCAACAAGGGGCAAGCCAAAACCGCCTATAGCATAGCAGCCAACCACACAGCCCAACGCGCCAAAGATGTATCAGAGGCGGAATTTCACGCCGGTTTCTTTGCCCTTCGCTATGTAAAAAATCCCAAAACAGCCGCCATTCATTTTGAACGAAGCTGGCAAAAAGCAAGTAGAAAACGCGACAAATCCCGCGGTCTCTATTGGCAAGGAAGAGCATGGGAAGCCGTGGGCAATCGAGCCAATGCTATAAAATTCTATAAAGCCGCCGCCAATCCAACCGTCTATTATGGACAATTGGCAATGGAAGAATTGGGTCAGAAAACCTTGCGCCTGACCAATCCGGCTCCAGCAACCGCCCAACAAAAAACAACTTTCAATGGCCGCGAACTGGTCCAAGCCGTCAAACGACTAAAACAAGTCGGCCATGCCAAACGCGCCGGACCGATTTTGCGCCATCTTGCGCGCACCTTGCCCAATGCCTCCGAAGTAGCCCTCGCCCACCAATTGGCACAAAGCTACAGTTTGCATCAAAATGCTGTACAGATCGGCCAAATTGCCCTGTCTCGCGGAATGCCAGCCGACAAACTGGCTTTCCCGCTGAATGTGATCCCGCGCTCAGCCAAAACCAATGGCGTTGATATTGCACTGATTTATGCGCTGGCAAAACAGGAAAGCGTCTTCAACATTGCCGCTGTCTCCCATGCCAATGCCCGCGGATTTATGCAAATGCTACCGGCAACCGCCAAGCGAACCGCCAAAAAAATGGGCGTCAAATTTTCAAAAGCCAGAATGACCACCGATGCCAAATATATCATCAATCTGGGCAGCTATCATCTCAAAGGCCTGCTGGAGCGCTTCAACGGCTCCTATATCATGACCTTTGCCGCTTACAATGCAGGCGCAGGTCGCCCACCTCAATGGGTCAAGCGCTTTGGCGATCCGCGCTCGCGCCGCATCAATACAATCGACTGGGTGGAACGCATCCCCTTCACCGAAACCCGCGATTATGTCAAGAAACTGACCGAAAATTTACAAATCTATGAAGCCCGCATCCATGGTCGCAAGCTTGATATCAGCAAAGATCTAAAACGTGGACACCCGGATTAAGATTGAACGCAAAAACTGCCATAGAAAATCCTATTCACAGACCAAGAACAAGAAGCAAGACAGACGGACTTTTCTGTGCTTGGCAGGATCAAGAAATAGCGCTAGGCTCAGGACTCATTAATTTAGCCTAGTCTCTCGCGCAATCAAAATGCCCGGCATCTCTTTAAATTGAAGAGCCTGCACGGCACAAGACATATGGATATGTCTGTCATAAGGACAAAAAGCACATGAGCCTTGAGCCTGTAGAACCCGATATGCATGGTCGGGATATCCCACAAAAAGACATCCCGGAAAACGACATCAACGTACAGCATTTTGAATTCACGGCCACCGATGGGATCAATCTGCGCGGGGAGATTTTCGGCGACCGCCTAAGAGATGCATTGCCCGTCCTGTGCCTGCCCGGCCTGACGCGCAATGCCAAGGATTTCCATCCCCTTGCAGAACGTCTGGTGCGCGACCCGGACAATCCGCGCCTAGTGATGATTCTAAACAGTCGCGGCAGAGGCACATCCGATTATGACAAAAAACCGGAAAATTACGATATCCTGACCGAAGCCAATGATGCCTTGCATGCGCTGGCAGCTGCCGGTTTGGAAGAAGCTATTTTTATTGGCACCTCGCGTGGCGGGCTATTGACCATGGCCATTGCAGCTCTGCGCCCCGGCGTCATTGCCGGAGCAGTCCTCAATGATATTGGACCAGAAATCAACGCCCAAGGCCTTGCCCGCATTAAAACCTATCTTGGCAAGGCAAAACCCGTCACAAATTGGGACGAAGCCATCGACTATATCAAGGATGCAAATTTTGGCATGTTCCCGGCATTAAGCGAAGAGCAATGGAAAGCCTTTGCCCATATGACCTTTAAGGAAGAAGATGGCAAACCGGCCCGCGATTTTGATATTGCCATCGTCAAATCACTGGAAACAGTCGATCTCAGCCAACCTCTTCCCAATGCATGGCCGCAATTCATGGCCATGTCTCATGCACCGGTTCTGGTCCTGCGGGGCGAACATTCCGATATTCTAACCCGTGAAACGGCACAAGCCATGACCGAACAACACCCAGATTGCCAATGGATCGAGGTGGAGGGCCAAGGCCACGCGCCGATGTTTCTGATCGATAGCCTGAATGATCAAATCGCCGCAATTCTTGCCGAAATGGATCAAAAACATGCCCAGCATGAAGGGCAAAAATAAACAGCCGACAGAACAACACAATAAAGAGGCTTTAAGACAATCAATGGACCAGATACGGACGCCATCGCCTGATTTTGACCAGAGCTTTCGGGACCAGTTTGAAAACCTGCTGCGCTGGCGCAGAGACATCCGTCACTTTGAAACAGGCCTCGTCCCTGCCGATCTTGTCCAAGCCTGCCTCAGCATGGCCAATCTCGCGCCCTCTGTCGGCCTCAGCCAGCCATGGCGTTTTGTGGAATTGCAAGACCCAACGCGCCGCGCCCGCATCATCCAGTCTTTTGAAGACTGCAACGCGCAAGCCTTACAAGCCTATGAAGGCGAAAAACGCCAACTTTATACCAGTTTAAAACTGGAAGGCCTGCGACAAGCCCCGGTGCAATTTGCCGTTTTTTGCGATGATGAAACGGATAAAGGCAATGGCTTGGGCAAACAATCCATGCCGGAAATGCTCAATTATTCAGTTGTCACCGCCATTTACAGCTTTTGGCTGGCCGCCCGCACCCATGGACTGGGCGTTGGCTGGGTCTCTATCCTCGATCCCCAAACCGTCAAAAATGCCTGCAATGTCCCCGATCATTGGTCTCTCATTGCCTATCTATGTGTTGGCTGGCCAGCAATCGATCCCACTTGCACGCCAGAGCTGGAACAAAGGGGATGGGAAAATCGTCAACCTCACCCGTATTTTTATAAAAAGCTTTGAAAACAAACAGAGCATCCAAGCGCCCAAAGCCCTCAGTGCCCGTTTCAAAAGTCTCTTGATGAGACTTTTAGGCCGCATATCCGACCTTATACCAACGGCATGAAAGATTACCCCATATGACCGGATAAACAGATAGGGATATGCCTGTTTTTTCGTATTTACAAATCTTCTAAAAATCTGCAATTTATCTGGGTTAACATATAGGCTTATTCATTATTCTCTTATTGTCATAAAGAGTTATCTCGATAGATTAATCATCACTCACAAAATAATTTGCTTGCACTCCCTTTCTAAGCCTATAAAATATTGAAAATTTTTCTAAATTTTGGAGATACCGTTGTTTGGACGACAAAAAGAAGAATCTGCAACAGTGGTCAATCTTCTGGCCAATCAGGTCAGACGTGATATCTCCTTTGGCGTTCTGCCACCAGACACCAAGCTAAAAATTGCAGATTTGCGTGATCGCTATGGCGGCAGTGCTCATAGCCTGAGAGAAGCCTTGCGCCTGCTCTCCAATGAAGGGCTTGTAGAAGCCTCGGCACAACGTGGTTTTCGTGTCAGCTCTGCAACACAAGATGATCAGCAAGACATCATCCGCCTGCGCCGGGAAATAGAGACCACCGGCTTGCGCTGGGCCATGGAACACGGCGACTTGCAATGGGAAGGCCGCATTATGGCCTCTCACCATGCCTTAAAAGCCATCACAGCACAATTGCAGCAAGATCCAACGGAATTTGCTCTGGATTGGGACGAAGCCAATCGCCAGTTTCATATCTGCCTGATTGAAGCCAGTCGCTCACCACGCCTAATGGAAATTCAAAACAGCCTATTCGAACAAAGCCGCCGCTTTCGCTTGGCCGCTTTACGCGAAGATGTGCTGGATTTTGATCATACCCTGAGCTTGGTCGACAAGCTGGTCGCAGCCATTTTGGCAAAACAGCAAGAAGAGGCCGTTTCTCTCTTGCAGCAGCTCATTATTCACTAGCCTGACAAACACGATCAAACATTCACCGATCAAAACAGGATCCATCCGGGGAGGATAATCATGTTCACACTCACACGCAGAAAAGTAACAAACCTTGTACTTGGTGGTGCCATCACCGCAGCCAGCTTTGCCGCAACCGCAACACTCGCCAATGCTACGGATAAAATCACCGTTGGCGCTTTGCGCTTCACCTCACATGCCCCAAGCTTTGTCGCCTTTGAGCGCGATTATTTTAAAGAGCAAGGCCTTGAGGTCGAGTTCAAATTCTTTCAAGCGGCCCAGCCAATGGCCGTTGCCATCGCATCCGGTGATGTGGACTTTGGCGTAACAGCCATATCAGGTGGCCTGATCAATCTGGCCCAAAAAGGAGCCATCAAAGTGATTGGCGGAGCCCTGCATGAGGAAAAAGGCATTGATGGCCAGATGATCCTGGCCTCCAAAAAAGCCTTTGATGCAGGTCTGAAAAGCCCGGCCAACCTCAAAGGCCATAGCTATGGCATCACTCAGGCCGGTTCCTCTTTCCATTATATGGCCCATAAAATTGCCCAGAAAGAAGGCTTTGCCGGATCAGAAATCAAGGTCAAGCCTTTGCAAAAAGTCGGTGCCATCATCGGTGCTTTAAAATCCGAGCAGATTGATGCATGGTCCATCGTCCCCCATATTGCCAAAGGTTTGGGCAAAGCCCCAACAGTTGAGATTATCGGCAAGATTGCAGATTATATTCCAGATTACCAAGTCACCACCGTCTTTACGTCCGCCAAAAATGCTGCAGACCAAAAAGAACTGGTTAAGAAATTCCTCACCGCTTTCTCAAAAGGCGCTGACGATTTCAATGCCGCTCTGGTAGACAAAACAGCAGGCGATCAAGCAACAGAAGACATGGTCAAACTGATTCATAAATATGTCTATACCTCGCGCCCTTACGAAAAAGCAGCGCCTTCCATTCGCAATGGTGCCATGCGCATCAACAAGGACGCAAAGCTCAATGTCACCAATGTGAAAGATCAGCTCTCATGGTTCCAGTCCGAAGGTCTGGTCTCCAAAGACATCACCATCGACATGCTGGTCGATGACAGCTTTGTCGAAACCTACTAAGCCGACAACATAAAGAAACAGGGGGGCTGACATCTTGTCAGATCCCTTTTTGCATTCGCCAGACGAACGAAGCATAGGCAATCAAAAAGGACGGACCATGGATCTACATCTTGAGGATATTTCCCATACATATGGCGATGTCACGGTCCTACAAAACATCAATCTGACCATCAAAGATGGCGAAATTATCTGCATTGTCGGCCCATCGGGATGCGGCAAATCAACCCTTTTGCGCTTCATTGGCGGTCTGGAACGCCCCGATCATGGTCAGGTCCTTCAAATGGGCGAAGCCCCCAAAGACAGTCTCAATCCGCTGACCTATATCTTTCAGGATTTTGCCCTTTTGCCATGGCGCTCTGTGCGCGGCAATATCTCATTGGTGTTGGAAGATCACGGCATCAAGGGAAAAAAGGCAGACCCTATCATTGCCGATGTTCTGGCCCGCACCAATTTAAGCGACTTTGCCAATGCCCTGCCCCGCCAGCTCTCTGGCGGCATGAAACAACGGGTCGCCATTGCCAGAGCTTTAGCGGTCCGCCCGGCCGTGATGCTGATGGACGAGCCTTTGTCGGCACTGGACAGCCAAACCCGCGAATTGCTGATGGATGATCTCATGGATCTGTGGCAGCGTGACCGCTTCACCGCCTGTTATGTCACCCATAACCTTAATGAGGCCGTGCGGCTGGGTCATAAAATCGTCGTTTTATCCCGCCGTCCCGGCAAAATCCGGGAAATTGTCGAAATTGATTTGCCTTTGAACGAGCGCAAAGATCACACCGAACATTTGGCAGAAAAACAAGCCCAGCTTTGGTCCATCATGCGCGAAGAAGCCCGCGCCGCCGATAAGGAGCTGGTCCATGGCTAACCAAACCCCGCCTCTCTCTGCCAATCAAAAAGCCAAAGTGCCCTTTCGCGGCGGTGGCTTTCAAACAAAATCCCTCAAGCTCATCAGCCCGGTGGTTTTTATCTGCCTCATTGCTCTGTGGGAGCTTGGCTCAAAAACCGGCTTCATCTCCAATCTGGTTCTCCCCGCTCCCTCCGAGGCCTTTGAAGCCTTCATGCAATTGGCACGCTCCGGTATGCTCTGGACCCATTTATCAGCCTCTTTGCAGCGCTTGATCATCGGCTGGTCCCTTGGTAGCACGTTGGGCATTATGGTCGGCTTGCTCATCGGCCTGTCATCCATTGCCCGCGCCGGACTATCGCCGCTTGTCTCGGCTATTTTCCCAATTCCCAAAATTGCCCTTCTGCCTCTTTTCATCATCTGGTTTGGCATCGGCGAAGGCTCCAAAGTTGCCACTATCTTGTTCGGAACCTTCTTTCCCACGGTCATCGCCACCTATGGCGGGGTAGATAATGTGGATCGCAGCCTGATCCGTATGGGCCAGTCCTTTGGCCTCTCACGATCCTCTATCATCCGAAAGATCATCCTACCCGGTGCCTTGCCCGCCATCTTGTCCGGGTGCAGAATTTCCGCTTCCATCGCCATCATCTTGCTGGTCGCCGCCGAGATGATTGGCGCAGAATTTGGCATCGGTGCTTATATCCTTTTGGCAGGCAGTCTCTTTGCACCAGACCAGCTGATTGCGGGCGTCGCCATGCTCTCCATCATGGGCCTGTGTTTTGCCTGGCTGATTGGCAGGGCTGAGACATTCTTCCTGTCTTGGCGCTAAAAAACGCATAACTCAAAACAAAAAGCGGCCGGAAAATCATGCAAAGGATCGCCAAATTTATCCAGCGATAGGGGCTGCACATGATATTCAATATTGGGTGTCGCCACCTGATCATTGGAACGGGTAAAAATACCCAGCTGGCTTGGGACTATTCTGAATTTTGTGCTTTGTCGTCTTATCTCTTAGTGCCCGATTTAAAAGTCTCACTCGGAGACTTTTAAATCGGGCACTAAGAGATAGCCGCTCTTGTCTTTAGGACGTAGACTCATAAAAGGGGCGATCGCTTTATCTGACCGCCCTTCTTTTCATCATCAGATTTTATATTTTACTTCAGATTTTTAAGTCTTCTTTGCTGCGCCCCATAAGCCTTGTAATATATAAGCGGTCATGACTGTGCCAATCGCCCCTGCCAACCAAATGAGCAGCAGGATAATCAAATCCACAGGCCCGCCAATGTCGGAATAGCCGGATGAGGTGATTGCCTGAACAAACCAGATGGCCAGAAATCCCCCCGCGAGGCCAATAATTTCAGAGCGCAAGAAACGGGCAGATTCAAGTTTGCGCTCTTTCATCACGATCAACAAAAAGGCAAAAAGGCCAATGATGGCCATTATCACCATGGCCCAAAATAAGCCCATCCCGAACACTTCTTCAAAGACGGCCAGCATGGTGGATAATGTCAGTTCTTTCATCTCTAATCTTCCTCATCCCGATATCTGTTTTCTGGTTGAAGCACCCAATCAAGCCCGGCCACGCACCATGGCAAGATATGTGGCTTTGAGAGCGATTTCTTTCATGAGCCACGAGATCCACAGCTCTTCAAGCGGGGCAATAACACCGGGGAAAGAAGGGGTAAGATTGTTTTTGTAATCAAATTCAATCAGCATGGCCCGCCCAATTTTTGTGATCAATGGGCAGGATGTGTAACCATTATAAAGCTCGGTGGATGTTTTGCCCTCAATATCAGCGATCAAATGGTCAATCGCGACAGGTATTTGCCATTTGACAGAGGCGGCTGTTTTGCCTTTTGGCACGCCTGCAACATCGCCAATAGCCCAGACATTGGCGTAGCGTGCATGACGCAGATTATATTTATCGACTTCAACAAAGCCATCTGCCGCCCATTTGCCTGTTTGCCATGCCAAAGGAGACAACCTGACGGCATCTGGTGCGCGCATTGGCGGGATTACATTGGTAAAGTCATAAGGCATTTGCTTGTCGCCGTCCGGGGTGGAAAATGTGCAAACTTTCTTACCCGGATCGATGGCTTTGAGCACATGATGATAGACCGGCTTCACTTGTCGATCTTCAAACAGCATACGGATTTTCTCATTCACGATCGGAACAGAGAAAAAAGCTTTGCCATGGGCGGCATAATGCAATTCCACCTTGCCGCGATTGCCTTTGCGGCGGGCGCGGTCATCGGTCAAGAAAGTATATTTCAGCGGCGCGCCGGCGCATTTCATTTCCGTTGCCGGACGATAAAAGAGACCAATACCGCCCTGATTTGTGAAGCGATCCATTTCCCGCCAAGTGGCTTCGGCCTCTTGCGGTCCGGCATAGACAGCACCAATGCCATTTTTGCCAATCAAACTGCGCTCAAAGCCTTCAATGGCGTCAAAGTCCAACTTCAACCCCGCTGTCACCAACAAATAATCATAGGAGACATTTTTGCCTGATGTGGTTATGACCTTGTTGGCGTCGGGATCAAATTCTGCAACGGCCTCTTCTATAAGCTCTGCCCCTTTGGGCAACCAGTCTTTGGTTGCCGAGACAGAATAACCAGCAGGTTTCAGGCCCGCTGCGATTAATGTGAAGCCGGGTTGATAGAGATGACGTTTGCGTCCATCAATCAGGGTGATTTTTGCACCGTTCAAGCGCTCTGCCAGTCGGTTGGCAGCGGCAAGACCTGCTGCGCCCGCTCCGACAATGACAATATGTGCTTTGGTGTTTGTTTGCGCTTTTGCCCCTGTTGTTGCTGCAACGCCTGCCAAGAGGCCGGAGCCTGCGGCAAGTTTGAATATATCCCGTCGCGATGGGCGAAACAGCTCGTCTTTGATGTCGGACATTATCATCCCTTCTCGTCATATTTTGGACCGAGAAAGACAGCGACCTTGGGATTTTTTAGCTGGGGTCTCTCAAAAGCAAAGGACCAGTTTCAGACAGGCAGCATTCGTCCATGCAGCTTGTCAGCCTTTTGCAGATGGGCAACCCCCGGTCAAAAAGCCGCATCTCTCTTCTTTCTTGTTTTATCATACTTTAAATTTTAAAATTCGAATTTATGAAATTAATACTATGACAGATCGACGCAGCTTGCCCCTCTTTGGCTTTTGGGCTTGCCTATTGTGGATCTGGTTGCCTCTGGACTGGTTTGCGATTGTTGAGACTGTTAAGTTAAACACTCACTTCAATGCGCCCTCCCAATATTTAGCCAAGGATTCATGCATGTCCACTCTTGATGCTGTTTTGTCTCATGTCGATGCCAATCTTGATGCGTCTTTGGAGCGCATGAAGGCGCTGGTGCGTTTTCAATCCATTTCAACGGATCCAGCCTATCAGCAAGAGTGCCAGAAAACGGCAGAGCATTTGGCAAAAGAGCTGAATGATATTGGCATTGAGGCAGCGGTTCGTCCAACGGCAGGCCATCCTATGGTGGTGGGTCATGCCAAGGATAATGAGAATAAATCCGGGCCGCATGTTCTGTTTTATGGCCATTATGATGTGCAACCCGTTGATCCGCTGGGTTTATGGGAGACAGATCCATTTGATCCGCAGATCACCGAGAGACATGGGGTTCAGGTCATGACCGGGCGCGGCAGCTCTGACGATAAGGGGCAATTGCTGACCTTTATGGAAGCCTGCCGGGCCTATCATGCTGTGCGTGGCACCTTACCGATTGCGGTCTCCATTCTCTTTGAAGGGGAAGAGGAAAGTGGTTCTCCCAGTCTGGTGCCCTTTTTGAAGGAGAATAAAGCCGAGCTTTCCAAAGATCTGGCACTGGTTTGCGATACCACGATGTTTGGCCCCTCCTCACCTGCCATTACCACCATGTTGCGGGGTTTGCTGGGCGAAGAGATTGTCATCACAGCCGCCAATCGCGATTTGCATTCTGGCATGTATGGTGGGCCTGCTGCCAATCCGATTAAAATTCTGGCCAATATTCTTGCCGATTTGCATGATGATCAGGGACGTGTGACCATTCCGGGCTTTTATGATGGTGTGGAAGAACTCTCCGCTGAGGTAAAAGCGCAATGGGATGCCTTGCCCTTTGATGGCGCGGCATTTTTAGCAGATATTGGGCTGTCCCTTCCTGCCGGTGAGGCTGGCTATAGTGTGTATGAATTGGTCAATGCCCGCCCGACTTGCGAATTTAACGGCATTACAGGTGGCTATAGTGGGGATGGCTTTAAAACTGTGATCGCCTCCAAAGCCTCTGCAAAGATATCCTGCCGTTTGGTTGGCAAGCAGGAACCTTTGAAACTTCGCGCGGCATTCCGCACCTTTGTGCGGGATCGTGTACCAAATGATTGCAGCGTTGATTTTATCGATCATGGTGCCAGCCCTGCCCACAGTCTTTCGCCAGATTATCCGCCCCTCCAAAAAGGAGCGCAAGCTTTGAAAGAGGAATGGAAGCAAGAGGCCTTGATGATGGGTATGGGCGGCTCTATTCCCATTGTTGGAGAGTTCAAGGATATTCTGGATATGGATTCCATGCTGATTGGATTTGGTCTGGATGATGACAATATTCATTCTCCCAATGAGAAATATAATATTGGGAGCTATCACAAGGGCATTCGATCCTGGGTGCGTGTTCTGGATGCCTTATCCAGAGATTAAGGCACTCACATGCAAAAAGGCCGGGATTTCCCGGCCTTTTCTGTTCTTGACTCTAACATTACGCTCTATGTTTTATACCAACGGCATAAAAGATTGACCCATAGGATGCTTTGAAATGGTTTACTGAGAAGGTATCTTTCGACGGACAATGCCGGGGCATTTTCTTTTTTGATGCGAACCTTTTGCATTGAATTG
>JAOXSH010000139.1 GCA_025800145.1 Cohaesibacter sp.
AGTCTACCACAGGGAAATCGGTAGGGAAGCCACGGCGGGTTTGGCGCGCGCTGGTTTTTGTTTTCAAGTCTACCACAGGGAAATCGGTAGGAAATAGCAGACAAAAGCAAATATTGTTGATCCTGAATAAGTTCGCCCCTCCCTTCTTTACAAATTTATCCTTCTGATAATCTCAAAAGCCTGATAGCACCAACCCACCCCCTTTTTACCAACCCAGCAACCCAGCAACCCAAAACCTCAATCTCCCCCCCTTTTCGCCCTTGAAAATCCTGCTTTTTCAGGCTTTCAAAGCCTTGCATTCCCTTTGTCTTTGCCCTATAAGCCTGCTTGCTGCCTCTACACCCTTGGAGGAGTTGCAGCAAATGGGTCGTTTCGCGACCCTTTTTTTGATTTTTTAGGAGAAGTCCTATGGCTGAATTTGAATTCAAAGCTGAACGCCGTGAGCGAGCCGGTAAGGGGGCTGCCCGCGCACTGCGTCGCGCTGGTCGCGTTCCTGCTGTTATCTATGGCGATAAAAAAGAGCCTATCTCTATCTCTCTTCCTTTCAAGGAAACAGAGTTGCAGATCCAAAAAGGCGGCTTTTTGTCCCACATTCTCTCCATCGATGTTGATGGCGAAAAAATCCGCGTCATCCCTCGTGATTACCAGCTGGATGTTGTGCGCGATTTCCCAATGCATGTTGACTTCTTGCGCGTGTCCAAGTCCACCAAAATCACCGTTGGTGTGCATGTGAACTTCATCAACGAAGAAACCAGCCCCGGCCTGAAACGTGGCGGCGCGCTGAACATTGTTCGTCGTGAAATCGAAGTGGAATGCCCAGCCCTTGATATTCCAGAATCCATCACCGTGGATCTGGCAACAGCTGACATCGGCGATTCCATTCACGTCTCTGCGGTTGAACTGCCGGCAGGCGTGACCCCAACCATCACCGATCGTGACTTCACCATCGCCACCATTGCAGCCCCTGCTGGCTATGATGAAGAAGACGGCGAAGGCGAAGGCGAAGAGGAAGCTTCCGAGTAAGCATCCCCACAGCTTTAGGGCCCGGGAGGACATCCATGTATCTGCTTGTCGGACTTGGCAATCCCGGGCCCAAATATGCTAACAATCGTCACAATATCGGCTTCATGGCCCTTGACGAAATTGCCCGTCAGCATAATTTTGGCCCTTGGCGCAAAAAGTTTCAGGGCGACATCAGCGAAGGCCTGATCGCAGGCAAAAAAGCCCTTCTGCTCAAACCAACCACCTATATGAACGAATCCGGTCGTGCGGTTGCAGAAGCCTGTCGCTTTTACAAAATCCCCCCAAAAGATGTGTTTGTCTTTCATGATGAGCTGGATTTGAACCCCGGCAAAATCAAAGCCAAACTTGGCGGCGGGGCGGCGGGCCATAATGGCTTGCGCTCCACAGGCAATCACATTGGCAACGACTATCACCGCATCCGCCTTGGCATTGGCCATCCCGGCAAGGACCGTGTGACACAATGGGTCTTGGGCGATTTTGCAAAAGCCGATCAAGACTGGCTCGATCCCATGCTGGATGCCCTCGCCTTCACTGCGCCCAGCCTTTTGGGCGGCGATATGGGCCGCTATTTGACCGATGTCTCCAAACGCCTGAACCCGCCTGCCCCCAAAGCCCAGAAGAAACCAAAGCAAAAACCAACCGCCACAGAAGCGCCCAGCCCACAAAGGCATGAGGCAGCATCTGATGACAGCACAGATTCCAATCCAAAAACCAAACAGACATCACAGACAAATCCTGCCCCGGCCCCTAAAAATGCCATGGCAGAAGCCCTGATGAAACTGGTTTCCAAGCAGAAGGACTGACCCCATGGGTTTCAAATGCGGTATCGTGGGACTGCCCAATGTCGGCAAATCCACCCTGTTCAACGCCCTGACCAAAACCGCAGCCGCACAGGCCGCCAATTATCCTTTCTGCACCATCGAGCCCAATACGGGCGATGTCGCCGTGCCAGACACCCGCATGACGAAAATCGCCGCCATTGCAGGCTCCAGGGAAATCATCCCCACCCGCCTGACCTTTGTTGATATTGCGGGTCTCGTGCGTGGTGCCTCCAAAGGCGAAGGCCTCGGCAACCAGTTTTTGGCCAACATTCGCGAAGTGGATGCCATCGTCCATGTGTTGCGCTGCTTTGAAGATGACGACATCACCCATGTTGAGGGAAAAATCGATCCGGTAACCGATGCAGAGACCGTCGAAACCGAATTGATGATCTCTGATCTGGAAAGTCTGGAACGCCGCGTCACAGCCTTGCGCAAAAAGGGACAAACCGGCGATAAAGAGGCCAAGGCACAAGCCGCCCTGATGGATCGCATTCTGGAATTGCTCCATGACGGCAAGCCCGCCCGTATGCTGGACACCTCCCCCGATGAGCGAAAAGCGGTGCGTGAGCTGAACCTGCTCACCACAAAGCCCGTTCTCTATATCTGCAATGTCGATGAGGAAAGCGCAGGAACGGGCAATGCCTTCTCTGCCGCCGTTGAGGACATGGCAAAGAAACAGGGCGCAGGGGCCGTGGTCATTTCTGCCGCCATTGAGGCCGAAATCTCCCAGCTCGACAATGAAGAACAGGAAGAATTTCTCGAAACATTGGGACTGGAAGAGCCGGGCCTCGATCGCATGATCCGCGCTGGCTATGATCTGCTCCAGCTGATCACCTATTTCACCGCCGGACCAAAAGAAACCCGCGCCTGGACCGTCACCAACGGCTCCAAAGCCCCACAGGCCGCCGGTGTCATCCATACCGATTTTGAACGCGGCTTCATCCGCGCCCAGACCATTGCCTATAGCGACTATGTCGAGCTGGGCGGAGAAAGCCCCGCCAAAGAAGCAGGCAAAGCCCGCGACGAAGGCAAGGAATATGTGGTGCAAGACGGCGACGTCATGCTGTTCAAATTCAACACATAATACCAACGGCATGAAGAGCACTGCAAAATACAACAAACAGCCTCGATCCGATCAAGGATCTGAGGCTGTTTTTTTATAGGGCTGGCATTTGTTGGGTGGCACAATGAATGCCAACCGTTCTTTCCCCCTGCAGCCGCATCCCCCTACAGGCGCATCCCCCTACAGCCGCATCCAAGGGGCTGTAGGGCTGATTTCTTTGAAATCGGACCAAAACCAACCACTCAGCCATTTGGTATAGGTGCGTTCGATCTCGCAATATGCCAAATCACTCATATGATGGTGCCTGGCCAGATGAACCGCCATCATCGCAGACATAATGGCGCGCAAGACCCCTTTTCCGGTCGAGGGATCCATGCGAAAGGCGGCGTCTCCTATGCGGAACAGATTTTTTGAAACCGGCCTTTTTGATAACTTCCAAGTGGCATCTGCCACGCCAGTGCGGTGCTTAAAAAGCGGATCAATCTCTGGCTTGCCGATCGTAAGCCTTGCCCATGCAATTTGATCTTTGCTGATAAAAGCCTTCCAGATCCAGCCAGTGCTGGAGGGGTGAATTTCCGGCCAATCCTTTTCCACTTCGCTGTCATCAACTGCACTATATCCATAGCAGACAGACAGCTTTTTCGTCGCGCTCTCATATGTGGATCGGTCATGTTTACGCAGCCAATTGGATTGGCCTGATGCATCCAATACCCAATGTGTGCAATGATGCGCATGACCCACAGATAAGATAAGATCATCCCCTTCGGCCTGAAGGATACGTATGGGACCAGCAGCAAAGCAAAAGTGCGCGCCAAGCTTTTGGGCTTCTTCCAGCAGAATTTGCTTCAATGCCAAGCGCTGAATTTGAAGCCCGCGCCATGGGGTGCCATCCGTGTCTCCATATTGGCGATCAACATATCCCGTTTCGTTGCGTGTGCGAATGCCCAGATGGCGGTAGGATGCGCTTTGCGCAACCCTCTGCCACACACCAAGCATCTCAAGCAAAGGTTCAATACCGGGATGCAGCGTCTCTCCGGGTTGATGCGTCAGCCCTGATGAGCGCTCAAAAACCCGCACATCAAACCCGGCCCGGCACGCCGCTATAGCAGCTGCCAGACCGGCCACACCCGCCCCGATAATGGTCATGCGGTTTGTCACGTTGATTAACTCACCGGTGCCGCTTGCCAGTCTCCATCATTGAGCCTGAATGCGATTTGCCCGATATCATCGACCATTATGTCCAGTCGGTTGCGGATTCTGCTGCGTTTGAGCCATCTTGTATTGTCCGCACTATCTTGGAACAAAGGCCCGCTGCCATCTGTTTGCAGCATGGAGAATTTATGTGTCTGTTCCTTCAACGCCAAAATATTGGCCCGAACATGAAGCAGGTCTCCATCATCGCTGGCCGCCCTTGCGAAAGACAGCATACGCAAATTGCTGCTGTTAAATACCTGTTCAAGCATCATAAACATGCGATGGGTCGCCAATATGCGCGCCTGATAAGTTTCCTGATCCACCAGCATGGTTTGCGCCATGGTGAAAAGGCCTTTTTCGGCGGACTTGACATAATCGATATGCATATAATTCTCTTCTTCCAAAAAGAGCGTGCCATCCTCAACAACAACATGTGGCGGCTGCACGCCATCCCATGGATGCGTCCCGCCAATGCCTATCTCGCTGTCAACCATTGGTGCGATTGGCGGGCGTCCCGGCGCCCCATAGGATCTGGCGGTATCAGGGGCCACCGCAGGCCAAAAGGCCGAAATTGCAGCGCATAATTTTGCATCTTCCGGGAAAGGACTTCCAAGGCCATAAGCCGCCAGATACAATTCGCCAGTCTCTTCATCAATATCTGTGCTGGTATCCCAGCCCGGAGCATAAAAGCCTGCCGCACCATCTGGCATATAAGTTGTGCGATTGACTTTCATCGCAGAGCCAGAATTGCCAGCCGTTGACTGTGACGTGGTAAGCCCCACCATGGCCGAGATCGTTTTGTCTTCCGGCACAAAGGGGGCACCATCCTCGCGCAATCTCAAATTGGGAGCCGAACGCTGGTCACATAAGGCAAGAGGGGGAGCGCGCCAAAAGCGTCTTCTGATTTGCGAGCGAACATTCATTGACCAATCCAGAAGATCTGATTGGCTGACATAGGGATAAAAATCCGGTGCGGCCACAATTGAATAAGCAGGAATATGTCGATCCAATTCACTCGGCGCTCCAGACAAATCTGCTGATATCCAGCCATCTGCCGTAAAATCTGTAAAATGCTGGGCTGTATAAGGATTGACAGTGCCAACCCTGCCACTGTCAACGATTGCCTTGACACCCTCAAATTTATTGAGATCTTCTGTCTTGCCGTTTTTTTGCAGGCGCAATCTTGCATGGACATATTCAGGAGCGCGGTGCGCTCTTCCAAGAGCAGGAATATTAAAAGCGGCATCAAATTCACCATTGGGTGGTATATTCACCCCAATGGGACCATTTGCATCGACCGTGCGCTCCACCAATCCCGTCTTTGGCACGGCATTCAAAACCCCCGGACCACTGTCGGAATCTGAAAGAAACGCAGCCAACTCCTGATCAATCTTGAAAGGGGCATTGCTAATTTGTGGCTCCTCAAAGCCAGAATCAAACAGGCTGGATTGCCCCAGATTATGCGCATGTATCCGTTTCAATTTTTGATTGATATGAGTATGCAACAAAGACACGTCCAAATCATGCCCAAGAAGACATTCAGTCCCCGAAAACAGCTTATGAACGGGCACCCAGAATTGTTCCTCTGCATCGCTTTTTTGCGCCTGTGGCCGCACCATCACATCGGAAAAGCTTCGAAAAGCATCAAATGTTCGATCAAATTTGAAAGGCAAGGATTTAGCGGCATCTCCCATCATTTGAACCGCAATATAAACACCATATCGGCAGGGCAAAGTCCTGAATGCAAACGGATCATCGCCAGATTCCAACGGGGAATAAGCCCGCTTTCGTCCATCCCAATGTTCCGGCAAGGTGCCAACCCTTGATATGCCACAGCGTGAATAAACCATGTCAGCATGATGGGCATGTGTCGTAGTGGCTTTGGATCTATATTCGCGTGCAAACACACCAACAGCAATATGATGGCCCGCAAAACGAGACAGGATATCTGCAATCCGGATGGGCTGGATACCAAAAACCAGATTTTCAATGATATCAAGATCAGCCGCTGTCGGAAACGCCTCCAGCGGGGTGCCGTCAGTTGATGTCACAAGAGAGGGAGACGCCAATGCATGATAAAGCAAACTTCGTGCAGGAGAGCCAGGATGAATTGGCTGAGAAGCATCAAGGGCAAGATCTTCAAAGCCGGGCAAACTTTGAAAGCCTGCTGCACTGACAATTGGTGTCAAAAGGTTTGATCTCAAATCTTCGGCTTGCGGATCAACGCCAATCGCATGAAAGACAGGCAACCATCCCTTCTGGGCAAGACGTGTGAGAATAGCTCTGGTGTCATCAATCAATGTCATAATATCATTCCTTTAAAATTATTAACTCTATAGTTCGATTAGGACGTAACCTCATAAATTTGGTGTATTTGAATGAACGATGAGGCCACATAATGCGGTAGCGACATCTTGGGTCTGGACAAAAAGCCCAGCATCACAGGCTGTGAAACTTGCAGATGAAAACCGGCCTTGCCTCTGTCATCTTTTCAATCGGGCCTAAAACCAAAAAGGGGAATAAAAACAAGCCCCTGATTTTCAGGCATGAAAATTATTTCAATAAATGGTTAGCACGTAACCTCATAAATCTGGTGTATTTGGCGCTTAATACCAACGGCATAAATGGCCCGATATCCCACGCAAAAGTGTGCAGGATGGGCTGGTTGCCCATTCGAACACTCTGCTTTGCACCTTGCCGTCCACCAACCCAAGGGAATGACAAAGCAAGAGCGCGGCCATTTAAGCGCCAAATACATCACATTTATGAGTCTACGTCCTAGTCTTTAACTCAAGCTTGCCCATTGCTGCAAGCATTGCA